>NZ_AP025281.1:4595597-4901970 GCF_024347195.1 Aliamphritea hakodatensis
ATTGTATGGCTGCTGGCCGTTTCGTAGTCCAGTTCACCGGCAACTGTAATTTCACCGGTTTGCGAATTGATAGCAAAACGCCCGCCGGCATCATCGGTCAGCGCATAGGTAACGCTGTCATCCGGGCCTGCGCCAGCGCTGGCGGTGATACCCACTCCGGTACCAATTGCCGCATTTTCCTCAACAGCATTGTCATCGGTATTGCTATCACCTACCGGGCTGACAGATATCACTTCATCAACATCACCGATCTCGATAAGAAATTCGTTGTCTACGGATGAGCCGTCTTCAGATATGGCCCGAATGACTACCACATATGAGCTTGCTGTCTCATAATCCAGGGGGGCCGCGACTGTTACCACGCCGGTCACTTCATCAACAGCAAACAAACCACCTGCACTGTCGATCATCTCATAACGGACGGCATCACCATCAGGATCAACGGCCTTCACCTGCAAACCGACAGCCCCTCCAATGACAGTATCTTCAGGTACAGGCGCTGTTGACGGGGTAATATTTGTCAACCCGGAATCTATAGGCTCACCGGCATTGAGAACCTCCACCCGGATATTACTCTGACTGGTTAAACCACCAGAATCAGTCACCGTAATGATCAGGGGTACCGATGCGGCCTCTTCATAATCAAGACTATATTCATCTTTGAGCTTCAACAGATTATCAACGAACTCAAACCGGTCATCATCGACACTGAAAATATGCTCCTGATCAAAGTCAGGATCGGCCACACCAAACTCTTTAATGTGAGCACCGGTTTCGTTTTCTTGAACTCTGTAGGTATATTCAGATGAACTGGCAGCCTGCTGCCCGATACTGTCGGGTAAAAACCGACCCGTGACGTTGTTAATATCTTGATTAGCCATTTCCATTCCTTGGTTGTATGTAGGTAAGAATACTTGCTGCACAGCAGGTGTATTCAATGCATCCTCCGTTTTACATGCACAGAGGTACTATCCGGCAATCCATCGCCCAGAAAAATTATGTTAAAAAAGGGGGAGAACTCCACCCTGACAGACCGTCAATCTAACAACAGAGGCTGAATTAAGCCTTAATTGCCCAGTTTGAAAAGTAAAAAACCTTATACACAAAAAGAAAAGTTCTAATTAAAAGATTGGCTACATGAACTTAAAACAATTGAAGCACGCAATATATGTAAAACAATAAAAATATTGAATGGTAATATTAAAAAACGTGCTACAAAACCCTGAACACTCATTAATAAAAACAGCTGAGAACGATATTGATAATAGAAAATACTGCACTACATAATTTTCAGCTTCATACTTATCATCGGGATATTTTATTAAATCATCTGACCCATAAGCATTAATTCACATAATCGGTTGCAAACTTTCTGTAAAACAGGGTAAATTAATTTTACGTAACACAATACAAAACAACATCCAGCCTGCTAAGCACGGTAATATAAGTCAGGCCTTACTCTTAAAATGGCGTGAACAACTGAATATAACACCTCATGATCAAGACTCGCTTGTTGCTGGCAGCAACCACCCTGCTCATACAACTTCTGACGTTACCGGTACTAGCATACGGCGCAGATGCCGTTGCAACTCAAAGGACGGAAAACCTGTCTCAGCCTTTGTATACTTCTGATCAGCAGGATGACTCAATCAGTCGCTGCACGCCACAAAAGAAAAACTCACCGGACACACAGAGCGCCTGCAGTAACTATGCCTGTATAACTGCAGAACCATCTATTCTTTTAATTACCCAACACGCATTACGGGATCATGATGATTGTTTCTATTTTTCACCCTACCCGGTTAAGAATGCACTTATAAGTTTGCTTATTCCACCGCCTCACCGACCACCAATCACACGTTGAACATATTTATCCAAAGATAAAATCATCTCTGCAGCACAGTAAAGAATTGCACGGATAAAACGTCCCCTGCAATATCGGCAGCGTTAACACTTACAGACAAGAAAAAACCGGATTATTAATATCAACGACCTGCAGGGATTCATAAAAGGTACAGAAGACATATTCCCGTTATTTGAAGCAAACGACAAACAGTAGAAGACAATACTTCTGTAACTGTATACCGAGACACTTAAGGAGTAAGGAGGCCCCATAAAATGTCACGTACACATAAACACCTTTGCCAGGCTGCTGCACAAAGCCTGCTCATAGAAATAGAACGTTCATACACTGCACCGGACGAACTTACGTCTCTCAGTAATAACGAACAGTTTTTCCTGTCCAGCTTAACACTTGGACAACAACGGTTCCTGGTCGAGAAAGCTGAACAATACATATTCATTCAACTGGACATTGACAGCCTGCGCCAAAAGATAGAAGAAGTCAGGGAGTTAGAAGAACTGCGCAGACTTGAAGATAATTACCTGCTGCTGGGTGCTCCGTTATGCCTTATGCGTCGCTTATTTGGATTACACGCCGCTGAATTTTCCCACCGGAGAAAACTGCTAAACATCGGCGGTACGTCTAACGGACGCCCCCGACAATGTGATGAATCAACAGAACACATCATATGGGCGAAATGGAATACACTGTCCGGGATAGACGAACGCCATAAATTTCTTCAGGTCGCAGAAGAAACCGGGGTAGATCTGCATCAGATCTGGGCAGCACTGAAAGAACATCTGAGATAGGCCCCGGGTAAACATGATGCTTAACCGCATGCTTTTAAAGGCAATTACCGGGATCCGGTGCCAGTAAAGATAAGCATCAGACCGGAGTGAAAGCGTATATAACGTCATCTGCGGTTTACAAACTCAACCCTTCACGTAAACCCGGAAACTTTTAACTGTTAGAGGTTTATAAGGTATGCTGTTTCGCTTTCACTTACTGGTTTGGGCGACTGCCTGTTTCACCGGATAATTTCGTCGATGATCCGGTTAAAACAGAGTCTTTCAACACTAAAATAATGACTGCCGGGGACTTATAATACGCCCCGTCAACTTTATAATCTCTGGATGCCGCAGGCTGTTCCGCCCCGGACAGGACAGCCTGAACACTCAGTAACACACTGTTTAATTAAGATTAAAAGCCTTTTAATGACCACACTTAAAGAACATTCAGCCCCGGCAAAAACAACACATACCCCCATGATGCAGCAATACCTGAGCATCAAGGCAGAACACCCGAATCAGTTAGTGTTCTACCGCATGGGAGATTTTTATGAGTTGTTTTACGACGATGCTAAAAAAGCTTCGCAACTGTTAGATATATCATTAACAGCCCGTGGCAAAAGTGGTGGCAATCCAATCCCTATGGCAGGTATCCCGTTTCATTCTGCCGATGGATATATTGCCAAAATTGTTCGCGCCGGCGAGTCCGTTGCAATCTGTGAACAGGTAGGCGATCCGGCCACCAGCAAAGGCCCGGTTGAACGTAAAGTCATGCGTGTCGTTACACCCGGTACGATCAGTGATGAAGCGTTGCTGGATGAGCGCCGTGAAAGCCTGCTCGTGGCCATTAACCACCAGCAGTCCAGCTATGGTATTGCCATTGTTGATATAAGCAGTGGCCGTTTCAGCCTGCTGGAAATATCTGGCGATGAAGCATTACTGGGAGAGCTGGAACGCCTGAAACCGGCAGAAATCCTTTATAACGATACCGTTACCCTGAGTGAACAGCTTCAGGGCTATAAAGGCTTACGCCCCCAGGCGCCGTGGCATTTTGAACTGGAAACCGCTGAGCGCCTTTTATGCCAGCAGTTTCAGACACAGGACCTGACCGGATTTGGCTGCGAACATGTACCGCTGGCACTGGGTGCTGCCGGCTGTCTGCTGCAATATGCGAAAGATACTCAGCGCACCAGCCTGCCCCATATTCGCCGCCTGATTCTGGAACAACGGGACGAGAGCGTCATTCTGGATGCAGCTACCCGTAAAAACCTTGAAATAGACATCAATCTTGCCGGCGGAAAAGAAAACACTCTGGCCTCAGTCATTGATAAAACCGCTACCCCCATGGGCAGCCGGATGTTACGGCGCTGGCTTAACCGTCCCTTGCGTTGCCATAACACTTTACTCGGCAGACAGGCCGCCATTCAGTGGCTGATGGATAACTACCGGTTCGAGCAACTGTCTCCTTTTCTGAAGCAGATCGGTGATATTGAACGGGTACTGGCGCGTATCGCTCTGCGCTCTGCGCGCCCACGTGACCTTGAACGTCTTAAAAATGCCTTTGAGACTCTGCCGGAAATTCAGCAATTGCTGTCAGATAACCGTCCGGTACGCCTGAGCGAACTGTCAGACAGTGCCAGTGAGTTCCCGGAACTCTGTACCCTGCTACAAACGGCCATTATTGAAAATCCGCCGGTGGTTATCAGAGACGGTGGCGTCATCGCCAAGGGCTACGACAGCGAACTGGATGAACTGCGCGGTTTAAGCGAGAACGCCGGCAGTTATCTGGTCGAGCTGGAACAGAGAGAGCGGGAACGCACCGATATATCCACCCTGAAAGTAGGCTACAACCGGGTACACGGATACTTCATTGAAGTCAGTAAATCTCAGGCAATCGATATGCCTGCGGAGTATATTCGTCGCCAGACTCTTAAAAATGCTGAACGTTATATCACCCCGGAACTGAAAGAATTTGAAGACAAAGCTCTGAGCGCCAAGAGCCGTGCACTGACCCGTGAAAAAGCCCTTTACGAAGCACTGGTTGAGCAACTGGCTGAACACCTTGCGCCCCTGCAGGACAGCGCTCAGGCGCTGTCCGAACTGGATGTGCTGAGCAACCTTGCTGAACGGGCAGATAGCCTCGAGTTTGTCGCCCCTGCCCTGATCGATAAGCCGCTTATCGAGATACATCAAGGGCGTCACCCGGTGGTGGAAAATGTACTGAATGAACCCTTTGTCGCCAATAATCTCACCCTGTCACCGCAGCGACAGATGCTGATTATCACCGGCCCGAACATGGGCGGTAAGTCTACGTACATGCGTCAGACAGCCCTGATCACCCTGCTGGCACATATCGGCAGCTATGTACCGGCAACAGCGGCAACCATTGGCCTGGTTGACCGGATCTTTACCCGCATGGGGTCTTCTGACGATCTGGCTGGCGGGCGTTCAACTTTCATGGTTGAAATGACCGAAACCGCTAATATTCTGCATAACGCTACCGAACACAGCCTGGTGCTGATGGATGAAGTCGGCCGTGGCACGAGTACCTTCGACGGTTTATCACTGGCCTGGGCGGCCGCAGAGTATCTGGCGAATGAGGTGAAAGCCTTAACATTGTTTGCCACCCATTACTTTGAGCTGACGGTATTACCGGAACTCAGTCAGGCGGTCTTTAACGTGCATTTAACGGCCATGGAACATAAGGATCATATCGTCTTCATGCACGAAGTTCAGGAAGGACCGGCCAGCCAGAGTTACGGCTTACAGGTGGCACAGCTTGCGGGCGTACCTCAGCATGTCATTCACCGCGCCAAACAGAAACTGGTCCAGTTGGAAGATGATGCCGGCCACAGTGAACATAAGCGCCAGACCCCGCCGATGCAGGAAGACCTGTTTTTTGCACCGACACCTCACCCGGCCCTGACATCACTGCAGGAGCTTAACCCGGATGATCTGTCACCCAGAGAGGCGCTGGAACAGCTTTACGCGTTGAAACAGGCCGCCATGCGTCAGTAACAACCTTATCGACGGGACACAAAAAAGCTGCCAATGGCAGCTTTTTTTACGCTTAAACCGAACCTACCTAAGCAGTGGCAATCGCGCCTTTACCCACACCTTCAAACGCCCTCACCATCACATTTGAGTCAGGATTAGTCTGTTTCACCTGCTCCGCCAGATGACAGGCGATCTGCTCAACCGTAGTTTCAGTATCCATCAGGTGGCAACGGCTGGCTGGCAGCTTAATCTCAAACTCACCCTGCGGCGCATCGTACCGGTAATGATGTTCTGCGCCTTCGCCATTCTGTAAGTGACTGCGGGTACCGATATAAATATCGCGCAGCGTTTCCGCCCAACGGGCCTCTTCTTCAGGGGCACGCTGACCATTAAGGAAAATCTCTATACGGGAACGGTGTCCGTGTGCAATGCGCTGACAGTTGCCGTCATGCTGCTGCAAACCATGGCTATAGTGGTAGTACGCCCCCGGAATACTCTCAGGGACGAAACTGATTTCCAGCCCCTGTACTTCATCCGGAAATAAAGCCAGTAACTGATCTTTACACCAGCGGGCCAGCCCTTCAGGCGTAACGCTGTCCAGCTCAACCAGAACGATCGCCTGACGGGGTGAACGGCAGTAAAAGGTTTCACCGTCGGGGTACTTCCAGGCAACTTCCGTTTGCTGCAAATCTTGCTGCAAGATCAGATCATTCATTCCCGTCGGCACAACCAGAGCATGGTCAATACAGTCATCAAACCAGCGCTTCACCGCTTTCTTAACGATCCCGAAGTCGCAAATCATCCCTTGTTCATTGAGGCTGCCATCCAGCACCAGTTGCACAAGCCAGGACTCACCCAGCAAGCCCCGACGGGCATCCAGATAGGAAAAATCAACATTGGTTAAGTTATCAACAAACAGCTTCACGTCGGTTCACACAGAATCGGTTATTAAATGGGCCGCTATATTAGCTCAATCCGAAAGCTTTTGCATGATTCAGCCATACAACTGAGGACCAAGACTGAGGTATAATTCCGCCTTTATCCATTACAGCGGTAACCATTCAGATAATGCGACTCGACAAATATCTCAGCCAGGCAACCGGCCTGCCCCGCAGCCAGGTCAAACGCCTCATCAAGAGTCAGAAGGTGCAGATCAATGATACGGTCAATCAGGACCACGGTTTTCAGGTAAAGTCCGGTGACCTTGTCCTGCTGGACGGCCGGGAAATCCCGCCACCAGGCCCCCGTTATCTGATGTTAAACAAGCCTCAGGATACTATTTGCGCCACGGAAGATCCGGAACACCCAACGGTCATTGACCTGTTGAATCTGGAAAACATCAAGAACCTGCATCCGGCAGGGCGCCTGGATATCGACACAACAGGCCTGGTGCTGATTACTGATGACGGCCAGTGGTCCCACCGGGTTACATCTCCGCGCCGCAGCTGCGATAAAGTATATCTGGTTACCACTGAAGATCCGATCAGCCCGGAAACGGCTCCGGCTTTTGCCGAAGGCATCATGTTGCGCAACGAAGACCAGCCAACATTACCGGCAACGCTTGAACAACTTGATGACTGCCATGCCCGGGTAACCCTGCAGGAAGGCCGTTACCACCAGGTGAAACGCATGTTTGCAGCCATGGGCAATAAAGTGGCGGCTCTGCACCGGGAAAGCATTGGCGGCATCATCCTTGATGAAGACCTGGAGCCCGGTGAATTCCGCTTCCTGACTGCAGAAGAGGTTGCAAGTATCTGATGAAAGACTTTGCATTTGATCTGCTACGGCCGGAGCTGGCTCAGGCCAAAGGCACGACCCTGTGGATTGCCGACGAAAATGCCCTCCAGCCGGAACTGGGTATCACACCACGTGCCAATATTACCGTGATCAGTAACCGTATTGATCTGACCGATACACTTACAGAACAGGGCTGGCAATGCCGCTTTACCGACTTTGACTTCTCCGGATATACGGATGGCAGCATTGATACACTTATTTATCGTGTATCCAAAGAAAAACCGATTGTTCACCATGTTATCAATCAGGCCATCCGTCTGCTGAAGCCTGACGGACAACTGTTCATTGCCGGCTTGAAGAACGAAGGGATTAAAACCTATCTGGATAAAGCCAAGAAGCGTTTTGATGGTCAGCTTCAGACAGCCAAATCCGATAAGAATACCTGGATGGGCATCCTGACACGCCCTGATGATTGCGACACGGAATTACTCGACGATCAGGATTACGTCCAGTTACGCGACATTGCCAGCGATGCGAACTATGCATACTCAAGCAAGCCCGGCGTATTTGGCTGGAACAAAATTGATAAGGGCAGCGAGTTTCTGATTGAACAGCTGTCACTCTTTACTGAACGTCTTAAGCAATCCCCAAACCGTATCCTGGACCTGGGATGCGGCTACGGTTATCTGGCCATGAATTGTTCCAGCGACGACTGCTTTGTCACCGCCACAGATAACAATGCAACCGCCCTGCTGGCCTGTGAGGAAAACTTTAGCCGGCATAACATAAACGGCGAAGTGATCCCGGCCAACTGTGCTGAAGGTATTTCAGACCGTTTCCCGATGGTTATCTGTAATCCGCCGTTCCATCAGGGTTTCAGTGTTGTCGGAGACCTAACTGACACCTTCCTCAGGGCAACCCGTCGCCGTCTGGAAAATGATGGCATTGCGGCCTTTGTAGTGAACTTACATATCCCACTTGAACGCAAAGCAAGTGTACATTTTGATAGGGTTGAAACAATTGCCGATAATGGCAGTTTCAAACTGGTCTTACTGGCTAAACCTAAACATTAATCACTCTTTTATTTCAGGAATTAAGATGGCTTTAACCTATCTCAAGCAAACCTGGTTCTTCTTCAAAATGAATCTGACTGCCATCATGAAGATACAGCTGCCGTTTATTATCATACTTAACATTATCGGCACCATCGTTCTCAGTTCACTGGACGGCGAGCAGCAGGGAATAGACCCGTCTGTCATGATGCTGTCACTGGTCAGCCTGCTGTTTCTGCCACTTTATTGGGGCGCGACCATTGCCTACCTGAACTCTGTTGTTCAGGATCGTCCCCTGACTGCTTTTCAGGCACTTCAACTGAGCCTTTCCCGCTGGGGGTCTCTGTTCCTGACGTATTTTATTTCCGGAGCAGGCATTGTACTGGGCCTGATGATGTTCATTATTCCGGGTCTGTATCTGACGGTACGCTGGTCCTTTGCGGACTACCACTGCATGTTGGAAAAATCTTCGCCGCTGGAAGCCATGAAAGACAGCTGGGAAACAACCCGTGAGTACTTCTGGGATTTACTCACCGGACTGGCCTGCCTGTTTGTACTCATCACCGGCGCAAACGTTACCGTTAGCTGGCTATTCAGCACCATCGGCATTGATTCTCTGATAGTACGCTCACTTCAGGATATCTTCTTTGGCTTTCTGAACTGCCTGTTTATGATTTATGGCTTCCGGGTATTTTGCGTCATGCGGGAAAAACAAAGCTGATCACTGCATAGAAAAAGGCCACTTAAAGTGGCCTTTTTCACAATCAGATACCCGGTGTTAGCTTTCTGCCAGCAGCTTACGGATATCCGCTTCAATGGCATTTGCCTGGCCAGTATTGGCGTGGGTTTCCCCAATATAGACTGAACGTACCCGCCCCTGTTTATCCAGGATATAGAATGCCGGCCAGTAACGGTTGCCCATGGCCCGCCAATAGGCAAAGTCATTATCCATCATGACCGGGTGATGCAGTTTAAATTCTGCGATTTTCTCTGCAACATTGTCACGCACTTTCTCATGCTCAAACTCGGGGGTATGGATACCCAGCACGGTAAAGTCATCGCCGGCAAACGTTTCCTCAAGGCTGTTTAGCCAGGGAAAAGACCGGTAACAGTTCCAACAGTCAAATGTCCAGAAATCCAGCAGAACAACCTTACCCCGTAAATCTTCCAGACTTAACGGCGGACTGTTTAACCATGCCTGGGGATCGGTCTGAGTCAGCGCCGGAGCCGGCACCGGTTGTTTTAACTGAGCAGCCTGGGCAACACTGCTCAGCATCAGGACGCCAAACGCCAGCAGTGCCGCACGTATCAGGTTCGTCATAGATTGTTCCTCTCGTCGACGTACGTCGGCTCACCCTCGCAGGGTTAATTCTCTGACTGCAAATTCACCTGTGGGTTCCGAAAAGTGAATTTCTGCTTGCATAGCGGGATTATTTATAGATAATGAGAACCATTATCATTTAGAAAAAAAGGAATAACGATGACAGCACTGGCCATTAATGCCTGGCTGAATACTGAACATCCCAGTATAAGCCTGACAAACTCAATTACCGGCCAGCTTATCGCCTGCTGGCAGGGTGAAGCCGTTCAGCATCTCTTTGATGACGGTATTATCACGCTCACAGAATTGCACAGCACGGACCGCAGCACGCTTTCACGTCTGTCTCATGATCTGCTGCTCATGGCCTGTGCCAGCAGCCTGTGTCAACGTCAGAGTGACGGCTGTTTCAACTGTATAACCGGTCGCCTGCTGCAGAGTTATATGCACCACAAACGCACATCCGTTAAGCACGCAGCACATTCCCAGCCATTAAGCCTCGCCGGTTAATTCTGTTCCTGCAGAGGCGGCTCAAGCAACTGTGCAATAACCGCCGGTGATTCAGGGGTGCTGAAGTAATACCCCTGAATTTCATCACACCCCCTTTCCTGCAGGAAAAGTAACTGTTCTTTCGTTTCAACACCTTCAGCAATCACGGCAATATTCAGGTTATTTGCCATACCGATAATCGCCGTCACAATCTCAGAATCACTTTTGCCGTTAAACAAAGCCTGCACAAAAGAGCGGTCAATCTTCAGTTTATCCACATCAAACATCTTCAGATAATTCAGTGACGAATATCCGGTGCCAAAATCATCAATGGCCAGACACACCCCGTGCTCACGAATACTGTTCAGCATCTCAGTTGCTTTATCCACATTATCGATCAGCGATGTTTCCGTCAGTTCAAGTTCTATCCGGTCAGCTGCCACGCCAGTTGACTGGATGATTCCCAGTATTTCTTCATCAAGACGGCCCAGCTTAAACTGCTTACCTGAAATATTCACCGCCATCTTTAGATTCTGATCAAACCGCTGGTGCCAGTCTTTTAACTGCATACAGGCAGTCGTAAATACCCAGCGTGTTAATACCGAGATCAGACCGGCATTTTCAGCAATCGGAATAAAAACTGCCGGTGAAATCCAGCCCCGCAACGGATGGTACCAGCGTAACAAAACTTCAAATCCGGTTATCCTGTGATCCTGTACACATACCTGTGGCTGATACACAACCGTCAGCTCCCGGTTATCCAGCGCTTTACGCAAATCCCGCTCAAGCAGCAGATGCTCCTGCAGTACCTTGCCCATCTGATCGGTATAAAACATGAAACTGTTACGGCCGCTTTCTTTTGCTTTATACATGGCAATATCAGCGTGCTGAAGCAGTGACTCTGCATTTTCACCATCCATGGGGAAAACACTGACCCCTATACTTGCGCTGACGTGCACAGCAGGCTCTCCGGTAATATCAAAAGGCTGCTCCAGTGCGTCAACCATTTTTCCGGCCACCCGGGCCAAATGCTCAACTGCCTGAATATCTGAGAACACAACCACAAACTCATCACCGGAAATCCGGGCAACCGTATCAGACTGCCTGACCTGCTGCCTGAGCGTTTCTGCCACCGCATTCAGCACCCGGTCCCCGGCCCTGTGTCCCAGACTGTCATTTACCCGTTTAAAATGATCCAGATCGATAAACATAACCGCCAGCATGGCTTTGTCACGACGGGCCTTTTCTATTGCCTGCCCTAAGCGGTCATATAACAGCACTCTGTTAGCCAGCCCTGTCAGAGCATCATAGTGCGCCATGTGATGAAGTCGCTTGCGGGAATTGTCGTATGCACTGATATCCGAAAAAACACCGGCATAGTGACTCACGGCCCCGTCATCATCGCGTATCACATTGATATTCAGCCACTCAGGATAAACTTCTCCGTCTTTCCGGCGGTTCCAGATCTCCCCCTGCCATTGCCCGGTATCGAGTATTGAATGCCACATAGCTTCATAAAAATGCATGTCATGCCGCTCAGAACTCAGCAGTCGCGGGGTCTGACCGATCGCCTCAGCAGGAGAGTAACCGGTTGTATCTACAAATGATTTATTTACCTGAATAATCCGCAGATTGCTGTCAGTCACCATCACCGACATCGGTGTTTCAGCAATCAGCCGTTTACAGATTTCCGGTTCAAACACGGCATCAGAACAGTTCATCATCTAAATCAGACACTCCGGTCAGCACACAGGGGTGCACTTTCATAATCACACCTGAAAATATTTTCCGTAAAACACAGGGCTCTCATATTGCCCGGCCGGTCAAAGTATTGTTCAGAATCGTCCTTCTGTGTTCATTCTGCGCCAGTAAAAAGGCAACTTCTTTGCGGTATGTCAATCCGGAGCGTCGCACTTTCCGAAACCACTGGAAAGTTGTCTAAACACTTGTTCATAATGTACGTTTTTTGCACAAAACAGCCGTTTATATGAACAGATAACGTCATTTTCAATACAACTTCAGACTGTCAACATGGGTAGCCAAACGCTTTAAACTGAGTATCCGGAGTGATACAAATGTGCTTCAGTCCAGAAGTAGCAGAGCGATCCGCTCCCATATGAAAAGAAAGATCCCCATCAGCCTTCCCCCCCGCCCGGAAGCACTTGTAACAATCGCCAAAGCACTTAAATCTGATGATGTGGATCTTGAGCATGTATATCGGGTATTGCGCTCTGATGTAGCTTTGTTTTCGTCAGTGATATCGACAGTTAACAGCCCTGCAATAGGCCCCGCAACGAAGATCAAATCGATTGAGCACGCCGTCAATATGCTCGGGCTCAAAAAAGTATATTCCGTGGTGCAGATAGCCGCTCTGAAAAACAGTTTTCCGGCCCATATTCGCCTGGAGCGTTTCTGGGATACTGCCACAGAAGTTGCACAGATCGCGGTGATGCTCGCCCGCCGCTATAAGATGATCACAACTGACGACGCCTACACTCTGGGTATGTTGCATGATTGCGGCATCCCCCTGATGCTGACCTATAAGAATGACTTTCTCGACGTGATGCGTAAGCTCAATGGCAGTGACCTGCAGGACATCCATAAAGCGCAGCTGCGGCTCTACAGTGTCAGTCATTTTCAGGTGGGGGCCGCGCTGGCCCGCAACTGGTTTATCCCGGAAGATACCCATTTGGCCATCGCCGGGCAGGCTAATTATCTGGATGTGCTCAAACAGAAAAATGACGAGCACGAAGATATGCGCAAACAATTGTGCACATTATTACTGGCCAAAGAAATCAGTGCCGCTTACCGCACGTACTGGCGCCTTAACGACACGGAAGAGACCTTGTTTGAGCTCAAACCGGTACTGGCGTTTCTCGGCCTGTGTGATCTGGACTTCCTGGATCTCAAAGAAGAAATTGTACCCCTGCTGGATGAACTGGCCGCCTGCTGATATCTGGCGCACAAACAAAAAAAACCCGCCAGAGGCGGGTTTTTTTAAGCTTACTCAGAATTACTTCTTAGCAGCTTTCTTTTCTTTTTCTGCTTCGATCACTGCTTCAGCAACAGAGTTCGGGCAAGGCATGTAGTGAGAGAACTCCATAGAGAACTGACCACGGCCTGAAGTGATAGTACGCAGGTGACCGATGTAACCGAACATCTCAGCCAGAGGTACGTCTGCCTTGATGCGTACGCCAGTTGCACCAGCTTCCTGATCCTTGATCATACCGCGACGACGGTTCAGGTCACCGATAACGTCACCAACGTGATCGTCCGGAGTGAATACGTCAACCTTCATGATCGGTTCAATCAGCTGAGGACCGGCCTTAGGCATAGACTGACGGAACGCGCCTTTAGCAGCAATTTCGAATGCTACAGCAGAGGAGTCAACCGCGTGGAAACCACCATCGTACAGTTCGATCTCAACGTCCAGTACAGGGAAGCCAGCCAGAGGACCTTCTTCCATCATGCCCTTGAAACCCTTCTCGATTGCAGGGAAGAATTCCTTAGGAACGTTACCACCAACAACGACAGAGCTGAATGTGAAGCCAGTACCGACTTCACCTGGCTTGATACGGTAATCGATCTTACCAAACTGACCAGAACCACCAGACTGCTTCTTGTGCGTGTAGCTGTCTTCGATTGCCTGAGTGATAGTCTCACGGTAAGCAACCTGTGGCTGACCAACTTCCAGTTCAACACCGTAAGTACGCTTCAGGATGTCTACTTTGATATCCAGGTGCAATTCGCCCATACCTTTCAGGATGGTTTCACCGGAATCTTCGTCAGTTTCAACAACGAAAGTCGGATCTTCTGCAACCATCTTACCGATCGCAACACCCATCTTCTCAGTAGAGCCCTTATCTTTTGGAGATACAGCAATAGAGATTACCGGCTCAGGGAAGATCATAGGTTCCAGAGTACATTCGTGCTTAGGATCACACAGCGTGTGACCAGTCTGAACGTTCTTCATACCGACAACCGCCAGGATGTCACCAGCCTGAGCACTTGTAAGTTCAGTACGCTCATCGGCGTGCATCTCAACCATACGGCCGATACGCTCAGTTTTACCAGTGAAAGAGTTAAGGATGGTATCACCCTTGTTCAGTACACCAGAGTAAATACGGATAAAGGTCAGGGCGCCAAAACGGTCATCCATGATTTTGAATGCCAGTGCACGCAGAGGCTCATCTACAGATACAGTCGCAACTTCACCAGTAGGCTCACCAACTTCATCAGTCAGAGGCTGAGCATCAACTTCAGTCGGGCTTGGCAGGTAATCAACAACAGCATCCAGTACCAGTTGAACACCTTTGTTCTTGAACGCAGAACCACAGTAAGTTGGGAAGAAGTCCAGCGCGATAGTACCCTTACGGATGCAACGCTTGATGTCTTCGATAGCTGGCTCTTCGCCATCCATGTAAGCCATCATCAGATCGTCGTCCTGCTCTACAGCAGTCTCGATCAGCTTCTCACGGTACATCTCAACGTCATCAACCATGTCCGCTGGGATATCAACGATTTCGAAGTTTTCTGGCTTGCCAGAGTCATCCCATACGAATGCAGTACGTGTCAGCAGATCAACCAGACCTACGAAGTTTTCTTCGATACCGATTGGCAGCGTCATAACCAGTGGGTTTGCACCCAGTACGTTTTCAACCTGATCAACAACGCGCAGGAAGTCTGCACCCATGCGGTCCAGCTTGTTTACGAAGATGATACGGGCAACTTCAGATTCGTTCGCATAGCGCCAGTTAGTCTCAGACTGAGGCTCAACACCACCGGAACCACAGAATACACCAACACCACCATCCAGTACTTTCAGGGAACGGTATACTTCAACGGTGAAGTCAACGTGACCCGGAGTATCGATGATGTTGAAACGGTGGTCTTTCCAGTAACAGGTAGTCGCTGCTGACTGGATGGTAATACCACGCTCAGCTTCCTGCTCCATGAAGTCGGTGGTAGATTCACCGTCGTGTACTTCACCAGTCTTGTGGATCTTACCGGTCAGTTTCAGGATACGTTCAGTCGTGGTAGTTTTACCCGCGTCTACGTGGGCGAAAATACCGATATTACGATAGTGTGATAAGTCTGCCATTGCTTCACTCAATTCTATGTGGGCGTAAATTGCGCGACATTATACAGAATTTTGCGTCTATTTGGATAAGTTTTAAGCAGGACACAAGGTTTTTTTCAAAAAAAACTCATATAGTCCGCCCATAGGCAGCAAAAAACATGAAAACGGTGCAGCTTCACCGAAAGATACGTGAATTTCGCTGCTATTTATCCACCAAAAAGTGTTTATTTTTCCAAAAGGTAAAACACCTGACCCATGCCTCTTTCCATAAAAAAAGGCAGTTAAAAACTGCCTAAATTCCGGTCGGTGAGGCTGCCGAAATACTACCCTGAAATCAACCCACGACGGGCCATAATCGTCTCAATTTCAGGTAAACTTGCAGGGTCATCAATGGTTGATGGAATGGAGTAATCCTGTTTATCGGCTATCTGGCGTAACAACTTACGTAAAATCTTACCTGAACGGGTCTTTGGTAACCGCTGAACTACAACCGCTTTTTTAAAGCAGGCCACGGCCCCTATCTGTTTACGAACCATCGCAATCAACTCAGCTTCCAGTTCAGCTTCATCAACTTCAACACCATTCTTCAGCAACACAAGACCGATTGGCTGCTGCCCTTTAAGACTGTCGTTGATACCAATCACGGCACACTCTGCCACCGCAGGATGACCCGCCACAACTTCTTCCATCTCGCCGGTCGATAAACGGTGACCGGCAACATTTATTACATCATCGGTACGGCCCATAATGAAAATATATCCATCTTCATCTTTATAGCCGCCGTCTCCGGAACTGTAATAACCGGGATATTCAGACAAATAACCTTCACTGAAGCGGTTAAAATCCCCCCATACCGTCGGCAGGCAACTTGGCGGTAACGGTAATTTCAGTGCGATACTGCCCTGCTCCCCTCTGGGCAACTCGTTACCCTCAGCATCCAGTATCTGCACGTTAAAGCCTGGAACCGGAACCGTGGACGAGCCAGCTTTAGGCGGAAGGTGCTCAATGCCCGTCAGGTTGCCGCAGATTGCCCAGCCCGTTTCAGTTTGCCACCAGTGATCAATAACAGGCTTACCCAGTGTACTGGTTGTCCACTCATAGGTTGGCGGGTCAAGACGTTCACCTGCCATGAATACCGTTTCCAGCGCACTCAGATCATAAGCCGCCAGGCAGGCAGAGTCAGGGTCTTCTTTCTTAATTGCCCGGAAAGCGGTGGGGGCAGCAAACAGTGCTTTTACTTTATACTCAGCACACACCCGCCAGAACGCACCGGCATCCGGTGTTTTTATCGGCTTGCCTTCAAACACCACCGTCGTACAGCCAGCCAGTAACGGCCCGTAAACAATGTACGAATGGCCTACCACCCAGCCGACATCAGACGCCGCCCAGAATACGTCTCCAGGCTCCATATTATAAATAGCCTTCATACTGTATTTGAGGGCAACCGCATGACCACCGTTATCACGCACAACCCCTTTTGGCTTACCCGTTGTGCCTGAAGTGTAAAGAATGTACAGGGGATCGGTTGCTTTAACGGATACGCACCCGGCGGGCTCAGCTGATTTCATTGCCTGATGCCAGTCTGTGTCACGGCCTTCCAGCATACTTGCTTCAGCCTGAGGACGTTGCAAAATTACACAGGCATCAGGTTTATGCCGGGAACGTTCAATCGCTTCATCAAGCAAAGGCTTGTACTGGATAATCTTGTTAATCTCGATTCCGCAGGAACATGAAACGATCACCTTAGGCGTCGCATCTTCAATACGCACAGCAAGTTCTTTCGGTGCAAAGCCACCGAATACGACGGAATGAATCGCCCCCAGACGGGCAATTGCCAGCATGGTAATGACAGCCTCCGCAACCATCGGCATATAAACCACGACCCGGTCACCCTTACCGACGCCCTTATCGCGAAGAACGCCGGCAAACTTAGCAACCTCATCCCGTAACTCTGTATACGTGTATCGCTGCTTATGACCGGTAACCGGTGAATCAAAAATCAGCGCAGCCTGCTCGCCACGGCCATTCTCAACATGATAGTCCAGCGCCAGATAAGATGTATTCAGCTCGCCATCTGCAAACCAGCGATCAATGCCGTTACTGTCTTGGCTCAGGATGGTTTCCGGCTGCCGGTACCAGGCGATCTCAGCCGCTTTTTCAGCCCAGAAAAGTTCAGGTGTCTCAATGGATTTGGAATACTCTGCAATATACGTCATGACAGCAGCCTCATTAGTTTTGTTATGGCCTGACAGTTTCTGGCTCAGGGAAACTGCTCGGTCAGGCTAAGGTATCTGTTTAAAAAACACTCTAACCGACTACGAACATAAAGGAACTAAGACATAAGGCTAAATTGTCGACGATAATTTAAAAAAACATATAATAAACAGAACAAATCATTTATAAACCAAAAAATTGTCGACAATATAATCAAATCATCTAGCTTGCAGATACAAAAAACGGGGCTTAAGCCCCGTTTCTATAGATCAAATAAATACTGAAAGCTACATCATTGCAGGATTAGGAACATCCTGAGATCCCACCCTGAGCGCGTCTTCAAGTGAAACCGCACCATTAAATAATGCTCTGCCGACAATAGCACCGGCAATGTTAGGTAAAAGCTGCAGCCTGGAAATATCATCAAGGCTCTTAACAGTACCACTGGAAATTACTGGAATTCGCAGTTCACTGGCCATTTCTGTTGTCGTTGCCAGCGTCGCTTCGGCATGGTCAATATCGTAATTAATATCGGTATAAATCAGTGCACAGATACCTGAATCCTGTAAAGCATGACCAACCTCCATGGGGGTAAAAGCGGTCGACTCACGCCAGCCATTGACCATAACGTGGTTATCTTTTGCATCAATGCTTGCAACCACCCGGCCTGGATAATGCGAGCAAACTTCCTGCAGGAAATGGCGGTCCATAACCGCAGCAGTCCCCAGTACAATTCTTTTAGCCCCGTGATCAAACCACCATTGTGCAGATGTCATGGTGCGGATACCGCCGCCCACCTGAACGGGCACACCGGATTTTTCAATAATTTCGCAAATGACTTCGGCATTATGCTTGCCGCCCTGTACAACGCCATCTAAATCGACCAGGTGTAAATTTGTCGCACCCTGCTCTACAAACTTCAGTGCGGTTTCAACAGGATCAACATCATAATGGATCGGATCTTCTAAATGACCATGATGCAGATTGACACACTTACCGTCCATTAACTCAATATCAGGAAAAATAATCATTCCCTACCTCCACGTATGTTTACACTCAATAAAACATACTTAAGCATAGACACAAATTGGGAATTCCCCAGAAAAGCATGTCGGTAACAGGTCATTAAATGTAAAAAAAAGCAAAATAAATCAATAATTTCCATTTAAATCTAAATGAGATTATTTCAATAACCACAGTTGATCAATAAACAGCCAGAACACAGACTGCATTTAGCAACCAGCAACGTCATACAATATCTCGCGAATTACTTACTGAGTAACCATGATCAGGTGCCGGAGGATAGAAGCCTTTTTTGCAAACGAAAAAAAAACCTGCTACAGCGTAGCAGCCAGTGTTCTTAAAGAGAGTCTTAATTAGGTGCATTCGATGGAAGCTCTAACTGCAAGCTGTAGGTCGCCGGCCAACTCAAAGCCTCGCGTTGCTATAACTGACTCTTATCTTAAAGGGCGGCTATAGGCAGAACGGCCACTTTCTACAGACGAAAAAAAACCCGCTACAGCGTAGCGGGTTTTCTTAATTAGGTGCTTGGCGATGACCTACTCTCACATGGGGAAGCCCCACACTACCATCGGCGCTAAGACGTTTCACTTCCGAGTTCGGTAAGGGATCGGGTGGTTCCATCTCGCTATGGTCGCCAAGCAAAAAAAGGTAACAATCTAAATCCTGTGTGCCTTATTCAGGCCGAGTCTTAAATAAGATGTACAAACTCTAATCCGTCTCGCTTTTCAGCAAGCTCTTCAATGTATCTTCAGTTCTTGATCATGTTGCAGTCTTCTCTGCAACCAAACGCTTTTGGCGTTATATGGTCAAGCCTCACGAGCAATTAGTACTGGTTAGCTCAACGCCTCACAACGCTTACACACCCAGCCTATCAACGTCCTGGTCTTGAACGGCTCTTCAGGGGACTCAAGGTCCCAGTGAGATCTCATCTTGAAGGGGGCTTCCCGCTTAGATGCTTTCAGCGGTTATCCTGTCCGAACATAGCTACCGGGCAATGCCATTGGCATGACAACCCGAACACCAGAGGTTCGTTCACTCCGGTCCTCTCGTACTAGGAGCAACTCTTCTCAAATCTCAAACGTCCACGGCAGATAGGGACCGAACTGTCTCACGACGTTCTAAACCCAGCTCGCGTACCACTTTAAATGGCGAACAGCCATACCCTTGGGACCGGCTTCAGCCCCAGGATGTGATGAGCCGACATCGAGGTGCCAAACACCGCCGTCGATGTGAACTCTTGGGCGGTATCAGCCTGTTATCCCCGGAGTACCTTTTATCCGTTGAGCGATGGCCCTTCCATACAGAACCACCGGATCACTAAGACCTACTTTCGTACCTGCTCGACGTGTCTGTCTCGCAGTCAAGCGCGCTTATGCCTTTATACTCGATGCATGATTTCCGACCATGCTGAGCGCACCTTCGTACTCCTCCGTTACTCTTTGGGAGGAGACCGCCCCAGTCAAACTACCCACCACACAATGTCCGCGATCCCGATAAGGGACCTGCGTTAGAACCTCAATAGTACCAGGCTGGTATTTCAAGATTGGCTCCACTCGAACTGGCGTCCAAGTTTCAAAGCCTCCCAGCTATCCTACACAAGTAATATCAAAGTCCACTGCGAAGCTATAGTAAAGGTTCACGGGGTCTTTCCGTCTAGCCGCGGATATACGGCATCTTAACCGCAATTTCAATTTCACTGAGTCTCGGGTGGAGACAGTGTGGCCATCGTTACGCCATTCGTGCAGGTCGGAACTTACCCGACAAGGAATTTCGCTACCTTAGGACCGTTATAGTTACGGCCGCCGTTTACTTGGGCTTCGATCAAGAGCTTCGCCGAAGCTAACCCCATCAATTAACCTTCAAGCACCGGGCAGGCGTCACACCCTATACGTCCACTTTCGTGTTTGCAGAGTGCTGTGTTTTTAATAAACAGTCGCAGCCACCTAGTATCTTCGACCCCCAACAGCTTAGAGAGCAAGTCTCATCACCGTCAGGGGCGTACCTTCTCCCGAAGTTACGGTACCATTTTGCCTAGTTCCTTCACCCGAGTTCTCTCAAGCGCCTTGGTATTCTCTACCTGACCACCTGTGTCGGTTTGGGGTACGATTTCTTGTTATCTGAAGCTTAGAAGTTTTTCCTGGAAGCATGGCATCAACCACTTCGTCCAAAAGAGGACTCGTCATCAACTCTCAGCCTTAGGGAACCGGATTTTCCTAATCCCCCAGCCTACAGCCTTAAACACGGACAACCAACGCCGTGATGGCCTAGCCTTCTCCGTCACTCCATCGCAATAACAAGAAGTACAGGAATATTAACCTGTTTCCCATCGACTACGCCTTTCGGCCTCGCCTTAGGGGTCGACTCACCCTACCCTGATTAGCATTGGATAGGAACCCTTGGTCTTCCGGCGGGGAGGTTTTTCACCCCCCTTATCGTTACTCATGTCAGCATTCGCACTTCTGATACCTCCAGGATGCCTTACAGCTTTCCCTTCAACGGCTTACAGAACGCTCCTCTACCACGCAGACAAGCTGCGTCCGTAGCTTCGGTGTATGGTTTGAGCCCCGTTATATCTTCCGCGCAGGCCGACTCGACTAGTGAGCTATTACGCTTTCTTTAAAGGGTGGCTGCTTCTAAGCCAACCTCCTAGCTGTCTAAGCCTTCCCACATCGTTTCCCACTTAACCATAACTTTGGGACCTTAGCTGACGGTCTGGGTTGTTTCCCTTTCCACGACGGACGTTAGCACCCGCCGTGTGTCTCCCATAATTGCACTCTACGGTATTCGGAGTTTGCATCGGGTTGGTAAGTCGGGATGACCCCCTAGCCGAAACAGTGCTCTACCCCCGTAGGTGAGATATGAGGCGCTACCTAAATAGCTTTCGAGGAGAACCAGCTATCTCCGAGCTTGATTAGCCTTTCACTCCGATCCACAAGTCATCCGCTGGCTTTTCAACGACAGTCGGTTCGGTCCTCCAGTTGATGTTACTCAACCTTCAACCTGCCCATGGATAGATCGCTCGGTTTCGGGTCTAATCCCAGCAACTATACGCCCTATTAAGACTCGGTTTCCCTACGGCTCCCCTAAACGGTTAACCTTGCTACTGAAATTAAGTCGCTGACCCATTATACAAAAGGTACGCAGTCACAGAACAAGTCTGCTCCCACTGCTTGTACGTACACGGTTTCAGGTTCTATTTCACTCCCCTCACAGGGGTTCTTTTCGCCTTTCCCTCACGGTACTGGTTCACTATCGGTCAGTCAGGAGTATTTAGCCTTGGAGGATGGTCCCCCCATATTCAAACAGGATATCACGTGTCCCGTCTTACTCGATTTCACTGCGTATAAGTTTTCGTATACGGGGCTATCACCCACTACGGCCGCACTTTCCAGAGCGTTCTACTAACTACAACACAGCTTAAGGGCTGGTCCCCGTTCGCTCGCCGCTACTAGGGGAATCTCGGTTGATTTCTTTTCCTCCGGGTACTTAGATGTTTCAGTTCCCCGGGTTCGCCTCTCTAAAGCTATGTATTCACTTAAGAGATACCCAGCTTATACTGGGTGGGTTTCCCCATTCGGAAATGTTTGGATCAAAGTCTGTTTACCGACTCCCCAAACCTTATCGCAGGTTACCACGTCCTTCATCGCCTCTGACTGCCAAGGCATCCACCGTGCACGCTTAGTCACTTGACCATATAACCCAAAAGGGTCTGATTCAAAGTAACTGATAAAACTTCATAGCCAACTGTTAAACAGTTAACGCTGAAGTAACGATACATTTACGCCGGATTAGCGCTTGTACATTTGTCTTACTTAATTCTCGTTTTTACAGGATTTAAATTGTTAAAGAGCGTTTAAAGCAAAAAGCTTTAAAAGATAGTCACTTAAGCGTGAGTATTTTTTAAAACTTTCCTAAACTTGAGCGAAATTTCGATCGTCACTGCCGAACTTTTCATTAATCGAGGCAAGTTTTGAGGACGTGTAGCCTGCTACACGACGAGAAACTTAACGAAGAGAAATGGAAAGTTGGTAGGCCTGAGTGGACTTGAACCACCGACCTCACCCTTATCAGGGGTGCGCTCTAACCAGCTGAGCTACAAGCCTATATCTTGGTATAAATACCAATTCGCTCTCTTTACATTCTGATCAGATAATTCGTGTGAACGCTTGCTAAGAATCCGCTATCGTTTAAGGAGGTGATCCAGCCCCAGGTTCCCCTAGGGCTACCTTGTTACGACTTCACCCCAGTCATGAACCACACCGTGGTAACCGCCCTCCCGAAGGTTAAGCTAGCTACTTCTGGTGCAATCCACTCCCATGGTGTGACGGGCGGTGTGTACAAGGCCCGGGAACGTATTCACCGTGACATTCTGATTCACGATTACTAGCGATTCCGACTTCATGGAGTCGAGTTGCAGACTCCAATCCGGACTACGACCGGTTTTGTGAGATTAGCTCCCCCTCGCAGGATTGCAGCCCTCTGTACCGGCCATTGTAGCACGTGTGTAGCCCTACTCGTAAGGGCCATGATGACTTGACGTCGTCCCCACCTTCCTCCGGTTTGTCACCGGCAGTCTCCTTAGAGTTCCCACCCGAAGTGCTGGCAAATAAGGACAAGGGTTGCGCTCGTTACGGGACTTAACCCAACATTTCACAACACGAGCTGACGACAGCCATGCAGCACCTGTCACTGCGTTCCCGAAGGCACATCAGAATCTCTTCCGACTTCGCAGGATTTCAAGAGTAGGTAAGGTTCTTCGCGTTGCGTCGAATTAAACCACATGCTCCACCGCTTGTGCGGGCCCCCGTCAATTCATTTGAGTTTTAACCTTGCGGCCGTACTCCCCAGGCGGTCTACTTAGTGCGTTAGCTGCGCCACTAAGACATCAAGTGTCCCAACGGCTAGTAGACATCGTTTACGGCGTGGACTACCAGGGTATCTAATCCTGTTTGCTCCCCACGCTTTCGCACCTCAGCGTCAGTATCAGACCAGGTGGTCGCCTTCGCCACTGGTGTTCCTTCCTATATCTACGCATTTCACCGCTACACAGGAAATTCCACCACCCTCTTCTGTACTCTAGTTATCCAGTATCAGGTGCAGTTCCCAGGTTGAGCCCGGGGCTTTCACATCTGACTTAAATAACCGCCTACGCGCGCTTTACGCCCAGTAATTCCGATTAACGCTCGGACCCTCCGTATTACCGCGGCTGCTGGCACGGAGTTAGCCGGTCCTTCTTCTGCAGTTAACGTCACAGTATGCACGTATTAAGTACACACCTTTCCTCACTGCTGAAAGTGCTTTACAACCCTAAGGCCTTCTTCACACACGCGGCATGGCTGCATCAGGCTTGCGCCCATTGTGCAATATTCCCCACTGCTGCCTCCCGTAGGAGTCTGGGCCGTGTCTCAGTCCCAGTGTGGCTGATCATCCTCTCAGACCAGCTACGGATCGTCGCCTTGGTAGGCCATTACCCCACCAACTAGCTAATCCGACGCAGACTCATCTGATAGCGCAAGGCCCGAAGGTCCCCTGCTTTCCCCCGTAGGGCGTATGCGGTATTAATCCAAATTTCTCTGGGCTATCCCCCACTACCAGGCAGATTTCTACGCGTTACTCACCCGTCCGCCGCTCGTCAGCAAAGTAGCAAGCTACTCTCTGTTACCGCTCGACTTGCATGTGTTAAGCCTGCCGCCAGCGTTCAATCTGAGCCATGATCAAACTCTTCAGTTTAATTTTTTCGACACCGGAATTGGGTGTCTTAAATCCAGCTCAAAGTTACACTAACTTTCATAAAAACATCTTAAATGAATTCACGTGTTTGTCCGAAGACAAAAGTTGCTTACTTTGATAAAGCTTTTGTGCTTCATCTCAACAAGCGCCCACACGAATTATCTGATCAAATTGTTAAAGAGCGTTGCTTAAAACCACTTTCGCAACCGGTGTAACCGTCGTTGCTGTCGTCTCAAGCGAGGTGCGTATTTTACTCAACACCCGGTGGAAGTCAACGGTTATTTTCAGAAGATTTTGATTAATTCCGAAGAACTTATCAAACCCGGAAAACACCTTTTTCGTTCCGGTCGAATCAGTTGACTCACACTGCAAAACAATTTGTTTTTCAGTAGTTTATTCTGACTCTCATTAAGCTTGCTTAGCTGCGTTGCCGCTGCCCTGCGTCTCAATGTGGGGGCGTATTATAGGCACGCTGACCGAAGAGTCAATAGGCTTTTTGCAGAAAGCTGAAATTAGTTTTGCAGACCGTCAGCAATGTATAGCATGCGCATAAAAACCCCGTCTTTTCAGACGGGGTCCACCATGAACCTTAATGTATATTTTGTTATGAGATATAACTCAGCGGCACAACGGTTTGCCATAAAAGTACACTGGTAACAATCATACCCACCAGCGTACACAGACCCACTGTCAGTATTGAAGAAGAAAAGAAGAATGCACGGTCTTCAGGAATCTCCATTATCACCGGCACACCCACATATAACAGGTAAACGGCATAACAAAGCGCACCTAATCCCACCAGCACATTAAACCATAGCATCGGGTAAAGGCCGGCCAGCCCCGACATAAACAGCGGTGTTGCTGTAAAGGTTGTCAGAATCAGACATTCATTCATATTCACGTGACCACCGTAGGTCTTTTCCATCCAGTGAATTGAATAAGCAATAAACGCCACCGCTACCCAACAGGCAAAGTAAAATGCCACCGCTGCAGATAACGCGCTTCCCACCGTCAGCTTAACGAAGTCATTACCTGTCAGGCTCCAGCCAATCTGAGTGGTACCTATAAACATACTCACTGCAGGGATTGCTGCCAGAATACTGATTTGCGCCATGAATACATGTGCAATGCTGTAGCGTTCTTTGTGAATGGATCCCCACTCTTCTTTCGGGTGGTGAAACATGCCAACCATATGGTGTATAAACATGATACTTCTCCTAATTTTGAATTTAAGGCGTATCAGTTGGCTATGACCGACTCCCATTTTTCGGTGTTAAGCGCACTCACGCCTCAATTACGCAGCTAGGTCAGTAACCTGTTGCCGCTCCATCAGACACTCATCTTTCCTCTAGAGTCCGAATACTAATCCCATTGAATAATGATCTATCAACAGCACTACAAACAGCCACATTATGTAGTAGATGCTGTATCTGAACATGGCCATCTGGCTGCCGGACACATCGGTAAATACTTTCCAGCCCCAGTGCAAAAACCTTATGTTCAGTATGCTGATCCCCAGTAAATAAATCAGCCCGCTCATGCCCGTTAAATAAGGTAATGCTGTTGTTGCCACCATTAACAGGCTGTAAAGCAGAATCTGTATCTTTGTATACGTCTCACCATGCGTCACCGGCAACATCGGAATACCTGCATTCTGGTAATCCGCTTTTCTGGCCAGACACAGTGACCAGAAGTGTGGCGGTGTCCACGCAAATATTATCAGTACTAATAATAGACTGTTCGCTTCAATGCTGCCGGTTATTGCCACCCATCCCAACATCGGAGGGGCCGCGCCGGCAATGCCGCCGATCACAATATTTTGCGGTGTTGCCCTTTTCAGATATACCGTATAGACCACCGCATACCCCAGCAGTGCCAACAGTGTCAGTACCGCTGTTAAGGGATTCACTAACAGCGCAAGTATTGTTAAACCAACGACCGATATAACACAGGCAAACACCAGTGCCTGCTGTTGAGAAAGCCGCCCCTGAGGTAAAGGCCGTCGCCGGGTACGGTACATTTTTTCATCAATTTTATTATCCAGCACATGATTAACTGCCGCTGCACCTCCGGACGCCAGGCCGATACCAATCGTAGCCCACAACACCAGATGCCAGGGTGGCAGTTCAGTACGTGCCAGAAACATTCCCACAATCGCCGTCAGCAACATGACGGCAACAACTCTTGGTTTACACAGTTCCAGATAGTCCCGCCACTGTACGTGCTGAAGACTTCTTACGGATTTAGACTGCGACATAGTGCACCTCCGTTCTGACTCTCTGATACAACCAAAGTAAACTGACCAGCAATAACACTGCGCCTGAGTGATGCGCCATTGCCAGCCCCAGGGGTAAACCGAAGATAATATTGCCAACACCCAGGCCGACCTGAACAGCCACCACCAGCAACACACAGACTAATGGCCCGCGCAGTGCCGGCCGGCGGAACAATATTGTTGCCAGTACAAGCAGATATACAGATAACAGCACCGCTGCCCCACGGTGTGTCATCTGAATCGCTGCCCGGGCTTCCAGCGACAACATGCCACCTTCGTAATTCGGACCAACCGGTGCGGAGATATCAAAACCGGTTTTAAAATCCAGCGGAACCGCCTGTTCATCCGTACACTGCAACCAGTGAGGACAGGACCACCCCGCGTAGTTAGCGCTTGTCCAACCGCCCAGAACTAACTGAGTGAACAGCAGTACCACGGCACCGCCCACCAGCCAGTGATGGCTTTTTTTCTGCGTTTCTCTGATCGGAGATTCCCTTAACTGGTGATACAGCCGAATCAGTAAACTCAGTGTTAGAAGCCCGCCCATTAAATGCAGGGTTACCACCACAGGTAACAGCTTCAATGTCACCGTCCACATGCCAAACAACCCCTGCGTAATCACCAGCACCAAGAGTCCGTATGACAGATACACAGGATAATCCGCTTGCTGGCGATGACGATATGCAAGCCAGGCCAGCAACATGATCACCATTCCCAGTGAAGAGGCCAGATAACGGTGCACCATCTCGATCATGCCTTTACTGGTATCAACACGTCCGCCGTATGTCTCTTCAGCCAACGCTATTTCTGTCGGGGTAACCGGTACAACAATCTGCCCGTAACAGCCAGGCCAGTCCGGACAGCCGAGGCCGGCATTGTTGAGCCGTGTCCATGCACCCATAGACACCACCACCAGCGTCATCAGAATGGCCAGCAAACAGATTCGCACGGGCCAGTGATTTCGGAGAACAGGTCTGTTCAAGTTCATAGGGCTCAACCTATTTTGGATACTTTCAGAAGACGCTTCAGGTCATCCAGTATATCTCTGGGAGACTGCTCCAACTGATAGCTCAGCACCGGATTGCCCAGAGGATCCACCAGCACAATGCTCTGGCCGGTACCCGCAGCCACACTGGCCAGCCGCGGTTCCACCCGGTCTGAATCACGTCCAAGTGCTGTTTTTATCTTACCCAGACGCTGCATCCACGCCTGGCAGTCAGACTGACACTGCGGGCTTAACATGATTAACTGCCAGCGGCCATTCGCAACCACTTGCTCCCCCTGCTGCAGCGGGATCTGATCATTGTCACTGATAATCAGTACACCGTTATTTACCTTCCCTGCCGGGTGCCACCAGCCACCAAAGTAGCTCAGCATGGCAAAAAACAAAGGCAATACGGCAACACCAATTACTAACCAGAGGCTGGAAACTTTTGTCATCATAACCCCCCTTATTCAGTTGTAACCTTTACTGTGTGCAGATCTTTGCGCCAAAGACGCCAGCCAAACACGACCAGGCATACAACCAGCGCAATGCTCATCATGAACCACTGAAAGGCATACCCTATATGCCGTTCAGGCGGCATATTCACAGGTGCCCATCCAACCTGAACATCCGGCACTAAAGGCTCACTCATTCTTATTACCTGTGGATAAAGCGCCACATCCGACGCCGCCGATATTGCCGCTAAATCAATTTGCTGAATCCGCTGTGGCCAGCCGGCCTGCCAGCTTGCAGTGCCTAACGTAAAACCACGGAGCGGCGTCACTAAACGCCCTGCAATTTTTATATCCCCGGCAGGTAACGTGACATCCGGCAGGACATTCCTGTCCCGATCCGCAGGCAACCAGCCGAGATTCAGTAACACATACTGCGGTGACGCCTTTACATCTAATATCACCAGCACTTCGTACCCCGCCTGTCCCTGTCGGATACGGTTATCCAGAAACAAAACACGCTGCTGCAGTAACATTCCATGCAGCTCAACGGCCCGACCGTCGTATTCAGAGGCAGCTGTACGGTGGGCAGGTAATGAAGACAGTACCGACTCTGTTGCTTCCCAGCGCTGCAGAATTTTCCGTTTTTGTTCAGCACGCTCCAGCTGCCAGAAGCCTAACCCCGACATAACCGGTACCAGCATCAGCAACAGCCCGAAAACAAGCCGCTTGCGCCAACCCCAGCTATGTTCTTTACTCATATCAGTATCCCTTAAGCGGATTGAGTTTTACCGACACGGAGATTGCAGATAATGCTGATAAAAACTGCCATTCTGATTGTGCTTGCCGCGGTACTGTATTCACTGTTTTCCGGGCTTTACTATTTGATTCGCGATCAGGGTGCTTCCCATCGCACCTTACATGCCCTTTCCGTCCGTATTGCCCTGACGGTCCTGCTGCTTACCTTACTGATCTACGGTTTCTATTCCGGTGAGCTGATGCTGCGCAGCCCTGTGCCTGTCATTACTGAATAATCAGAAGACGTACACAAACAGGAACAAACCAATCCAGACCACATCTACAAAGTGCCAGTACCAGGCAACGGCCTCAAAACCAAAGTGCTTCTCACTGTCAAAATGCCCTTTAAGAATCCTTAACCAGATAATAATCAGCATCAGGGTTCCCAGCGTTACATGCATACCGTGGAACCCGGTCAGGATAAAAAAGGTCGCACCGTAGATGCCTGCATGTAACGTCAGGCCCAGTTCGTTATATGCTTCGGCGTACTCAAGCCCCTGAAAGTAAACAAAGACGAGCCCCAGCAAAATCGTAACCAGCAACCAGAGTTTGATTCCGCCCCGGTTATCCTTCTTCAGCGCGTTATGCGCAAAAGTAACGGTGATACTTGAAGTCACCAGGATGACAGTATTGAGTAACGGTACATGCCAGGGATCAATCACCGCCTGCGCCCCCGGGAACAGCTCCATATCAGGGGTTTGTAATAATGGCCAGGTGGCTTCGAATCCCGGCCAGAGCATATTCGCTGCACCTTTCGCCCCTTCACCGCCTAACCAGGGAACCGCCAGTGTTCGTACATAAAACAGCGCGCCGAAGAAGGCTGCAAAAAACATCACCTCAGAAAAAATGAACCACCCCATACCCCAGCGGAATGAACGGTCCATCTGCGCAGAATACAGGCCCGCCTGACTCTCCTTAATCACATGGCCGAACCAACCCACCAGAATCAGCCCGAGGAGTAAGGCACCAATCAGTAAGGTAACCAGACCCGCACCACCACCGGCATCAGCAGATAAAGCGTTAATCAGGCTGCCGGCACCAAACGCCATCAGAAACAGGGCAACCGATGCCAGAATAGGCCAGCGACTTTCCTCGGGGACGTAGTAGGTTTCATGACTCATAGTTGAACCTCCTCACTGCCTGACGCAGCGGCGAGTGTATCTTCAGGTGTAATATCGAAAAGGGTATAAGAAAGGGTGACCGTCTTAATGTGATCAGGTAACGCATCATCCAGCACAAACAGCAGCGGCATTTCCCGCTGTTCTTTAGCATTCAGTGGCTGACGGTCAAAACAGAAACAGTTCACCTTGCGCAAGTACTGCGCCGCTTCTGCCGGCGCCACGCTGGGTACTGCCTGAGCAATCATGTAACGGTTTGTGGGATTGGTGGCTATATAAGCGGTTTGTTTCATCTCACCGATATAGACTTCCATACTGGACTCACTCGGCCGAAACTCCCAGGGCATCCCACTGTTATTCACCGCAATCAGTTGTACCTGTATCCGGCGATTAACATCGCTGATCACCGCTTCTTCAAGGGGTCCGGTATTCAGTACCTTGCCGTTAAGTCCGGTCACCCTGCAGAAGACATCGTATAAAGGCACCAGAGCAAAACCAAAGCCAAACATCAGTACACAACTGAGTGTCAGGCGAAGAATCAGGCGACGGTGAGTTGCTCTTTGCTCAGCCATAAGGTCACCTTAATCAACCTTCGGCGGTTGACTGAAACTGTGATACGGTGGCGGCGAAGTCAGCGTCCACTCCAGCCCGTGTGAACCTTCCCAAACACGGTCAGTCGCCTTCTTTCCGCCCCTTGCGCAGCAGACAATATTGTAGATAAACAGCAGTTGCGAAAAGCCAAACAGAAAAGCACCTACAGACGCGACCATATTAAAGTCAGCAAACTGTAACGCGTAATCCGGAATACGGCGCGGCATACCCGCCAAACCAATGAAGTGCATCGGGAAGAAGGTAATATTCACGCCTATGAATGACAGCCAGAAATGCAGTTTACCCATGGATTCGTTATACATATTGCCGGTCCATTTCGGTAACCAGTAATAGGTCGCTGCCATAATCGAGAAAATCGCGCCTGGCACCAGCACATAATGGAAATGCGCAACCACGAAATACGTATCGTGATACTGGAAATCCACCGGGGCAATCGCCAGCATCAGGCCAGAGAAACCACCAATAGTGAACAGCACCACAAACGCTACAGCAAACAGCATCGGCGTTTCGAAGGTCATTGAGCCGCGGAACATGGTGGCGATCCAGTTAAAGACTTTCACCCCGGTCGGTACCGCAATCAGCATCGTCGTGAACATAAAGAACAGCTCACCGATCAACGGCATCCCCACGGTAAACATGTGGTGCGCCCAAACAATAAACGACAGGATGGCAATCGAAGAGGTGGCGTACACCATTGAGGTATAACCAAAGAGCTTTTTACGGGCAAACGTCGGAATAATTTCCGAGACGATACCGAATGCCGGCAGAATCATTATGTACACTTCCGGATGACCGAAGAACCAGAACACATGCTGGAACAGCACCGGATCACCGCCACCGGCGGCATTAAAGAAGCTGGTACCGAAATGAATATCCATCAGCATCATGGTAACCACGCCAGCCAGCACCGGCATCACAGCGATCAGCAGAAATGCAGTGATCAGCCAGGTCCAGACGAACAGGGGCATCTTCATAAACGTCATGCCCGGAGCCCGCAGGTTAAAAATGGTCGCAATAATATTGATCGCGCCCATGATGGAGCTTATGCCCATCATATGCACCGCGAAGATAAAAAACGTCACACTGGGCGGCGCATAGGTTGTGGACAGCGGTGCATAGAAGGTCCAGCCAAAGTTTGGCCCGCCACCGTCCATAAACAGGGTCATCAGCATCATGCTGAAGGCAAACGGCAGAATCCAGAAACTCCAGTTGTTCATCCGGGGCAACGCCATATCCGGTGCGCCAACCATCATTGGCACCATCCAGTTAGCCAGCCCGACAAACGCCGGCATGACCGCACCAAACACCATGATAAGACCATGCATAGTGGTCATCTGATTAAAAAAGTCAGGCTGGATCAGCTGCAATCCCGGCTGAAACAACTCCGCCCGGATGGTCAGGGCCATACAGCCGCCCACCATAAACATCACCAGGCTGAAAATCAGATACATGGTGCCGATATCTTTATGGTTCGTGGTATATAACCAGCGGGTTATGCCCTTAGCCGGGCCGTGGTGATGACCCGTTGAAGCTGTTTGCTCAAGCGTACTCATACCCACCCCCTACTCTTCTTTCAGCTGTTTGATTTGCTGCGGTGTGATCATGCCGCCGTCGTTACCCCAGGCATTACGCTCATAGGTAATGACCGCCGCCAGATCCACATCGCTTAGCTGCTCACCGAACGCCTGCATTGCCGTACCGGTCCGGCCATGCACCACAATCCGGGCATGTTCCATCAGACCGTCACTGGCCATCAGCGGTGTATTCACTAATCCCGGGAACGCCCCCGGAATACCCTGGCCGTTAGCCTGGTGGCATGCCAGACAACTGGTTTTGTAAACCTCTTCACCTTTGCTGATCAGCGCTTCCATCGTCCAGGTCTGTTCCGCTGCAGCCTGCGCAGCCTCCTGAGCCTGGGTCTGGGACGCTAACCACAGCTGATAATCTGCTTCACTGCGGGCATCCACCACCACGGGCATAAAGCCATGGTCCCGGCCACAAAGCTCAGCGCACTGCCCCCGGTAAATGCCCGGCTCATCCACAATGGTCCAGGCTTCGTTAATAAACCCGGGAATTGCATCCTGCTTAACCGCCAGTGCCGGTACCCACCAGGAATGAATCACATCATTGGCGGTAATCAGGAAACGGACTTTCTTACCCACCGGAATCACCACCGGGCGGTCCACTTCAAGAAGGTAATTTTCCCCTTTAACTGCCTCGTTATTGATCTGATCCTGAGGGGTTGAAAGGTTACTGAAGAAATCAATATCCTGACCCAGATACTGGTACCGCCATTTCCACTGATAGCCGGTTACCTGAATATTGATATCCGCTTCAGATTTGTCATACATTTTAATCAGGGTTTGGGTAGCGGGCACCGCCATAGCGACCAGAATGCCGAACGGCACAATTGTCCAGAGGATTTCCACCCAGATATGTTCATGAAAATGCTGGGCTTTCGCCCCCCGGGATTTGCGATGATAAACAATCGCCCACAGCATTACGCCAAACACCACTACCGCAATAGCGACGCAGACGTAAAAAATAATCATATGAAGATCAAAAATGGCGTGACTGATTTCCGTCACGCCCCTCACCAGATTTACTTCCCATTCCGCAAAAACAGCTGGCGAAATGACAAACCCTGACAGCAACAGGGCCAATCGGTTGCATCGCATACACAGGTCTCCTTGCTACCGGTTAACGGGTAAAATTAAACGGTTTCGCCTCAGGGCCTTTCTTTGTTTTTTATTCTTCAGCAATTAACAACTTAGTCGAAGGAAGTATAGCAGCAGATATTCAGGGGCAAGGCAGGGAGGCCCCGTGAACCGGGAGAACAGCGATCAGAAGGGATATGCAAACCGGGCCCGAGACAGCATGAAACACGGGCCACAGCGAAATAAAGGAAAACTGAAAAAACATGAAAAAAAATCTCAAAGCTGGTTAAAAAACCACCAGAAACAGGATTTAAATCAGTCATAACTCCGTCAGTTTTATGTGACAAAATGTATCGGATCAGCGTCTCTAAAAAGACTGCATATATTCAGCTGAGCAACCCATTCAGTAAGCCGTAAAGCGCAGCGATAATAACAACGATCAGCATCGCACTGGCCAGCACAGTCAGCAACAACGAGAAAAGAGGTGAGCGGTGTTCTTTACCCTTCCCCGCAGAATGAGGGTGGGAAACAGACAGAAAAACTAACAGGAGTTTGAAACACTGCAGGGTTAATTGCTTACATCTGAGCAACACTGCAGCCACGGGGTCTGAATTAAACATAATACCTCCCGGCCAGCACTTTGACTGAAAGGCAGGTCAGAACCGGTATTTAACAGGCTAAATACTCAGCCAACCACCTCTGGCAGACAACTGTTGGCAGGCTATCGCTATGAACCGGATGTTCAGCGCTGATATCTAAGGTATAGACGATATCCCAGCAATACTGCCAGTATCAGCCCATAAATCAGTTGTTCATAGAAGCTGGCCCGGATTTGCCAGATAAAGTGCAGCATCACCAGCAAGCTGGCAGGATAAATCCAGCGATGCAGCGATTTCCAGCGCTTACCCAGCCGGCGCATCATGGATTTGGTAGACGTAATGCCCATCGGGATAAGAATGAGCAGGGCCAGCGCGCCGACAATGATATACGGACGCTCTGTCAGTTCACGGAAAAACAGATCCGACCGCCAGCCAATCAGAAAGGTACAGAACGCCAGTAAGTGCAGCACCGCGTAAAACAGCGCATACAGCCCCATCATACGGCGAAACTTAAGCGCCCAGCTCCAGCCAAGCGCCTGCCGTGCAGGAGTGATTGCCAGCGTGATCCACAGAAAGTTGATCGCCCAGGTGCCCATTTCATCAACGATGAACTTGGCCGGATCGGTCCCCAGATCATTGCTGACGCCCAGCCATACCAGATTTGCCAGCGGCCACAGTGGTAGTAAAAACAACAACCACCAGCGCAGGCGGCTTTGGATGACCGGTGAAAATGGCAGACTTAATACCATTTTTTAAGATCCATCCCCTTATACATTTGCGCAACCTCTTCACCATAACCGTTGTATGGCAGGGTATCGACAATATTAGGAGACAACAGAGAAGACGGTAAACGACGCTCGGTTGCCTGGCTCCAGCGGGGATGATCAACCTCCGGATTTACATTGGCAAAGAAACCATACTCACCCGGCGCGATAATATTCCAGCTGCTGGCCGGCATTTCTTCGACAAACTCAATCTTTACAATGGACTTGATCGATTTAAAACCGTACTTCCACGGCACCACTAATCGCAGCGGTGCACCGTTCTGCGGCGGTAATGCATTCCCGTATACCCCAACGGCCATCAGCGTCAGCGGGTTCATCGCCTCATCCATCCGCAACCCTTCCACATACGGCCAGTCGATGGTTGAAAAAATGCTGTCCTGCTCCGGCATCTGTTCTTTATCAACCAGGGTTTCAAAACGGACAAACTTCGCTTTAGAGGTCGGTTCAAAACGCTTAATCAGATCCGCCAGCGGGAAACCTAACCACGGAATAACCATGGACCAGGCTTCCACACAGCGTAACCGGTAAACCCGGTCTTCAAGGGCATGGGGCTTAAGAATATCTTCCAGATTGTAGTTACCCGGTTTGGCAACTTCACCGGCAATCTCAACCGTCCAGGGATCGGTTTTAAAATTCTGTGCTTTACGCACCGGGTCCCGCTTATCGGTCCCGAACTCATAAAAGTTATTGTGCGTAATCGCGTTGTAATAAGGCGCGGGCTCTTCCGATGTGGAAAAGGTTTCGTTGCGGACAGCAGCAGCCAGCTGTGCACGCATCCATTCAGGCCCGGGGTATTGCGGTAAGTCCGCTGGAATGTCGTATTCCAGTGCCTGCGCAATGGATGGCAGGCCAAGTGATGATACCGCCGCCAGGCCGAGACCGGCTTTAATAAACTGGCGGCGATTACGGTAAACCGACTCGGGGGTGATCTGCGAAGACTTAATTGAATCAGGCTTTTTTATTAGCATTTAACACCCCTTGGTAACTATTCTCTACGCACGCGTTTTACGCTTGCGTACCAACCATAATATCGGACCGGAAAGGCTGTATCCGAGGATCAGTAACCACAGAATAATCGGTGGGCTGATCGAGATAACCCCAACCACCAGCACAATCGCCAGCAGAATCATAAACGGGATTTTTCCTTTCGGATCAACGTCTTTAAAACTGTAATACAGAACATTACTGACCATCAAAACGCCAACAAGTGCCACGTAAACCGCAATTAAATACGCATAGCCCGTAACATCCAGATCAAATTCCACACTGGCCCATACCAGACCGGCAACCGCTGCTGCCGCTGCGGGGCTTGGCAAACCAATAAAATAGCGCTTATCCACAGAACCGATCTGGGTGTTAAACCGGGCCAGACGCAGGGCGGCACCCGCCACATAAATAAAGGCCGCAAACCAGCCAAACTTACCCGCGGAGCTGAGTACCCAGCTAAAACTGACTAATGCCGGCGCAACACCGAATGAAACCATATCAGACAGCGAATCGTATTCGGCTCCGAAGGCACTGGAAGTATTGGTCATCCGGGCAACACGGCCATCCAGCCCATCCAGCACCATAGCAACAAAAATCGCGATGGAGGCGTTGGCAAAATCACCGTTCATGCCGGCAACGACCGCATAGAAGCCGGAAAACAGTGCACCGGTGGTAAACAGGTTAGGTAACAGGTAGATACCACGGCTGCGTGGTTTAGGACTCTCCTGTGGATTTTCAGGGCTTTCAGGTGGGTTAGCAGAACCGTTGTCTTCAGCGTGTTGATTCTCGTGCTGATCGATCATGATATGTTTTCACCGCATATTATTAAGAAAGTGGGCACATTCTACTGCCGTGCCTGTATGAAAGCTAATTTCTACAACAGTTCCGGTAAATTTACGGTAAACAATGAACTGAATCACCCAGACTGCGGGCCCGTCAGGCAAGCAAAACCTGTTCAACAAAACGGCGGGGTAAAGCGTTGGCGACAGGGGTTTCACGGGCTGAACTCAGGACCCGGTCGAGTTGCCCGTCACCGTCGGTATAGTGAGCTTTATAGAAAGTGAGCCGTTCGACCAAAGTGTCACGATCCACTTCCGGATGAAACTGAAAGGCCCAGAAGTCACGCCCCTCGACCCTGAAACTGTGCATACACTGATCGGTATAAGCCAGAAGCTGACAGTGGTCCGGCAAAGCAGCGGCATACTGACGGTGTACCGATATTGCCAGAAACTCATCGCTGATATCGCAAAACAGCGGATCTGTTTTAGCGTCTGGTGTCAGCAAAATGGGCAGGCTGCCCATTTCGAAATCAGCATCTTTATGGAGAATTTCGCCTCCCAGTGCCAGTACTGCCAGCTGAAATCCGAAGCAGGACGCAAAGACCGGCAAACCGGTATCAGCACAATGACGGATCAGCCTGAGGCAAGGATCAATAAACGCAAATTCTTCGGGTTTGAGGACATTCGCTTCGCTGGCGCCACCAACCCATAACGCATCGTATCCGTCTGCAGCATTAGCAGGAAAGTCAGGTGTATCAAACACATTCAGCACATCAATCTGACTGCGTGACAGACCGCTGAGGGTCGCAAAGCTCTGCAGCTCTTCTTCCCTCACCTGCGGACTGTCGCGAATCTGCAGCAACAGTGTTTTCAGCTGATGTTTTCCGCGTTTCTGCGTGTGCGTTTCAGACATAAGTGACATCCTGGCAGCGGGAGGATCACCTGATCATAACGCGAAGCCCCGCGACTTAAAACCGCGGCAGCCAGGCCGGCGCAGCCGGCAAATCAGGTAACCGTTCCCTGAGTGAAGGCAAACCTTTTTCTGTCAGTTTAGCGGTTATCAGCTGTTTCAGCGGGGCACAGTTATTCGCCAGCCGCATGGTCAGCTTACGGGCCAGTTTGGCGGGCAGACGATCATCGGTGAATAAACCCACGACTAAATTCGTCCCGTGATAGATGGGCCGGGTCGCCAGCATATGTGAGCGCTGATATCCCTCCAGTAAACTGGCAGCCCCTATATCCTGACTCTTCGACGCCGCTTTGAGTACGGCTTTCGACAGGGTTTCCTGGCTCTTCAGCCCCAGATTAAATCCGTGGGCGGTCACCGGGTGCATCCCCACTGCAGCATCACCGATCACCGCAAAGCGCCGGGCAACAAAACGTTTGGCGTGAACCCCCACCAGCGGATAGAGATGACGCGGGCCACACAGCTTCATACTGCCCAACTGTCCTTTAAGCCGCTGTTCAATGTCTGCTTCAAACTCCGCGTCCGACATTTTCTGAATGGCTTCCGCTTCATCACTGCCGACGGTTACGACAATTGAAGACCGGTTTCCGGCCATCGGCAGTAATGCCAGCGTATGGCCATAATGGAAACATTCAATGGCGGTTTGCTCATGATCCCCGGTATGGTCCATCCGGCATACAATGGCACTGCGGGAAAAGTCGTTCATGGTGGCAGCAATGCCCATCTTCCGGCGGGTTTCCGAAAAACGGCTGTCTGCGGATACCAGCAAATCACACTGCACCCGGGTACCGTCGGACAACATTACCCAGGCATGTTCATCACAACTGCCCAGATCTGTTACCGAAGTGTCCGTCATTAAGGTGATGTTATGCTGCTGATCAGCCCCGAAGGTGGCCTCGTAGTATGCCTGACGAATTGCGTGGTTAGGGACCAGATAGCCAAGAGCCTCAAGGTCCTGACGCTGATTATCAAAATCGAGCGAGTAATCTGAATCGCCATCCACCACCCGGGCGGCACAGATCGGTGCGATGTCATCTTCGCGAAGCTGGTCCCAGGCACCGCTCTGCTGCATCAGCTCTACTGACTGATGGGTCAGAGCGATTTCCCGGCCATCTTCCACCGGTTCACGTAAACTGGCCTCTGTGGCCTTTTCAACCACCAGCACCCGTAAATCTGACGTCCCCAGCGAACGGGCAAAACTTAACCCCGCAGGCCCTGCGCCTATAATCACCACGTCGTAATGCATACCCAGCAACCTCCTCTTCAGTAACCGGGATACACTACTCTGACTGCCAGCGGGAAACACCGACCTGAATCAAGCTTCATTCAGAAAGCTATTTTTCCGGCAGGCAATCCCACTCCGGTAAATCCTTAGCCGGCTGATACCAGTCGGCGCCGGAGGCCCGGAACACATTCTGCTGAGGCTCAATCCCCGGATGGCTGTCCAGCGTTCCGGCAGGGATCACCATCGCTTTACCGGACTTAGCCAGCCACGGCAGTGAAGAACCACAATGTTTACAGAACGCCGTCGTGAAATGCTTCGTCTCCTGCGGCGTAAAGGTACCGATCAGTTGGCTGCCGCTGAGCCAGCTGAACTGTTCAGGCCTGACCAGAATATTCGCCGCATGAGCACTGCCGGTAAATTTACGGCACCGGGAGCAGTGGCAATACTGGAAGATGCCAAGATTACCCTCCAGTTGATAGGTGACTTCGCCGCACAGGCAACTGCCGGTTACCTGCTCAGCGGAGTCGGTCTGCATGTCCGTCATAACGCCTCCTCTTAATTTACAATCCGAAGAACATCACCGGATTACAGCACGGTCTGGCTGGATTTGTCGCTTATCTGTTCGTTTGAAGCACAAAAAACCCCGTGGCTGTTAACAACCACGGGGCTTATCACTGACCGGCAAAACCGACGCTCGGTTAACGGAAAACAAACTCTCCCGCTTCAACATCCACAGCAATTTCGCTGCCACTGCTGAAATCACCGGCGAGTAAACGTTGCGCCAGCGGATTCTCAATCCATTGCTGTATCGCCCGTTTCAGCGGTCTCGCCCCATATACAGGCTCAAAACCCACATCCACCAGCTTATCCATTGCTGTTGAAGTCAGCACCAGGCCAAGCTCTCTTTCAGCCAGACGGCTGCGCAGACGCTGCAGCTGAATCTGTGCAATGCCACGGACCTGCTCTTTACCCAGACTGTGGAAGACCACCACTTCATCAATCCGGTTAATCACCTCCGGCCGGAAGTGAGTGCCCACTACCTCCATCACTGCATTGCGCATGAGGCTGTAATCATCATCACTGCTGAAATTCTGAATCAGGTCAGATCCCAGGTTGGAGGTCATCACCACTATGGTATTACGGAAATCCACCGTGCGCCCCTGCCCGTCGGTCAGGCGACCGTCTTCCAGTACCTGCAGCAAAATATTGAAAACATCCGGATGGGCCTTTTCCACTTCATCCAGTAACAGCACGGAATAAGGTTTACGGCGTACCGCTTCTGTCAGGTATCCGCCTTCCTCATACCCCACATAGCCCGGAGGGGCACCTATCAGCCGTGCCACAGAATGCTTTTCCATGAACTCAGACATATCGATGCGCACCATGGCATCAGTAGTGTCAAAGAGGAAGTTAGCCAGCGCTTTACATAACTCGGTTTTACCCACCCCGGTTGGCCCGAGGAACAGGAAAGAACCGTTCGGCCGGTTCGGATCCGCCAGTCCTGCCCGGGCACGGCGTACCGCATTCGACACCGCCCGTACCGCCTCTTCCTGACCAATTACCTGCTCATGCAGCGCATCTTCCATGCGCAGCAGCTTGTCACGTTCACCTTCCAGCATTTTCGATACCGGAATACCGGTCCAGCGGGACACCACTTCGGCAACTTCTTCCTCACCGACTTTATTACGCAGTAACCTGTTTTGCTGGTCAGCATGATCCGCTTCAGCTTCAGCTTCAGAGGCCGCTGCCAGCTGCTTTTCCAATTCAGGAATCTTGCCATACTGCAGTTCAGACATCGTGCTCAGATCACCGGCACGGCTAGCCTTCTCCAGTTCGATTCTCGCCTGATCCAGTTGTTCTTTAACCTGCTGAGACCCTTGCAGAGCAAGCTTTTCAGCATTCCAGATTTCTTCCAGATCGGCATATTCTTTTTCGATATCGCTGATCGCTGCTTCCAGTTCCTGCAAACGCTTCCTGGCCGCCTGATCTTTTTCCTTTTTCAGGGCTTCACGTTCCATTTTCAGCTGTATCAGACGGCGTTCCAGCCGGTCCATACTTTCCGGCTTGGAGTCCATCTCCATACGAATACGGCTGCCGGCTTCATCGATCAGGTCAATCGCCTTATCCGGTAACTGCCGGTCGGTGATATAGCGCTGGGATAACTTTGCGGCGGCAATGATGGCCGAATCAGAGATATCCACACCGTGGTGAATCTCATAACGCTCTTTAAGACCCCGCAGAATCGCCACGGTATCTTCTTCGCTTGGCTCATCCACAATAACCTTCTGGAAACGACGCTCTAACGCGGCATCCTTCTCCACATACTGACGGTATTCATCCAGCGTGGTGGCGCCAACACAATGCAGCTCGCCCCGGGCCAGTGCTGGTTTGAGCATATTACCGGCATCCATGGCACCCTCGCCTTTACCGGCACCAACCATAGTATGCAGTTCATCAATGAACAGAATGATCTGCCCTTCCTGCTTCGACAGTTCATTCAGTACTGCCTTGAGGCGTTCTTCAAACTCACCGCGGAATTTGGCACCGGCAATCAGTGCGCCCATATCCAGTGACAGTACCTGCTTATTCTTCAGGCCTTCCGGCACCTCACCGTTGACGATACGCTGGGCCAGGCCTTCAACGATGGCGGTTTTACCCACCCCCGGTTCACCGATCAGCACAGGGTTATTCTTGGTACGGCGTTGCAAAACCTGAACGGTACGGCGGATTTCATCATCACGGCCAATCACAGGATCCAGCTTGCCGGCTTCAGCCCGGGCGGTCAGGTCGATGGTGTACTTATCCAGAGCCTGACGGTTTTCTTCCGCGTTGGCCGAATCCACACCTTCACCGCCGCGCAACTGCTGTACAGCAGCGGTCAGGCGCTGTTTATCCGCCCCGGCCGCTTTCAGCATTTTGCCCACGCCGCTCTTGTCATCCAGCATTGCCAGTACAAAAACTTCACTGGCGATATACTGATCCTGCCATTCACGGGCCAGTTTTTCGGTCAGATTAAACAGTTTGCCAACATTAGGGGAAAAGCGGATATCGCCGTCGCTGTCGGTCACCTGCGGCAGGTTAGTGTATTCCTGCTGGACGGCATTACTCAGTTGCTGGGTATTCACCCCCGCCTGAGTCAGTAAGGGTCTGATCGAACCGCCCTGCTGATCAAGCAAAGCTTTGAGAATATGGACCGGTTCGATGTAATTGTGATCTTTGGCAATCGCCAGTGACTGGGCATCAGCCAGAGCGGACTGCAACTTACTGGTAAAACGTTCGGGATGCATTGAAACCCTCCTTAAAATTATCTGCACCACTGGCCGTTATGGTATCCGGGCTCTGAACTGGCCCGCGGGACGGCTGGTGAGTTAATAACTTAAGTAGGGGCTGCCTGAAGGAAATTCAAGCCGGCAAAGAAAATTAAATTAGCAAGTTCTGATATATATCAGGAACCGATCCAGATCGCGCTGGCCATCCGGCCGGTGACACCGTCGCGGCGGTAAGAATAGAACTTATCGGCCTGGGTAAAGGTACAATGCTCACCGCCGGAAATCCGCTCAATGCCCAGATGCTGCAAGCGTAACCGCGCCAGCTGATAAATATCTGCCAGCCACTTGCCAGCATTTGCCGAAGGCTTAAATGCCGCTGCAGATGAAGACAGGTAATCACAGAACTGCTGGCGCACTTCTTCACCCACTTCAAATGCATCCGGACCGATGGCCGGCCCGAGCCAGATATGAACATCCTGCTGCGCAGCGAATTCCTGCAGGGTATTTTCTACCACACCGTCCACCAGCCCACGCCAGCCCGCATGGGCAACTGCTACCCGGGAACCGTCAGCACTGCTGATAAACACCGGCAGGCAATCGGCGGTCATAACAATGCATACCTGACTGGTCTTATCCGTCCAGCAGGCATCGGCTTCAGGTACATTACCCTCGGGAGATGCTTCAACCACAATGGTGCTATGCGTCTGCTGTAGCCACTGTACCGCCTGCCAGCCATGTTCACTGGCCAGTAAACGGCGGTTTTCGGCTACCCGTGCCGGGTCATCCGCCACGTGATCACCCAGATTCAGCCCCGCATACACACCTTCGCTGCAGCCGCCCAGACGGGTAGTGGTAAACGCGTGTATGTGTGCAGGGGCCTGCCAGTCCGGGCGAATCAGTTTCATAGGTCGTCTTCGTGTGCCTGTGTGTCATCTTTCAGATTCGCCAGCAAAGTCTGAATATCTTCCGGAAGATCTACTTCCCAGGACATCAGCTCGCCGGTTGCCGGATGGAACAGTTCCAGCCGCTTGGCATGCAGCGCCTGACGCTTAAAGTCCCTCAGATTCTGCTGCAGCTCAGGAGAGATACCTTTCGGCAAACGGAACCGGCCACCGTACATTTGATCACCGATCAGCGGGTAATTGATATACGCCATATGTACCCGAATCTGGTGGGTACGGCCGGTTTCCAGCTTCAGACGGATATGAGTATGTGTCCGGAATTTATCCAGCACCCGGTAATGGGTCACGGCTTCTTTACCCAGACCCACCACCGCCATCATCTGACGGTTACGGGAATGGCGTCCCAACGGCTCATCCACGGTACCGCCGCCAGTCATCACATTGTTCACTATCGCCTCATATTCACGGCCCATAGTGCGTTCCTGCAACTGAGCGACAAGATCGGTCTGTGCCTGAATCGTTTTCGCCACCACCATCAAACCGGTAGTATCCATATCCAGCCGGTGAACAATACCGGCCCGTGGCACCTGCGCCATGTCCGGGTTGTAATGCAGCAAGCCGTTCAGCAGGGTATCGTCCCAGTGACCGGCCGCCGGATGCACCACCAGGCCTGCCGGCTTGTTGATGATCATGATGTGCTCATCTTCAAAGATGATATCCAGCGGCATTTCGCGGGGCACAAAGCTGTCGATGACGTCCAGTTGGGCATCTATGACAATTTCTTCACCGCCAAATACTTTATCCCGGATCCGCCAGCTTTTGCCGTCGACCCTCAGGCTGCCGTCTTTAATCCAGTTTTGTAACCGGGAACGGGAGTAATCCGGGAACAGATCCGCTACGGCCTGATCTAACCGCTTACCTATTAGCCCGTCCGGGACGGTTGCACTTAATTGCACCTGCTCTGTCATGCTATATTTTCTTCACTTTTTGAGTCCTTTATGCGGTTTCAGCACACAAAGGCTGTTTGATGCTTTGGCTTAACTTCGGGTTATGGTTAAATAAGCCCGGTAAAATTTTGCCCATTATAACTGAAAGTGGCCTAAACCGCTGTCTTACAAGGACACCGGCAACAATTATCAGGATATTTTTTTATGCGCCTAGCTAAGCTGTTCGCGATTCTATCGATTTGTATCATGACCGCCGGTTGTTCGTGGTTTGGTGGTGGTGAAGAAACCGATAACCTGGATACCCCGGAACAAACCATTTATGACGAAGCGATCTCTGCCCTGAAGGCAGATAATTACCCGCTGGCAATTGAAAAGTTGCAGCTGCTGGAAGCCCGCTACCCGTTCGGTCAGTATTCCGAGCAGGCACAGCTGGAGCTGATCTTCGCTTACCACAAGAATGGCGAAGCAGAAGCAGCAAAAGCCGCTGCCGACCGTTTTATCCGGCTGCACCCGAACCATCCAAACCTGGATTACGCCCTGTACCTCAAAGGTCTGACCGCGTTTAATCAGGACAAGTCGATCTTTGAAGACTACCTGCCGATTGATGAAAGTACCCGCGATCCGGGCAACGCACTGGATTCATTCAACAGCTTCGATACCCTGATCAAGCGCTTCCCGAACAGCCAGTACGCACCGGACTCGCAAAAGCGCATGGTGTACCTGAAAAACCGTCTGGCTCAGCATGAAATCCATGTAGCCCGTTATTATATACGCCGTGAAGCATGGCTGGCAGCCGCTAACCGTGGTCGCTACGTGGTTGAGAACTATCAGGAGACGCCGCTGGTACCGGAAGCACTGAGCATCATGGTACTGGGATATAACCAGTTACAACTGCCGGAACTGGCGGCAGATGCCCAGGCGGTTCTGGACGCGAACTTCCCGGGTTTCCAGACCAATATCAAACGGGCGAAAAAAGAATCCCTGCTGAGCTCTGCAACCTTTGGTCTGTTCGGCGAAGGTGATCAGGAAGAAGCTAACCGGCAGCCTGAGCCTCAGGCAGCAGAAGAAGACGACAATGGCCGTTCATGGTTCAGCATCATGACTTTCGGCGTCTTCGATGATGATGACGAAGAAATTCAGCCAGCCCAGTAAGCGGAACTGAATAACCTGTCAAAAAAGAGCGGCACTGCCGCTCTTTTTTTGTCTGCTATGTCCGGGAAATACGACGGCTAAACCGCTGTCCGTCCGTTCCGCACTTCTCCCATCCGGTGACCACTGAACGCAATTACCGCTCAGCAACGCTTCATCAGGCGCTGCGGTAGGCCTCTGCCGATTGCAGAAGATACCGCTCAAAGTCCGGCTGCGACAACGGCCGACTGTAATAATACCCCTGGGTAAAGAGACACTGATTACTGACCAGAAACGCTTCCTGCTCCCGGCTTTCTACCCCTTCAGCCACCACCTGCAGCTTGAGGCTTTGTGCCATCGACAAAATGCCCTTCACCAGCTCATCATCGTCCGGATCAACCGTCAGGTCTTTCACGAACGAGCGGTCAATCTTAAGAATGTTAATCGGAAACTTCTTCAGATAACTCAGGGACGAATAGCCGGTACCGAAATCATCAATGGCCAGGCTAACCCCCTGCTGACGAATATTCTCCAACTGATCATGGATTCCCTGATCATCAGCCATCATCAGACCTTCAGTTATTTCCAGCACCAACCGTTCAGGCTCAAGCCCGGTATCCTTTAATATCCCGGCCACCATGGCTGCAACGTCCTGTTTCTGGAATTGCCGGTACGACATATTCACCGCCAGATGCAGCGGCAGACCGCTGGTCTGCTTCCAGCGAACAGCCTCACGGCAGGCTTCCCGTAAAACCCATTCACCGATCGGCACAATCAGGCCAATCTCTTCCGCCAGCGGAATAAACACATCCGGCGCCACAAACCCATTTTCGTGATCGTACCAGCGAATCAGCGCCTCTGCGCCAACCAGCCGGCCGCTATGAGGGTTAAACACCGGCTGATAGTTAAGCATAAACTCGTTATGTTCCAGCGCATCATACAGGGCCGCTTCCAGCTTACGCCGGTCATGGGCTTCAATATCCATTTGCGGTGTAAAGAACTGGAAATTATTTCGCCCCCGTTCTTTTGCCTTATACATGGCGCTGTCAGCTTTACGCAGCAGAGTACCGGTGCTGTCGCCGTCATCCGGAAAGATCGTGACGCCGATACTGGCAGAAACAAAGGCGTCATTTCCATCCAGCCGGTACGGCATCGACAGCTCATCCAGAATCCGGCCCACTATATGCTCAATGACCAGCGGGTCTCGCACATCCGGCAGTACCACCGCGAACTCGTCACCGCCAAAACGGGAAGCCGTATCACTTTCCCGCAAGACACTGAGAATTCTTCCGGAAGCTTCCTGCAGCAACTCATCACCCACCGAGTGACCCAGGGTATCGTTGATGTGCTTGAAGCGGTCCAGATCCAGAAACAACAGGGCAACCTGACTGCCGTCCCGGCGGGCCCGGGCTATTGCCTGAGAAAAGCGATCTTCAAACAAATTCCGGTTAGCCAGTCGCGTCAGTGAGTCAAAGTTGGCCTGATACTCAACCCGCTCCTTGGCCTCTTCGGCGATCATCTGACTGTTACGCAGCTGCTCTTCAACCTTGTAACGTTCCTGTATTTCACTTTTAAGGCTGATATTACTGAGCATCAACTCATGGGTACGCTGCTCGACCCGGTCTTCAAGGCCCGCCTGCATCTCCAGTAAGCGCTTATTATTGCGGTACAGATATACCGCCACAATCAGTCCCAGGATCAGCGCAATGACACTCAGCACTAACGAGTTTCGGTATGACTCGTAAGACTTCATCTGCCGCTCTAAAGCCACCTCACGGTTGAGAAAATCACGGTCCTGCTGATACTGATGGGATTCTTCGATCAGTTGCTTGAACAGCGTGCGTACACTTTCAACAGTCTTGGCATCAGGCACCTCTGCACCGTAAAGCGCGCTGTCGATGTAGATAATCGTCGCCTGTAATTTTTCGATGTCAAAACCATCATTAACCGCTTCCCCGCCCAAACGGCCCGACTCAATACTGTCTAAGCGGCTCCAGAGAATGTTAAACCAGGTATCGAAACGCTCCTGGCTGTTCTCAAAACGCGGATCCGGATAGGCTTCGGCATAATGGGCAGCCGTACGCATCAGTTCGTATTCATACTGGCGCATGAAAAACACCAACTCAGAACGGGTAGGCCCGACCTGCATACCGGATATCTGTCTGAACAGCCAGAATGAGCTGAACATGCTGAGTATAATGACCACAATCATCATCGTCGCGATGATAATTGAGGTTCTGGTGCCGGATTTAATCATTTACTTCAAGCTGCACCAGTTGCCAGATTGCACGTGAATAGTAAGTCCCGTTTTCAAGCTCAGCATGTTCCGACCAAGGATAGATTACCCAGACAGGCCCTTTAGTCCGGACGGTCAGAGGCTCGCCATTCTTCTGAATGGCCAGAATCACATCAAAGGATTTAAAGTCTTCGGTGGGAATTTCGATTTTATATTCATTTGCGGCAAGCGCTGAGACAGCACTGCCCCGGGCACCGGCTGCCGCCAGTATATCCCGCACCAGCGGACCACTGAACTCGGTCACCCCTTCGGTCCAGCGGGTTTCAGTACGAATCACCCGCTGCGGAAACTGTAGCAGCTGCTCACGGTCCAGTTGCAGACCATTGTCTGTATTATGCTCAGCAATGTTTCCGGTGAGCGTCAGGAGAACCTTCCCCTTCGGTACATCCAGATGAATATCCTGTGCTAACACAGCCGCAGAAAAGAAACAGCATGCAAACCATATACATAATTTTTGCTTCAACATCACAGCCTCCCGTGAAATCAAACACAAACAATACTCATAGGTTCTGATTCTGCTTCCTTTTGCGAACGTACATCTGCCTTTTCGGTTAAATGCCTGAGCCGGATTCCAGCCGCTGAATACATCAGCCGGACCCCCTGCAAACATCTATGAGCAACCAGCCATAATTCTATGTTAAAAAAACGCTTATCGCTCTCTCTGAGCCTCGGTAAAGCCACCATTATGAGAATAGAACCTGCTTGTTTTCAAACAAAAGCAGAGAAAACCAACAAACCAATCCCCAGCAATATAGTTATAAAAATCCTTTTACATACATCTCAATCGACTTAAAAAATCATAAGAAACTTCAAAAAAATCGAAATAACAAACAGTTAAGCCAATCGCAAGAACTTACCCACAGACAGCAACAGCCTTTATAGCTATCACAGCAAACAACAATCTTCAAACAAATCCGCAATCATGAAACCCAAACGGCAATCAAAAATACCGGGCACAAAAAAACCCGCCGGAGCGGGTTTTTTCTATGCAGCAATCAGTCTTATTCTACAGACTCATCCTGCTCCAGATCACGCATGGTCAGCTTGATACGACCACGGGCATCAACGTCCAGAACCTTAACCTTCAGGACATCATCCATCTTGATGTAATCAGTCACTTTCTCGATGCGCTTGTTAGCGATTTGAGAGATGTGAACCAGACCATCTTTACCCGGCAGGATGTTAACGAACGCACCGAATTCTTCGATACGAACAACCTTACCTTCGTAAACTGCGCCCACTTCAGCTTCAGCAGTGATTTCGATTACACGGTCAGTTGCCATCTTCGCAGCTGCTTTATCAGCTGCGTAGATACGTACAGTACCGCTGTCATCGATATCGATAGTTGCGCCGGTTTCTTCAGTCAGTGCACGGATAGTTGCACCGCCTTTACCAATTACGTCACGGATCTTCTCTGGGTTGATCTCGATCAGTGTCATTGCTGGCGCATTGTCCGGCAGCTCAGGACGGGAGTAACCGATTACCTTGCCCATTTCCTTCAGGATGTGAGCACGGGCTTCGTACGCCTGTTCCAGTGCGATATCCATGATCTCTTCGGTAATACCGGTGATCTTGATATCCATCTGCAGCGCAGTAACACCGGCTTCTGTACCGGCAACTTTAAAGTCCATGTCACCCAGGTGATCTTCGTCACCCAGGATGTCGGTCAGAACAGCGAAACGCTCGCCTTCTTTAACCAGACCCATCGCGATACCCGCAACAGGCGCTTTCAGAGGTACACCGGCATCCATCATAGACAGAGACGCACCACATACAGACGCCATAGAGCTTGAACCGTTAGATTCAGTGATCTCAGACACAACACGGATGGTGTACGGGAATTCTTCCTGAGTTGGCAGAACCGCAGCAACACCGCGACGTGCCAGACGGCCGTGACCAATTTCACGACGGCCGGTTGCACCGATACGGCCAGCTTCACCAACAGAGTATGGAGGGAAGTTGTAGTGCAGCATGAACGGATCTTTACGCTCGCCTTCGATTGCATCAATGATCTGCTGATCACGGGCAGTACCCAGGGTACAGGTCACAACAGACTGAGTTTCACCACGGGTGAACAGAGAAGAACCATGAGTACCGGTCAGAACATCGATTTCTACTTCGATATCACGAACGGTCTTAGTGTCACGGCCATCGATACGTGGAGCACCGTCAAGGATACGGCCACGAACGATTTCTTTTTCCAGTGAGCTGATGATGCTGCCCACTTCGCCGGCAGATGCCGCGTCTTCACCTTCACACAGTGCTGCAACAGCCTGCTTACGTACTTCAGACAGCGCTGCCTGACGCTGCATTTTGTCAGCAGTCTGGTAAGCCGCTTCAACACCTGCAGCAGCAACGCCACGAACCTGTTCGATCAGTGTTTCGTTCTTCGCAGCCGGTTCCCAAACCCAGGCTTCTTTACCTGCTTCAGCAACCAGTTCGTTGATCGCACTGATAGCAACCTGCATTTCTTCGTGGGCGAATACAACCGCACCCAGCATTTCGTCTTCAGACAGCTCCTGAGCCTGAGACTCAACCATCAGAACCGCATCAGAAGTACCGGCAACAACCATGTCCAGCATAGAGGTCTGAAGTGCTTCATAAGAAGGGTTCAGGGAGTAACCGTCTTCTTCTGTATAACCGACACGTGCACAACCGATCGGACCCTGGAAAGGGATACCGGAAATAGCCAGTGCAGCAGACGTACCCAGCATCGCAGCGATATCCGGATCATTTACTTTATCTGCAGACATCACAGTACAGATAACCTGAACTTCGTTCATGTAACCTTTCGGGAACAGTGGACGGATAGGACGGTCGATCAGACGGGACGTCAGTGTTTCTTTCTCAGACGGACGGGCTTCACGCTTGAAGAAGCCACCCGGGATACGGCCAACTGAGTAGTACTTTTCCTGGTAGTGAACAGACAGAGGGAAGAAATCCTGTCCTTCACGGGCGCTCTTCGCACCAACAACAGTACACAGCACCTGTACGCCAGCCATGGTCACCAGTACGGCACCCGTTGCCTGACGTGCTACACGTCCGGTTTCCAGTGTTACCTGGTGCTGACCGAACTGAAACGTTTTAGTAATTGCTTGTGGCACAATAATTTTCCTTAAGCTAAACCAACAAATGCCCGCTTATCGCGTCATCAGGCCTCTTTTAGCCAGTACTCTGTTAGCCCCTCAGGGAAGGCCTATCAGAGTACAGGCTGGTTGATAAACGACAATTAAACAGGCGTAAAAAGCACCGGGGTCATCGATTGATGACCCCGGAACATTATCTTAGCGACGCAGACCTAAACGACCGATCAGCTCGACGTAACGGCTAGCATCTTTACCCTTCAGGTAATCCAGCAGCTTACGACGCTGGTTTACCATGCGGATCAGACCACGACGGGAGTGGTGATCGTGGATGTGACCTTTAAAGTGAGACTGCAGACCAACGATGTTGTGAGTCAGCAGAGCTACCTGAACTTCAGGGGAACCAGTGTCGCCTTCAGCACGCGCGTATTCTGCAACAATCTCAGCTTTCTTTTCAGCAGATAATGCCATTTTTCTATCTCCAGATTTTAATATGCACACGGCCGTAGCCGCCGGATTTAAAGTCGCGATGCACCGAGCATATTTTCAGTCCATCGTCAGAATGCTCCGGCCAGGGCCGAAACAAATTTAAACTTTGTTCTGGGTATTCAGCAAACGCCGGGGTAACAGCCGTCCGCCTTCGGTCACTTCACCGATCCCGAGAAACTCGTCATCCTCTGTCAGAATCCGCACCAGCGCTGTTGCGTCAGGGGATTCCAGCTGCACTTTCTGGCCTCTTATCAGTGCCAGAACCTGCGTTTTATCAAGAACAACCTCAGGGGTATCCGCTACCGGACTCCAGGGCGGCAATAATAACCCATCCAGATGCTTTTGTATGCCATCCAGATCAACTTCAGGGGTCATTTTTTCAACCAGAGCTTCCAGTTCAGCCAGCGGCATCATCTCTGCCGCTTTATACGGGCCGGAATCCAGGCGGCGCAGCATCTGTACATGCGCTCCGCAGCCCAGCATTTCCCCCATATCCTGCACAATAGAGCGAATATAGGTGCCCTTGCTGCAGCGAATATCCAGATCAACTTCATCACCGCGGAAATCCAGCACTTCAATGCTGAATACCGTCACCTGACGGCTCTTCACTTCCACCTCAATACCCTGACGCGCCAGCTTATACAACGGCTGACCGTTGTGCTTTAACGCCGAAAACATAGAGGGCACCTGAGTGATCAGACCGGTAAATTCCTGCTGCAGCAGTTCATCTATGCGGGCAAAACTCAGATCAGCCGGCAACGGACGCTCTTCCACCACCTGACCATCAGCATCACTGGTGTCAGTGCGCTGACCTAATTTGGCCGTGGTGATATAGCGTTTGTCCGCATCCAGCAGGAATTGAGAGAATTTGGTGGCTTCGCCAAAGCATAGCGGTAACATCCCGGTGGCCAGAGGATCCAGCGCACCGGTATGACCTGCTTTCGCAGCACCATAGAGACGTTTAACAATTTGCAGAGCACGGTTAGAGGAAATCCCGCCGGGTTTATCCAGCAGGAAAATACCATCCACCGGCCGGCCTTTTGCCCGCCTGGCCATGGATTATTCCCCTTTCGTGTCCGGGTTAGGCTGATCACCTTCCGGCGCATCGTCTGCCAACAGCTCGGCATCAGAACGGCGCGCCTGGAAAATCAGATCGTTCAGACGACGACCCCGGTCAACACTGGCATCAAAATGGAAGCGCAGCTGCGGCATTACCCGCAACTTAACCAGCCGTGCAAGCTGCCCTCTCAGGAAGCCTGCAGCCTGGTTCAGCACTTTCAGAGACTCGGCAATGGCTTCATCATGATCCTTACCGCCTAACGGCAGCACAGTCACATAAACATCCGCATAGCCAAGGTCTTTAGCGACCTTCACATAGCTGATGGTTACCATCCCCAGACGCGGGTCTTTAATTTCCCGCTGAATCAGCTGAGCCAGTTCCTTCTGGACCTGGTCAGCGATTCGTTGTGTACGACTAAAATCTCTTGCCATAATGCCTTACAGAGTACGCTGGATTTCAACAGAATCGAATACTTCGATCTGATCACCAACCTTAACATCGTTGTAGTTCTTAACGCCGATACCACATTCCATACCCTGACGTACGTCAGCAACGTTATCTTTGAAGCGACGCAGGGATTCCAGCTCACCTTCATAGATAACAACGTTTTCACGCAGTACACGGATACGCTTGTTACGGTATACGGAACCTTCGGTAACCATACAGCCTGCAACCGCACCAATCTTCGGTGCACGGAAGACATCACGTACTTCAGCAATACCGACGATTTCTTCACGGAATTCAGGTGCAAGCAGACCTGTCATCGCCTGACGGACATCATCGATGATGTCATAGATAACACTGTAGTAACGCAGCTCGATCTCTTCACGTTCAATGACTGCACGGGCCTGAACATCAGCTCGCACGTTAAAGCCGATCATGATAGCGCTGGACGCCAGTGCCAGGTTGGCATCTGTTTCAGCAATACCACCGACACCGCCGGAAACGATGTTCACTTTAACTTCATCAGTGCTCAGGTCGTTCAGTGCACCAGTCAGAGCTTCCAGAGAACCCCGTACGTCAGACTTCAGGATCACGTTCAGCGACTTCTGTTCACCGGCCTGCATATTTGCAAACAGATTTTCCAGTTTAGCCTGCTGCTGACGCTGCAGTTTAACTTCACGGTATTTGCCCTGACGGAACAGCGCAACTTCACGCGCCTTCTTCTCGCTGGAAACCACGGTGAATTCATCACCGGCACCTGGCGTACCGTCAAGACCCAGAATCTCAACAGGAATAGACGGGCCAGCAGATTTAACCGGACGACCATTCTCATCCAGCATCGCACGTACACGGCCATATTGCAGACCGGCCAGCACGATATCACCCTGGTTCAGAGTACCGTTCTGTACCAGCAGAGTCGCGACAGGACCACGGCCCTTATCCAGGCGTGATTCAACAACAACACCACGGCCCGGCGCTTCAGGAACTGCTGTCAGTTCAAGAATTTCAGCTTGCAGCAATACTGCATCCAGCAGGTCATCAATGCCCTGGCCGGTTTTCGCAGACACGTTGATGAACTGAACGTCACCGCCCCAGTCTTCAGGCAATACATCGCGCTGAGCCAGTTCGTTTTTAACACGGTCCGGATCGGCTTCTTCTTTATCAATTTTGTTAACAGCGATAACCAGTGGTACACCGGCCGCACGGGCGTGGTTTACCGCTTCTTCGGTCTGCGGCATTACACCGTCATCCGCAGCAACAACCAGAATAACGATATCCGTCAGCTGAGCACCACGTGCACGCATTGCGGTAAACGCTGCGTGGCCCGGTGTATCCAGGAAGCTGACCATACCTTTGTCAGTTTCAACGTGATACGCACCGATATGCTGTGTAATACCGCCGGATTCGCCTGCCGCAACGCGGGTTTCACGAATGTAATCCAGCAGGGATGTTTTACCGTGGTCAACGTGCCCCATAACGGTAACAACCGGTGCACGTTCCTGCGCGTCGCCTTCAATCGCTTCATTGCTGGAGCTTTCGATCAGCTGATCTTCAACAGTGTTTTCCTGCATAGGAATCGCAGTGTGACCCATTTCTTCTACAACCAGTGTTGCAGTGTCCTGATCGATCACCTGGTTGATGGTTGCCATGGCACCCATCTTAAACATCACTTTAATCACGTCAGCGGCTTTAACTGACATCTTCTTCGCCAGCTCTGCAACAGTGATAGATTCAGGAATCTGAACCTCATGCACAACCGGTGCAGTCGGTTTCTCAAATGCCTGAACGTTATCGCTGGTCATGCCCTTACGAACCGGCTTACCGCCACGGCGGTTGTCACGGTCGTTACGGCCAGCATTACCGCCCTTACGGGACAGACGCTTGTTACCGGGTTTGTTACCGCCAGCAGGCTTGCTTTCGTTACGGAAAGCAGGCTTTTCACGGCCTTTCTTCGCCGCAGCAGGCTTAGCATCTGCAGCCGGCTCAGCAGCACGTGCCGGACGCGGCGCTTCTTTAGCTGTCTTAGCTTTTGCTTCTGCAGCAGCTTTTGCTTTCGCATCAGCTTCCTGCTTGTTGCGCACTTCTTCACGCTGTTTTTCCTGCGCAGCTTGCAACTCAGCATCGCGACGGGCGCGTTCAGCTTCTTCAGCTGCGCGGGCTGCCACTTCCTGATCTTTCGCTGAAGTATCTTCTACTTCGTCACGCTTAACGTATGTACGTTTCTTACGTACTTCTACGTTAATGGTTTTCTTACCGGATGCACCGGCAACCTTCAGCTGACTGGTGGTTTTACGCTTCAGGGTGATTTTCTTAGGTTCACCCTGAGACTTTTCACCGTGGCTGCGCTTCAGATGCGCCAGTAATTTCTGACGCTCATCTTCACTTACTTTAGAGCCTTCCTTCTTGCCGGCAATACCGGCCTCGCCCATTTGCGTTAACAAACGATCAACGGGAACGCCAACTACCTCGGCAAGTTGTGTTACTGTGACTTCTGCCATATTCGTTACTCTCCTACGTTGACCTTATTCTTCGTCCGCAAACCATGGTGCCCGGGCAGTCATAATCAGTGCTGCTGCTTTTTCCTCATCCAACTCTTCGATATCGAGCAGATCTTCAACAGCCTGTTCAGCCAGGTCTTCCATAGTAACGATGCCTTTGCTGGCCAGTACAAACGCCAGGTGACGTTCCATACCTTCCATTTCCAGCAAGTCTTCTGCCGGCTCAGCACTTTCCAGCTTCTCTTCGCTTGCCAGTGCCAGATTCAGCAGAGCATCCTTCGCGCGGTTACGCAGCTCTTCAACGATTTCTTCGTCGAAACCATCAATTTCAAGCATCTCGTCGACCGGTACATAAGCCACTTCTTCCAGTGAAGTGAAGCCTTCATCGATCAGCACTTCTGCAATGTCATCATCAACATCCAGATGCTTGGCAAAGGTTTCTAAAATTGAACCGACTTCAGACTGCTGCTTCTCAGCAGCTTCATCTTCGGTCATAACATTCAGTTTCCACTCAGTCAGATCAGCTGCCAGACGTACGTTCTGGCCGCTGCGACCGATTGCCATTGCCAGATTTTCTTCGGCAACCGCAACATCCATTGAGCGGGTTTCTTCATCAACAACGATGGATGCCACATCCGCAGGGGACATCGCATTAATTACCAGCTGTGCCGGATTGTCATCCCACAGGATAATATCCACACGCTCACCACCTAGTTCATTTGATACGGCCTGCACACGCGCACCGCGCATACCGACACAGGCACCAACCGGATCTATACGGCCATCATTGGTCTTAACCGCAATCTTGGCACGGGAACCCGGATCACGGGATGCCGCACGAATCTCAATAACTTCTTCAGAGATTTCAGGCACTTCAATGCGGAACAGCTCGATCAGCATCTGATTGCTGACACGGCTCATGACCAACTGAGGACCACGGCCTTCAGTACGGATCTCATGCAGTACCGCACGGATACGGTCGCCCATACGGAATGCTTCACGCGGCAATAACTGATCCCGCGGCAATACCGCTTCAGCATTGTTACCCAGGTCAACAATGATGTTGTCACGGGTAACTTTCTTAACAGAGCCGGAAATCAGATCACCAATACGGTCGCTGTACAGCGCAACCACTTTGGCACGTTCTGCTTCACGAACCTTCTGAACAATTACCTGCTTTGCAGTCTGGGCAGCGATCCGGCCGAACTTAACAGACTCAACCTGTTCTTCATGAACATCACCTGGCTGCAGGCTGCTGTCGATTTCTTCCGCTTCTTCCATTGTCAGCTCAGTACCCAGCAGAGGTACTGCTTCGTTGCTGACAACATCCCAGCGACGGAATGTTTCGTAATCACCGGTTTCACGGTCGATTACTACACGGATTTCCGCTTCTTCGTCATAACGCTTTTTAGTCGCGGTTGCCAGCGCTAACTCGATGGCTTCAAAGATAACTTCTTTGGATACATCCTTTTCGTTAGAAACTGCTTCAGCAACCAGGAGAATTTCTTTATTCATGCAACTGCCCCTACCTCAAATTCCAGTCCTGCCCGTGGGTTATTTAAACTGCGGTACGATATTTGCCTTTTCGATATGATCGATTGGCAATAAATATTCATCCGCGTCAACAACCAGCACGATATCTTCATCTTCGATGCCATTCAGCACGCCCTTAAATTTGCGGCGACCATCAAACGGCATCCGTAAACGCAGCTGAACCACATGACCGATGTAGTCCTGATACTGCGACAGTTTAAATAACGGACGATCCATCCCCGGCGAGGATACTTCCAGCGTATATTCACCGCTGATCGGATCTTCAACATCCAGAACACCGCTGATCTGGCGACTGACATTTGCACAGTCATCCACACCCACGCCATTCTCTGAATCGATATAGACACGCAGCATGCTTTGCCGCCCCTGCGACAGCATCTCAATGCCCCAAAGCTCCAGACCCAGCGCCACAACGGACGGCTCGATCAGTGCTTCTAAAGTACTCATCTTTGCGGACACGCAAAAACCTCAGACTGACTTGTTTAAACCAATAAAAAATGGGTCAGTGACCCATTACTTTCGTGGCATTCCTGAGCCACAAGTACGAAAAAGCCCCTAAAAAGGGGCCAATCAGCGTACTAATTGAACGGTACCTAGCGTAATAAAACAGTATTTTATTACGCTAAACACCGCGTGAACCGAATTACTCCGATTCCGTTTTACTTGAGATAACACTCACTTAAGTAAAACACTTCATACATACGAACCTGTATGAAGCGACAGCACGCCGCCATCCTGGTAGAAAAAGATCTAATAAAAACAGATATCTTTTGGCTACCAGCAGCCTTAGCTGCTGTTTTTTGGTAGCGGGGGCCAGATTTGAACTGACGACCTTCGGGTTATGAGCCCGACGAGCTACCAGGCTGCTCCACCCCGCATCAAAAAAACCGGTGGGTATTATAATCTCACCGCGCCTGTTTAGCAATAACAGGACTTTTGAGGACCGGCCCGCTCAAATAAGAACAGCGACCGGCTATCCGACTGTTTCAGCAGTCACTGCTGAACAATGAATTGGTGCCGAAGGCGGGACTTGAACCCGCACGACCTTTAGGTCACCACCCCCTCAAGATGGCGTGTCTACCAATTCCACCACTTCGGCAAATAAAAGGTTATTCTGCTGGCGGTACGTCCGCATCAGCTGGCGCTGCACTTTCTTCCAGCGCTGGCAGTTCATCAGCCTGCTGTACCTGCTCAACAACCGCAGCAGAAGGAATACCTGCATCGGTCACCGTACCGGCCTGTTCTTTGGCATATACCGCCAGAACGAAACTGGTTACAAACAGACCCGCAGCCAGTACACCCGTCATGCGGCTCAGGAATGAACCGGAACCCTGACTACCGAATACAGTCTGAGATGCACCGCTACCAAAAGCAGCACCTGCTTCTGCGCCTTTACCCTGCTGTAACAGAACCAGAGCAATAATCGCCGCCGCTAATAAAACATGTACCGCAAGAACCAGAGTTTCCATTTAACTATTCACTCACTTCAGACGCGCTGCGGCAGCGCCACAGATCGTCAAAAAATCTTCCGCCTTCAAAGAGGCACCACCAACCAGACCGCCATCAATGTCCTGTTCTGACAGGAGCTCTGCTGCGTTACCGGCATTCATGCTGCCACCATACAGAATTGACACAGAATCCGCGACATCAGCATCCAGATTTTTCAGTTGTACACGAATAGCAGCGTGCACTTCCTGAGCCTGCTGAGGCGTTGCGGTTAATCCTGTACCAATTGCCCAGACCGGCTCATAAGCAATCACAGTCTGCGCCATCGCACTGATACCTACCCGGTCAATAACCGCTGCAACCTGAGCTGCAACAACCGTCAGTGTCTGCGATGCTTCACGCTGTTCCAGCGTTTCACCTACACATAAAACAGGCATAACTCCGGCATCCAGCGCAGCAGCAAATTTATCTGCTACCTGCGCATCGTTCTCTGCGAACAAAGTACGGCGCTCTGAATGCCCCAGCAGTACGTATTCGCACCCCAGGTCCTGCAGCATAGGCAAGGCAATCTCACCAGTGAAAGCCCCTTTAGGCTGATCACTGACGTTTTGGGCACCCACCTTAATTGCAGTATCCTTAACCAGTTCAGTCGCCTGATCAAGATACACCGCCGGCGGACACACCAGCACCTCTACACCCTGCGCAACATCTACCCCTGCAACTAACTGGCTCAGCAGCTCCCGGTTTGCTTCACGGGTACCGTTCATTTTCCAGTTACCGGCAACGATTGTTTTACGCATATGATTTCCTCTGTGTAAGGCGGCGCACATAGTACCCAGTTTCAAAATAAGTTACAAGATCTTAACAATGCTGCGGCGGAATAAGTCACAACAAAGACAATTACGCCGCAGAAATGCCTTATTAATCAACCCGGTCAGACCGCAATCGCAGCCTCTACAGCCGCCGCCAGCTCTGCCGTAAGTTCTGCAACCCAGGCAGCGTCATCACCTTCCACCATGACCCGCACCAAAGGTTCCGTGCCGGACGGACGTAACAGCACCCGGCCACGGTCACCGAGGCGCGCTTCCACATCAGCCACCGCAGCCTGTACCTGAGGCAAACTTACCACGTCAATCTTCTCAGCCAGACGCACATTGATCATGGTTTGCGGCATTTTGGTCATTTCGCCCTTCAGCTCAGCCAGCGATTTTTCATTCGACACCATCGCCTTAAGCACCTGTAACGCCGCAACAATGCCATCACCGGTCGTGGTTACATCACGGCACACCAGATGCCCTGAAGACTCACCACCCAACAACCATTGATTTTCTGCTAACGCTTCCATCACATAGCGATCACCTACCTTGGCGCGGATAAACGGAATAGCGGCTTTCACAAGCGCCTGCTCCAGACCAAAGTTAGACATCAGCGTACCGACAACACCACCATTCAGACGGCCTTCCCGGTGTAGCTGCATCGCCATGATGAACAACAATTCATCACCATCCACCTGAACACCGTTATGGTCCGCCATGATCACCCGGTCACCATCACCGTCCAGGGCAATGCCCAGGTCCGCCTGATGCTCAGTTACAGCGGTCTGCAAGGCCTCTGTAGACGTCGCTCCGCAACCATTATTGATATTCAGACCATCCGGACCGGCACCTATAGTTACTACCTCAGCGCCCAGCTCGCTAAAGACCTGCGGGGCCACGTGGTAAGTCGCACCGTTGGCACAATCCACCACTACCTTCAGCCCTTTCAGGCTAAAACCGGCATTAACGGTGCCTTTGCAAAACTCAATATACCGGCCGGCAGCATCATCAATACGGCGCACTTTACCCAGTTCAGCAGCATCCACAGTGGTCAGGGCAAGATCAAGCTGCGCTTCGATGGCGTGCTCAATATCATCTGACAACTTAGTTCCCTGAGCAGAGAAAAACTTAATGCCGTTATCATAGTATGGATTGTGCGATGCACTGATAACAATGCCTGCATTGGCATTAAATGTACGGGTGAGATACGCAATTGCCGGGGTCGGCATTGGTCCCAGCAGCAATACATCTACACCTGCCGCAGATAAACCCGCCTCCAGCGCTGACTCAAACATATAGCCGGAAATACGGGTATCTTTACCGATGATAATTTTACTGCGGCCTTCACGGGCAAATACCTTGCCTGCTGCCCAGCCCAGTTTCAGCATAAAATCCGGCGTTATCGGCGCGGTGCCCACTTTTCCGCGAATACCGTCAGTACCAAAATATCGTTTTGTCATGTTATTTCCTTTCTGCTCCCGCAAGCCGGTTAATACGCTAACACGGCTACACGCCCGCTGTTAATCCGGCTTGCGCTCTGCCAGTACCGCTTCACACATACGCACCACATCGGTGGTTTCCTGAACATCGTGCACCCGAAAAATCGCCGCGCCTTTTGTGACGCCCAGCGCCACGGTCGCCAACCCACCGGACAAACGCTGATCAACCGGCTTATTCAGCACATGGTCAATCATACTCTTACGTGATGTACCCAGCAGCAACGGACACTTCAGACGGTGCAACTGCTCCAGCTTATTCAACAGCCGCAAATTATGCTCCAGGGTTTTACCAAAACCGAACCCCGGATCAAGAATAATTCTCTGCCGGTCAATCCCGGCGGCTTCACAGGCAGCTATACGCGCCGCAAGAAACGCCTCAACCTCATCAATCACATCACTGTAAACCGGTGCATCCTGCATCGTCGCAGGGCTGCCCTGCATGTGCATCAGGCACACCGGCAAACCACTGGCTGCTGCCGCCTCAAGTGCACCTGCTTTCCCCAGTGCCCGGACATCGTTAATCAGCCCCGCACCAAGCGCAGCCGCTTCGACAATCACTTCCGGCGAACTGGTATCCACGGAAACAATCGCATCAACTTCACGGTTCAGCCGCTCAACCACCGGCAACACCCGATTCATTTCTTCATCAAGGCCCACCGGGGTCGCACCCGGCCGGGTTGACTCACCACCGATATCAATAAAAGCAGCACCCTGGTCTACCATCTGCAAAGCACGGTCAACGGCCCTCTGCACCGACAGTTTTTCTGACGCATATAGCGTTCCGCCGTCAGAAAAAGAATCCGGGGTCACGTTAACGATCCCCATCACCTGGGGACGGGTTAAATCTAACCGGCGGGAAGCAAACTGAAACTGACTTAAATCACTCATTACTCACTGTTCCTAATGTCAGAACGTAAAAAGGCCAGCACAGGGACGTGCTGACCTTTTCAGATTTCAATCACACAGATTAATGCAGGTTCTGATCCGGCGCATCCGGCTGATCACGCTGCTCGTCATCATCACGCGGCATATCATCAGATGCTTTGTTTTCTTCAGCATCAGAATCATCCGTATCAGATTCAGACTTAGGACCGTCTTTCTTCGCGTCGTTGTCACTCCAGCCTTCCGGCTCTGACACATCTTCACGGGCCATTAACTGATCAATCTGTGACGAATCAATCGTCTCATACTTCATCAGCGCCTGGGTCATGGTTTCCAGAATATCGCGGTTATCTTCCAGCATCTGGAACGCCTGCGCGTAACAGTCATCAATAATCTTACGGGTAGTCGCATCAATTTTCTGCTGCAACTCCTCAGAGATAGGCTTGCTGCCCTGACCATAACCACGGTTAAACGGATCAGACTCTTCCTCGTCATACAGCAATGGCCCCAGCTCTTCGCTCAGACCCCAGCGCGTTACCATGTTTCTGGCAATGCTGGTTGCCCGCTGAATATCATTGGATGCACCGGTGGTAACACCGTCTTTACCCAGCGTCATTTCTTCCGCAATACGGCCACCGTAAAGGCTGCAGATATTCGCCATCAGCATTTTACGGCTGTGGCTGTAGCGGTCTTCTTCCGGCAGGAACATGGTGACACCCAGTGCCCGGCCGCGGGGAATAATAGATACTTTGTAGACGGGATCATGATCCGGCAATAAACGCCCGACAATCGCATGACCAGACTCGTGGTATGCCGTATTCAGGCGTTCTTCGTAAGACATCACCATCGACTTACGCTCAGCACCCATCATGATTTTGTCTTTAGCTTTTTCAAACTGATCCATACCCACCGTACGCTTACTGGCACGGGCAGCAAACAATGCAGCTTCGTTCACCAGGTTAGCCAGGTCAGCACCGGAGAATCCGGGTGTACCACGGGCAATCAGCTCAGGCTTAACATCATCTCCCAGAGGCACTTTACGCATGTGCACTTTCAGGATCTGCTCACGGCCGCGGATATCCGGCAGGCCTACATGCACCTGGCGGTCAAAACGACCCGGGCGCAACAGCGCAGGGTCCAGCACGTCAGGACGGTTAGTCGCAGCAATGACGATTACACCCTCAGTACCTTCAAAGCCGTCCATTTCAACCAGCAGCTGGTTCAGGGTTTGCTCACGCTCATCGTTACCGCCACCCATGCCAACACCACGGTGACGACCCACCGCATCAATCTCATCAATAAAGATGATACACGGCGCATTTTTCTTCGCCTGCTCGAACATATCACGGACACGGGATGCACCCACACCCACAAACATTTCCACAAAGTCAGAACCGGAAATTGTAAAGAAAGGCACTTTCGCTTCACCGGCAATCGCTTTTGCCAGCAGGGTTTTACCGGTACCGGGGCTACCCGCCATCAGTACACCGCGGGGAATATGGCCACCCAGACGCTGGAACTTGCCAGGATCACGCAGGTAATCCACCAGCTCTTTTACTTCCTCTTTAGCTTCTTCAACACCGGCTACATCTTCAAACGTCGTCTTGATCTGATCTTCGCTCATCATCCGGGCTTTAGACTTACCAAACGACATCGGACCGCCTTTGCCGCCCCCGCCGCCCTGCATCTGGCGCATGAAAAACATAAACACAGCAATGATCACCAGAATCGGGAAGCTGGCAACCAGCAGCTGCGTCCAGACACTTTGCTTCTCAGGCTGCTTACCTTCAATGATGACATTGTGGTTGTACAGATCATCAACCAGCTTAGGATCCTGCAGCGCCGGGCGTACCGTCTGGAAGCGCTCACCATTCTTACGGAAACCTTCGATGGTATAACCGTCAATAATTACCTTGCTGACCCGATCGTCCTTCACCTCAGTGATGAATTCAGAATAATTCAGCGACTGCGAACTGGTTTCGCCGCTGAAGTTATTAAACACTGTCAGCAGTACTGCCGCGATTACCAGCCACAGTACTAAATTTTTCGCCATATCGTTCAAAGGATGACCCTCTGTTTGCTACTTATCTTTGTGTCGTAAAACCCAAGCCTGCAAAAACTACAGGACTTCACTGGCTTTGACCATCTTTACGGCCGGAAATTACGCCCAACCATATAAACTTCACGGGAACGGGCCCGGGAGGCGTCCGGCTTACGGGTATAAACCTTGGTAAAACTGCTCTTTACGTCCTGCATGTAGGCATCAAAGCCCTCACCCTGAAATACTTTGGCGATAAAATCACCACCGGGACGCAATGTTGTCCGCGCCAGATCCAGCGCCAGCTCAACAAGATACATGGCTGCCGGCTGATCAATCGCGGACATACCACTCATATTGGGGGCCATATCTGAAATTACAAGGTCTGAAAGATCATCTCCCAGGGTTTGTAAAATTTCATTCAGCACAGACTCTTCGGTAAAGTCCCCCTGAATAAACTGTACACCGGGTAAATTGTCCATCGGCAATATGTCTGATGCCACCACCCGGCCACTGTCACCGACCAGCTCTGCTGCCACCTGAGACCAGCCACCCGGCGCCGCACCAAGGTCTACGACCGTCATACCCGGCCGGATCAGCTTATCTTTCTGGTTCAGCTCCAACAACTTATAGCTGGCGCGGGAACGATAGCCGTCCTCTTTGGACTTCTTTACGTACTGATCGTCGAAATGTTCCTGCAGCCAACGACCGCTGCTTTTTGATCTGGACAAATTAACCTACCGATTGAATATCAGCCAACGCTACTCTGGAAGGCTGAAGTGAGGTAAAATCGCAGCTAAATTTGCAGCACTTACAAGACAACCTGTAAAACCGCCTGCAATCCCCATTATTTTAAAGGCCAAGTATTTTAGTATGAGCTTAACCACAGCGCAAAAGAAGCAGTTCCGTAGCATAGGCCACGGCCTGAATCCGATCATCACAGTTGCCGGCAATGGCCTCAACGAAAACATCCTGCTTGAAGCAGACCGCGCTCTGGAAGATCACGAACTGATCAAGGTTAAGTTCGTTGTCGGTGACCGCACCGTTAAAAAAGCCCTGATCAAAGAAATGAGCCAGATCGTTGAAGCACAGATCGTTCAGGAAATCGGTAACGTTGCACTGCTGTACCGCGCCGCACAGAACCCTAATCCTAAGCTGTCTAACCTGTTACGCTGAACAGTGTGACAACACAGAAATGAATCTGCTGCATTAAACATAAGGCAGATAAAAAGAAACCGCCAGTTGGCGGTTTCTTCGTTTCTGACAGTCAGAAATCAGACGTGATGCACCTGGTCAATTTCGTACTCAACAGCGCCACCCGGCGTGTTAACCACAACCACATCACCCTCTTCCTTACCTACCAGCGCACGGGCAATCGGCGACCCCACTGAAATCTTGCGATTTTTAATATCAGCTTCGTCTTCACCGACAATCTGATAACTGACGGTATCGTCAGTATCCAGATTGATGATATCCACAGTCGTACCGAAGATAACTTTACCGCTGTGAGGAATCTGGGTTACATCGATAACCTGAGCAGAACCGAGCTTACCTTCAAGCTCCTGAATCCGGCCTTCAATGAAACCCTGCTGCTCACGTGCTGCATGGTATTCAGCATTCTCTTTCAAATCACCGTGCTCGCGGGCATCCGCAATCGCTGCAATAACCGTTGGACGCTGAACAGTCTTCAGGTCATCCAGTTCTTCGCGAAGTGCTTTTTCACCATGCACTGTCATTGGAAATTTTTGCATATCCTGTCTCTCTTATAACTTAGTGCAGATCTTGCAGACGACGCACTTCTTTCTCTTCGCCATACTGCATTGCCATGATCATGGCCTCAGCACCGGCCAGCGTAGTGGTATAAGGCACTTTATGCTGCAGCGCTGTACGACGGATCTCAGCAGAATCAGCAATCGCCTTACGGCCTTCAGTGGTGTTGATGGCATAGGCAATTTCATCGTTCTTCAACATATCAACAATGTTCGGACGACCTTCCATTACCTTATTTACCAGACCCACTTCGATACCCGCATCTTTCAGCAATGCCGCTGTACCGCTGGTTGCTACCAGAGTGAAGCCCAGATCAATCAGGTCACGGGCCAGCTTCAGCGCGCCCTGCTTATCCACATCACGTACAGAGATAAACGCCTTACCTTTAGCAGGCATCTTCTCACCGGCACCGCGAACAGCCTTCATGAAAGCTTCGCCGAAGGTCTCGCCGACACCCATCACTTCGCCGGTAGACTTCATTTCCGGGCTCAGAATAGGGTCAACACCCTGGAACTTGTTGAACGGGAAGACAGCTTCTTTCACGTTGAACATGTCCGGCACGATTTCTTCAGTGAAGCCCAGCTCGCTCAGCTTCTTACCGGTCATAACCAGTGCAGCGATTTTCGCCAGTGACACACCGATACACTTGGAAACAAACGGCACAGTACGGGAGGCACGCGGGTTAACTTCGATCACGTAGATCTCGCCATCCTGGTAAGCCAGCTGAACATTCATCAGACCAACCACACCCAGCTCCAGCGCCATTTTCTTCACCTGCTCACGCATCTGATCCTGCACATCAGCAGGCAGACTGTAAGGAGGCAGAGAACACGCGGAGTCACCGGAGTGAACACCGGCCTGCTCAATGTGCTGCATGATGGCACCGATCACAACGGTCTCGCCGTCACAGATCGCATCGATATCCACTTCAACCGCTGCATTCAGGAAGTGATCCAGTAATACCGGCGCATCGTGAGATACCTGCACCGCAGTATTCATGTACTGACGCAACTCTGCTTCGTTGTAGACGATTTCCATCGCACGGCCACCCAGCACGTAAGACGGACGCACAACCAGCGGATAATCCAGCTTGGCTGCTTCAATGATTGCTTCTTCCTGGCTGCGCACAGTGGCGTTTTCAGGCTGCTTCAGACCCAGACGTTTCAGCATTTGCTGGAACTGTTCACGGTCTTCCGCACGGTCAATCGCTTCCGGAGACGTACCGATAATTGGCACACCCGCCTGCTCAAGCGCCAGCGCCAGCTTCAGAGGGGTCTGGCCACCGTACTGAACAATGACACCCTTAGGCTGTTCAACGTGAACGATTTCCAGCACATCTTCCAGTGTAATCGGCTCAAAATAGAGACGGTCAGACGTATCGTAATCGGTAGAAACCGTTTCAGGGTTACAGTTAACCATGATGGTTTCGTAGCCGTCTTCACGGGCAGCCAGCGCCGCGTGAACACAGCAGTAATCAAACTCAATGCCCTGACCGATACGGTTAGGGCCACCACCGATAACCATGATCTTGTCACGGTCAGACGGGTTAGACTCACACTCTTCTTCGTAAGTGGAGTACATGTACGCTGTATCGGTAGAGAACTCAGCCGCACAGGTATCAACACGCTTGAATACCGGACGGATATCCAGACTGTGACGCTGCTTGCGCACCTGCTTCTCGCTCACACCCAGCAGAGTCGCCAGACGGGCATCAGAGAAACCTTTACGCTTCAGACGGAACAGGGTGTCCTTATCCAGCTCAGACAGCGCCATTTCAGATACACGCTGCTCTTCTTTGATCAGATCTTCAATCTGAACCAGGAACCATGGGTCGATGCCGGACAGCTCGTACAGCTCTTCCATGCCCATCCCCAGACGCATCGCATCGGCCAGATACCAGATACGTTCAGCGCCCGGCTGCTTCATCTCACGGATAATATCGGAACGAACATCTTCGTCGTCCGGATTCACAATAGGATCCAGGCCAGTTGCACCGACTTCCAGACCACGCAGCGCTTTCTGCAGCGATTCCTGCTGGGTACGGCCAATCGCCATCACCTCGCCCACTGACTTCATCTGAGTGGTCAGACGGTCATTAGCCTGTGGGAATTTCTCGAAAGTGAAACGCGGAATCTTAGTAACAACGTAATCAATCGCCGGCTCAAAGGATGCAGGGGTCGCACCGCCAGTGATGTCATTCTGCAGTTCATCCAGGGTATAACCAATCGCCAGCTTGGCAGCCACTTTAGCAATCGGGAAACCGGTCGCCTTGGATGCCAGCGCAGATGAACGGGAAACCCGTGGGTTCATCTCGATAACAACCATACGGCCAGTCTCAGGGCACATACCGAACTGTACGTTAGAACCACCGGTTTCTACGCCGATTTCACGCAGCACTGCCAGAGAGGCATTACGCATGATCTGATATTCTTTATCCGTCAGCGTCTGCGCAGGTGCAACGGTGATAGAGTCACCGGTGTGTACACCCATAGCATCAAAGTTTTCGATGGCACAGATAATGATGCAGTTGTCGTTCTTGTCGCGGACAACTTCCATCTCATATTCTTTCCAGCCGATCAGGGATTCATCAATCAGCAGTTCGCTGGTCGGTGACAGATCCAGACCACGTTCGCAAATTTCAACAAACTCTTCTTTGTTGTATGCGATACCGCCACCGGTCCCCCCCATCGTGAAAGACGGACGGATAATACAAGGGAAGCCCAGCTGTGCCTGAACCTGAATCGCCTCTTCCATGCTGTGAGCAATCGCAGCACGCGGGCATTCCAGACCAATCGACTTCATCGCCTTATCGAAACGGTCACGGTCTTCAGCTTTATCGATGGTATCAGCGTTTGCACCGACCATCTCTACGCCGAATTTTTCCAGCACACCTTCGCGCTCAAGATCCAGCGCACAGTTCAGTGCAGTCTGACCACCCATGGTCGGCAGCACCGCATCAGGACGCTCTTTCTCGATAATTTTCGCAACTGTCTGCCACTGAATAGGCTCAATGTACGTCGCATCAGCCATACTTGGATCGGTCATAATGGTGGCTGGGTTAGAGTTCACCAGAATAACGCGATAGCCTTCTTCACGAAGGGCTTTACAGGCTTGAGCACCTGAATAGTCAAACTCACAGGCTTGACCGATAACGATAGGCCCCGCACCGAGGATCAGAATACTTTGTATATCCGTACGTTTAGGCATGTGTAATCAACCGATCTTCAAAAGATTCAACGGGAATTTTACCAGCCGGTAAAATTCTCTCAATTCAAATCCGCCCGGATAAACCGGGCGGAAAATATTGCTGCGACGGGAAAATCAGCCCGCCTTACGCTCTGCCATGGCCGCTATAAAGCGGTCAAACAGAGGGGCCACATCATGAGGGCCCGGACTCGCTTCAGGGTGTCCCTGGAAGCTGAATGCCACCCGGTCAGTCCGCTCAACGCCCTGCAGGGAACCGTCGAACAGTGACTTGTGGGTTGCACGGATCGTATCAGGCAGAGAATCCTCATCGACTGCAAACCCGTGGTTCTGACTGGTAATCAGTACCTGAGAAGAATCCAGATCCTGTACCGGATGGTTCGCCCCGTGATGACCGAACTTCATCTTCACAGTGTTAGCACCGGATGCCAGCGCCAGCAACTGATGACCCAGACAGATACCGAATACCGGCAACTCAGTCTCACAGATCTCAGTGATCGCCTTGATCGCGTAATCACATGGTTCCGGGTCACCCGGGCCATTAGACAGGAACACACCGTCAGGATTCAGCGCCAGCACTTCCGCAGCCGGCGTTTGTGCAGGCACAACCGTCAGACGGCAGCCACGCTCAACCAGCATACGCAGAATATTACGCTTCACACCGTAATCGTAGGCAACAACATGATAAGGCAGTTCTTCAGCAGAACGCTCCTGGTGACCCTCAACCAGATCCCAGGTAGAAGACGTCCACTCATAAGACTCATCAGTGGTCACAACCTTCGCCAGATCCATGCCCTTCAGGCCAGGGAATTCCTGTGCCGCAGCAAGTGCAGTTGCTTCGCTCAGGTCTTCACCTGCCATCACGCAACCGCTCAGGGAACCTTTCTCACGTAAAATACGTGTCAGGCGACGGGTATCGATATCAGCGATACCAACAATATTGTTGGCTTTCAGGTAATCATCCAGGCTTTGCTCATTACGCCAGCTGCTTGCCAGCAACGGCAGATCTCGGATTACAAGACCGGCAACCCAGGTTTTAGCCGACTCTTCATCTTCATGCGTTGTGCCCACATTGCCAATGTGCGGGTATGTAAGAGTCACAATCTGACGGCAATAGGATGGGTCCGTCAGAATCTCCTGATAACCAGTCATAGAAGTGTTAAATACCACCTCACCAGAGGACTGGCCATCCGCGCCAATAGCTACTCCCCGGAAGATACTTCCGTCTTCAAGGGCCAGAATGGCTGGTCTTGTCAAATCAACCTCCCCGCTTAGAGCGCATCTAAACAGAATCAATAACTTAGAATCAACAACCGATAAGTTGCAAAAAAGCGAGACAGAACAAAAGTCCATCTCGCTTTTTCAAAAAATCCGGTTGTCGCATTTACTGTATGCAAAACGGCGGTATTTTAGTGCATTACCTCCCAGCTGTCTATGGGAAACCTGCAACCTTAACCGGCAATTGCCATCCATAAGTATATTCACCACTCTGAGGAAAAGCCTTATTCACTGTCATCGTTCCGTCACCTGCAGAGCATTTAATAGCGGCGATTTTTAAGGATGAAACTCGTCACCCAACCGCATCCGGAAACCGAGATAATGAAAATATCCACGATCAACCGCCTGACAACCGCCGCCCTGCTGATAATCGTCGGCATACTGGCTGCCGCCATGATCTGGTCACTGGCCAAACTCAATCAGAATTTTAATGCCACCCGACACTACACCGACCTGCAACAACACATCACCCGCACAATCAGCCGACCTGTCCTGGCTTACCTGAGACTCGCCGACACAACCCTGCTGAGTGACATCGACAACAACATAGCCTTACTGAACAATGAAACCTCGCCACTGCAACGCCTGCCTGAACAGGCACGTCTGCAACTGCAGCAGCAGCTACAGAGTCTCCAGTCCACCGCCCTGTTTGAGCTTCGCGAAGCCGGCAAACTGAAAAACCCGCAATCCCTGCTGATCAATGCAGAAAATGAAATCCTGGCCAGCCTCAGCCAACTGAATGACTACGCACTGCAGGCCACTGAGCAACAACAGGCACTGGCCAACCGTTACCGGCAACACCTGCAACAATTACTGCTACAGCTCCCGGAACTCAGTCACAGCCGTGAACGCTACTTCAGCAACAACGGCCATGACCGCAACCACATACAACAGACCCTCAGCCAACTGAACCACCAACAAAAAGCATTACAGGCACTGCCCCGTCTGAACATATATGCAGACGCTGAAGAAGACGACCTGCAGTCCCTGCTCGGTCTGGACAAAACCGATGCTGAACCAGACCGGGAAGAACTGGGCGACATTTACAACCAGGAACTAAACAGCCTGCTACGCCGCTACCTGAAAGACCTCAGTAATATAGAAGATATCTACACCACCAAAATCACGGCCAGCAACAACAGCCTGCAACTGATAACCGCGCTGGAAACCACCCTGCAGGAACTGAAAACCACTGCAGACCGCCAGTACCGAACCACGGAAGACAACGTATACGTCCTGCTGATCTGCTGCCTCACCCTGATAACCCTGGTGGCATTACTCATGAGCACAGTCAGCACCCTGCTCAGTAACACACTGCGAACCACCAGCAAAAACATACAACAACTGGCTTGCGGCAATCTGTCACCCCAGACCACAGACAAAAGCCGTATCAGCGAAATTTGCACCCTCAACTCCGCCAGCCAGCAACTCAGTAACTACCTGCAACAACTGATCACCCAGCTGAACCAGCAGAGCAGCAGCCTGAAAAAACTTGGCAGGGACCTCAGCAACAGCGCCTGCTCGCTGGATGAAATCGTCGCAGCCCAGCAATCAGCCACCCAAAGCATTGCTGAAGACATCAGCCGGCTCAGCGAATCAAACTCAGAAGTCGTCCGCAGCGCAACAGAAACATCAGACTCAACTCAGCAGGCCATCGCACTCAGCCAGAACGGTGTCAACCAAATGGAACGCACCCGGGAAAGTATTCTCAGCCTGGTTGAGGAAACCCAGACCACCTACAACACCTTTCAGGTACTCAAAGAAGACGGGAAGGATATCGGCAACGCATTAACGGTTATTCAGACACTCGCCGACCAGACCAACCTGCTGGCACTCAACGCCGCCATCGAAGCCGCCAGAGCCGGCGAGCAGGGCAGAGGATTCGCAGTGGTTGCCGACGAAGTCCGGGGACTGGCCAGTAACACCACCACCGCCGCCAAACAGATCAGCGGCATCATACTTAAACTGAATACCGCCATCGACCAGTCATCCGGCCGGATTGAACACCAGACAAATCTGGTTCAGCAAAGCGTCACACTCGCCGACGAGGCAAAACAAAGCATTGATCATATCCGCAATGCCATCAATGACATCAACCAGATGAACAGCCTGATTGCAGCCTCGGCAGAACAACAATCAACCATGACTGACCAGATCGCCACCGGCATTCGCACCACCGTGGAACAGTCAGACCGTTCCGCCCGTGAGTCAGACAACAATCAGCGCTACGCCAGCCAGGTGGAAAGAATCAGCGAAAGCCTGTCAGGGCTGCTCGCAAACTTCACCCAAACTCAATCAAAATAATTGTTTGCAGACACAAAAAAGCCCCGCTGACTGACCGTCCCGGGGCTTTCGCATTGACCAAACAGCCTGATTACTGAGCAGCACCCGGCTCAGCCACCGCTTCACTGTCAATTTCCGGCAACGGCTGATGGTGAATCACCGCCTCAAACGATGCCAGACGCTTATATACAGACAGCAGCTCAACAATGGTGGTCCATGAATTCACCAGATACTGAAAGGAATTACTCACCTGCCCAAAGGCCGTCAGAATCTGCTGCAGCACACCAAAGGTGATAGCCCCAACCGCAATGGTCGGCACCAGCAATACAAAGACAAAAATATTATCTGCCTGCAGATACATCATCCGGGCAACATTGAAATACATATAGTGAAAATACAGCCGGAAATAGTTTTTTCGCACATTGGCAAACAGCTCTCGCAGCGTCACCGGCTCAGCACGGGCCTCATCATCCTCGCCATACACCAACTCCTTACGGAAAGCCGCCTCCACCCGCTGATTTTTAAACTCCAGCCCCGGCAGTTTGATCCCCACCAGCGCCAGCAAACCGGTACCGAAAATCGCCCACACCAGCGCCGCATAAAACAGCGGATGCGCAATCTCACCGACAACCGGCAGCTCAGACACATAATCAGACAACACCCAGAGCACCGGCAAAAACGCAAACAGCGTCATCACAGAATCAATAATCGACACCCCAAGCCCTTCCATAATAGATGCAAAGCGCATGGTATCTTCCTGTATCCGCTGCGAGGCACCCTCAATATGCCGCACCTGCTCCCATCTGGCGGTATAGTAGTCATTCATGGCCGTACGCCAGCGGAAAATAAAGTGGCTGACAAAGAAACGCGTCACCACAAAGACAAAAATCGCCAGAAACGCGATCTCGGAAAAGATCACAATCAGATCAAACAACTCAGACGAAACCGAAGACACCTTCTCATCTGTCACGGCTGCAGCGGCAGCATCCCCGCCCTCAGGATCAATGGGTTTCAGCGCCGTCTGTACCAGGTCGAAAAACGGCCGGCGCCAGTTGTTAATTGCCACTGATACCTGAACAGAAAAATAGGTCGAAAATAAAATCGCAGACGAACCGACAATCGACCACCACTGCCACTTATGATTGGCATACTTAAACCAGAACAGAGAAAACAGCGCCGTACAAAGGAAGTAGTACCCATAAAACAACAGGAATGAATCAGTAACAAAGTGCCCTAAACCAATAACCGGTTGCTCATCCGCAATATCCAATCCGACCAGCAAGGCCATCTGATCATTAAAGCCGTACCAAATCCCGCAACTCACACCCGAAAAAAGCACCACCGACAAAAAAAACATTTTCGGGTTGGGAAAAAAAGAATTAAACATAAAAACATTCCTATCAGACGAGTCTCTGTAAGACGGGCAGCAAGATCAAAAGTTCACGCCACCTTCGCACACCGGTCATCAACAGCCTAACAGAGAACCACAACCTGAGCATGCTCTAAACCAATAAATAGTATTTTGCTTTCCGATACTTATCCACAAGAAACCGCGACACATCCTTTTTATCCAGCACAACAGCAACTCACCATGCCGCGGCGCTCTCACCACTTCCACGGCACGCTTTGCGGCCTGAAATTTTCTGCCGTCACCGCCAGACTTTCATCCGTTTCCAAACGCCCGCTGTGCAAGCCAACCAGGTACCAGCCATCCTTTTCTTCAGAAAGCACCGGCCCACCGGAATCACCACCGGTCGTACGGCAATTACTTTGCAGTAAACGCTTACTCTCATGCAAAGCCTTAACCTTACAACCCGCCTGAACCGTTAATACGAATGCCCGGTCTCCCCGATAACCTGCCTGGATCAACGATTTGCCCTGAAACATACCATCCGCTTCCAGCAACGGCAGGTAACCCAACGCCCTTCCCAGCGGCTTGTTTAACTTCAGCAAAGCCCAGTCCCGCTTCACCTTATTCATTTCATTGTGCTTTGAATAGGTATAACCCGGCGCGATCTGCATCGAAACACCTTTGGCAATCCCCTGAAAAGACTCCTTTTCCACACCGGCAACAAAGGTCAGATACTTCGCCGGATACCAGCGACCAACCCGCTGATTCCACAAACAATGGGCCGCAGTCAGCACCACATCCTCAGCCACCAGCGTCGCCGTACAGTGCCCGTAACCCGCCAGATTTATCCGCCCGATCGCCCGCCAGGGAAACTGCTGGCTCGACACCCATTTACGCTCCTGTGGATAATTTTCATGCAACACTGAAGCAGACTTATCTGCCGACCACACCGGCCCGGCAAGCGCACCGGACATAACAATCCACACAATAAACAACCGAGACAGTTTTACTACAGACACAATTCCGCCTTTAAATACAAAGCTCCAATTTCAGAACACAGACTAAACCACAAAGTGACAGCCAGACCAACCTAAGCCAGAGATATCCTCTGCCATGCACCGGATCAGAACCCGGACCAGAACTCTGAATAGACGCGAGCCGCCACCGCCAGACTGGCAGAATCTCCAACCCTGACACTGTGCAACCCCAGCACATACCACCGGCCTTCCTGCCTGAACAGCAACGGCCCACCGGAATCACCATACCCGCTCTGACAGTTGCTTCTGAGCAATCGCTGACGGTCATAAATACCGGTAATAACACACCTCTGCTGAACGGTCAGCACTTCCTGCCTGTCATAGCGGTAACCGGCATGCACCACCGGCATCCCGACTGACGGCCGCATGCCCGTAGCCAGAGAGACTGACCCCAACATGTCACCAAGCGGCTTATCGAGCCTTAACAATGCCCAGTCCGATCGCACGTCCAGCCAGGGTTTAGCGGCCTGACTCACTGCCGCACTGAAAGCCCGGGAAACAAGCATGCGCTTAATACCTGCGACCGCCTGAACATTTTTGCCATTCATACCTACAACAAACTTCAGATACTGCAGCGGATACCAGCGACCCATATCACGATTCCACAGACAATGAGCCGCCGTCAGAACAACATCCCGGGCAATCAGCGTCGCCGTACAGTAACCCCGCCCCGCCAGATTGATCCGGCCAATCGCCCGCCACGGAAAAACATCTCCGGACACAACAACTCTGGGTGAATAGATGTACTGCTGATCAGAAGACACAGCAGGACCAGATACCGGGCCACCATAAACACCGGCAATATAGAACCAGACAACCAGAACAGCCGCCCGGATAATGCACGAAACTCCCTTTCCGCCTCCCCCCGATTCAACATTGTGAACCATAACAGTTAAGCGTATTAAGTTACCCCTGCCGCCGCGTCCCACGACGGATTTTCAAAGCATAGCAAAGCACGGGAATATCATGCGGACAAAAATTCATACCCGCAACACAGCACGAAAGCACAACAAAAACTGTAAGGGATAAAAATAAGAGAATAAAGAGTCATAAGAAAAGGGAAATAGAAGTGGTGGGTTGTATAGGATTCGAACCTATGACCAATTGGTTAAAAGCCAACTGCTCTACCAACTGAGCTAACAACCCACGCTTGTACCTCTCCCCATACCACTTTTCTGAAGAACTCAGAAAAAGTGGTGGGTCGTATAGGATTCGAACCTATGACCAATTGGTTAAAAGCCAACTGCTCTACCAACTGAGCTAACGACCCGTAGTGGCTCCTCGAGCTGGACTCGAACCAGCGACCAATAGATTAACAGTCTACTGCTCTACCAACTGAGCTATCGAGGAACAACGTTTCTCACATTTAATGGCGGAGGAGCAGGGATTCGAACCCTGGAAGGGCTATTAACCCTCGCCGGTTTTCAAGACCGGTGCTTTCAACCACTCAGCCACCCCTCCTGTGAGGCCGCGTATATTAAAGGATTTTGCTTTTGTGTCAACACCCTCTTTTAAAAAAACCATAACTTTTTAGAAAATTTTACGGAACAGATCACGGCTCAACTATGCTGATGATATACAAGGTACTTATGACACCCTGCAGGCCTTAATTTCCCGCCTTATAACTGGGATAATATCGCCACGGCTACAGTGTATATAAGCACTGCAGTACCTCACTGAATCCAACTGGACACATACATGGCAACTATTGGCAGAAGCAATCAATTAAAAGTAGTAAAAGAAGTGAAGTTCGGCGTCTATCTGGACGGGGAAGAACTTGGCGATATTTTACTGCCAGTCCGTTATGTGCCGGAGAACACCAAAATCGGTGACATATTAGACGTATTCATTTATCTGGATTCAGACGACTACCTGATCGCCACCACACTGGAACCGAAAACCGCCGTAGGTGAGTTTGCCTGCCTGACGGCCGTCTCGGTTAACCGTATCGGCGCTTTTTTCGACTGGGGCCTGCCAAAAGACCTGCTGGTGCCTTTCAGTGAGCAGAAACAAACAGTCGAAGAAGGTAAAAAGTACCTTGTTTATACCTATCTGGATAACGAAACAGACCGTATTGCCGGCTCCACTAAACTCAATAAGTTCCTGGATAACTACCCGCACGCATTTAAAAAGGGCCAGCAGGTAGACCTGATTATCGAGGACCATACCCATATCGGCTACAAAGCAATTATCAACGGCACCCACTGGGGCGTTGTGTATGACAACGACGTATTCAAACCCCTGCGTTACGGCCAGAAGATGAAAGGCTTTATTAAGCAGATCCGCCCGGACGGCAAAATTAACCTCACTCTGCAAAAGCTTGGCTATGGCAAAACCGACGATGTCAGCAAACGCATTATGCATATGCTGCAGGAACAGGACGGCTTTATTGCCTGTAACGACAAAACCCCGCCGGATGTTATCTACAAACTGTTCGGTGTCAGCAAGAAAGCCTTCAAACTGGCCATCGGCCGCCTGTACAAAGAACGCAGCATTACAATCGAAGAACGTGGCATTCGCCTGAACGAGAAATAACCGGTCTCAGTAAAACGTCCAGTGCCGCTTTGCGCGGCACCCTGCTAGACTCGGGCAAACCGTTTAGGAGAGCCTGATGTCTGCATATATTATTGCCGCTGCCAAAACCACCGATGGGCAACCCGCCGGCGGCAGCCACACCCTTTCAGACTGTCAGACTGTTCAGGCCCGGCTCTCAGCTGCAGGCATCAGCATCCACCACCTGACAATAGACCCTCTGAGTACCGACTGGCACAGCCCGCTCGAACCCGGTCATTTCCGCAGTGGCGCAGCACCTGTAGAAGCACTTACCGAAGCCCTCTCCCTCCTGCAGACACCCGGCACGGCCGTTGTCATCAGCGGTACCGACCCCTTGCGCACCGGATACGAAAAAACCGACCGGACGGCACGCATGGCGATCTACGGTACAGACTATACCCTGATCGACGCCTATACCGATCTCAGTAAAGCTTTTGCCCACCAGCACAGCTTCAGTGAGACACAATTCCGGCAGTGTGCTCAGGCGTTATTCGACAACTACCTGCACACCTTTGCAGAACGGCATCCTGACGCACCTCAGCCCGGTGCAGCCTGGTTTAAGCCGGTGAGCGAACTGTTCCGCGGCGTCGATTGCGCCAACCCGGTACAGGATTTCAGCGGTCAGTTAATACTCTGTCACGCAGACACCGCAGATACCCTGGCGATCCCTCAGGCACAAAGAGTCGCGGTACGGGGCGCTAGCTGCATAACACTGCCGGCCGACGGTAAACCGGCCATCGCAGAGATTGTCCGTTACGGGCACCTGCACAGCACCTTTCAGCAAGCCTGTCAGCAAGCCAGCATAGACTTCAGAGACGCTTTTGTTCATGGTCACGCTATTCTGGATGTTTACACCTGCTTCCCCGTGGTACCAATGGCCTTTCTGCTAACCACCGGATTTGTCAGTTCGCCGGATGCCCTGCCGCATTTTCTTGCTGAATATCCGGTGACCGTCAGTGGCGGCATGAATCTCGCTAAAGGCCCCTGGAACAACCCGGCCCTGAGCAGCCTCATTGACAGCTACCGGGTAATCACAGAAGGCCGCAGTCAGATTGCCGGCGTACACGGCAATGGTGGTCTGGGATATAAACAGGGGTTTGCTATCCTGACCCACGCGGACTATCCCGCATAAAGTTACCCACATATTCTGTGCATAAGCCTTGGAAAAAGATCTGCATAACCGCCATACCCTGCGGTTCCCAAGGCTCTCAGCCAGCGGACAGTTAATGATCAACGCCCCCTGTTAAGAAAATAATTTAATTTTTATATATTATTATTGATAATCATTATTATTTGCATTAGTATCAATCCCGCTCGTAAGTGGTCGGCAAAGTACTCACCTCACCGATACTTTGTCATCGCAGGCGACGCTGATTTGGCCAGCGTCGCCTGCAAACTTACATGCAAGCTTTACAGGCTCTTGTCATAAGTATTTTTTCAGCGGGTGCTCACCCGCTGTTTTTTTATCTGCCCTCAACTGAACATTCATACCGCCCACCCGGACACCCCATTTGCTGACATAAATCAGCACCGGCCAGCTGTATATAGCAGCAACCCTGAGCTACTATAGGCCGCATTTCAACCAGCCCGGTTTTCTTCATGCAACAGGATCTCACCCCAAAGGCCAAGCACCTGATATTTGTGGGCGGCGGCCACGCCCATGCGCTTGCCCTGCTTATGATGGCAATGAAGAAACCGGAAGGCGTTAAAATCACTCTGATTTCAAATGCCATTCAAACCCCTTATTCAGGTATGCTGCCGGGGCTGATCGCCGGACACTACAGTTTTGACGAAGCCCACATCGATCTGGGCCGGTTATGCCGCTTTGCAGGGGTTAACTTCATTGAAGACTACGTGACCGGTATCGACCCGGACAACCGGACCGTACACTGCCGGAATCATCCGGATTTCAGCTACGATATCCTCAGCATCGATACCGGCTCGGTTCCCGGCCGCCATCAGATACCCGGGGCCACTGAATGGACCATCCCGGTCAAGCCAGTAGACCGTTTTCTGGACCATTGGCAGGCCATTCAGACACACATCCGCCAGTCACCCGAAGCCTCTTTGCGCATAGGTGCGGTTGGCGGCGGGGCCAGTGCTGTTGAAGTCATACTGGCCATGCAGCATAAACTTCAGCAGGCACAACTGGCAGATCAGGTCAGCTTCCATGTGGTCAGCGGTCCGGATGACATTCTGCCAAACCACAACGACAAGGTACGCAACCGCTACCGCCAGGTATTGAATAAACGTCAGGTGGAAGTACATACCGGCTTTACCGTCAGCCGGGTTAGCGAACACTGCCTGCATACCGCCGATGAACGTACCCTTGAGTTGGACTACATTATCTGGGCAACCGCGGCCACCGGTGCCGAATGGCCCGCGCAGGCAGGCCTGCAAACCGGGCCGTCCGGCTGCATTGAAGTGAATGACTGTCTGCAGTCACTCTCTCATCCGAATATCTTTGCCTGTGGTGATATTGCCGACATGATCAACCATCCCCGGCCAAAAGCCGGGGTCTTTGCAGTGCGTCAGGGCAAGCCACTACTGAAAAACCTGCTGGCGGCACTGGCAGGTAAAAAGCTCACGCCTTTTAAGCCACAAAAACAGTTTCTCAGCCTGATCAGCACCGGCGACAAATATGCCGTTGCTTCACGCAGCAACTGGTCACTGGCTGGCCGCCTGATCTGGCACTGGAAAAACCGTATCGATCAGAAGTTCATGCGCCGTTTCAGTGAAGCCACCATGCTGCCGGACGCCAGCAGTAATAAGCCAGTCAAAGTGGAAAACCCGGACATGCGCTGCGGCGGCTGCGGCGCCAAGGTTGGTAATACCGTATTGCAACGGGTACTCAGCCAGTTGCCTTCCGGCTCAAAAGACGACATTCCCGTCGGGCTGCAACACCCGGATGACGCCGCAGTCATCGCCGTGCCTGAAGACAAACTGCTGGTGCAGTCTGTGGACAGTTTCCGTCAGTTGATTAACGACGACTACCAGTTCGGTAAAATAGCCGCGGTTCATGCGCTGGGCGACGTATTCGCCATGGGCGCCACCGCCCACAGCGCTCAGGCACTGGTCACCTTACCCCATGCCAGCGACGAACTGCTGGAAGAACAGCTCCTTCACCTGCTCAAAGGTGCTTTGGACATCTTTACTGAATGTGGCGTCACCCTGGTGGGCGGCCATACCTCGGAAGGCAGTGAACTGTCACTGGGCTTTGCCATCAACGGCTTTGCCGATCCGCAACAGCTGATGACCAAAGGCGGTATCCGCAGCGGCGACTACCTGCTGGTCACCAAACCTCTTGGGACCGGCGTACTCTTTGCCAGCGACATGCGCGGTCAGGCCCACGGCCGCTGGATCAGTGCCGCCCTGCAACAGATGCAGCACTCCAACTTCAGGGCCAGCCAGATCCTTGGCGACTTTGACTGTAAAGCCTGTACCGATATCACCGGCTTTGGTCTGGCCGGCCACCTGCTGGAAATGCTCAGCCCCGGTGGCTTCAGCGCCGAACTGATAAGCAACCGCCTGCCAGTACTGGAAGGCGCAGAACTCTGCCTGCAGAGCGGCCTGCAAAGTTCACTGCACCCGGATAACCGGCGCTATGACAGTCAGGTGACCGCTGATAAAGACATTCCTGCCGGGCGTCAGGAGCTACTATACGACCCGCAAACCGCCGGTGGTTTACTGGCAGCCATCCACCCGGATAAGCTGGACGACTGTTTGGCAGCATTACAGACCGCCGGATACAGCCATACTGCCGTCATTGGTAAAGTAACCGACCCGGTTGGCTGCAGCGCAAAAATCCGGCTGGTAACCGGTACGGAATAAGCATTTAACCAAAAGATAAAAAACTTTCCGGTTTTCAGTTTTATTTCATTCCTCAGAATTAATCTGGACGACATGATCCAAGCACCCAATTCTGAGGGACACACCATGAACAAAAAAATAGCCATCCCAGCCTTTCTGGCTGTCGCGGTGACCGGTGCCAGCGCACTGGTCTGGTCAGCCAGTGGCCAGACCAGCCAGAAAGCAACACCGATTGCCGAAAATGCAATGACCAGCGAAGGCCTGGCCATCGCAACATTTGCCGGTGGCTGTTTCTGGTGTACCGAAGCCGGCTTTGAAAAACTGCCTGGCGTCACAGAAGCGGTCTCAGGCTATACCGGCGGACATGATACAACCCCAACCTACAATGAAGTTGCAGGCGGCGTGAGTGGCCACACTGAAGCTGTGCAGGTGTTTTACGACCCGGAAGTGATTACCTATCGTGGTTTGGTAGAGTCCCTGTGGCGCCAGATGGATCCGACCGACGGGACCGGCTCATTTGTAGACCGGGGCAGCCAGTACCGCCCGGGCATTTTCTTCCACAATGAAACCCAGCGCCGCATTGCAGAACAGTCCATGCTGGAGCTGGCAGCCTCAGGCCGCTACAGCCAGCCACTGGCCACCGAACTGACTCAGCTGGAAACCTTTTACCCGGCAGAAGAATACCATCAGGACTATTACAAAAAGAGCCCGATTCGCTATAAGTTCTACCGCTTTAATTCCGGCCGGGATCAGTATTTACAGAAAACCTGGGGCGACGATCTCAATCCGGATTTCACACAGTTTGGCCTTGAAGACCAGGGTCAGCAGCTAGTCACTCAGGACCGCAGCGAGTTTGTTAAACCCAGCGATGAAGAACTGCGGGAAACACTCACCGAGCTGCAATATGAAGTCACCCAGAAAGATGCCACTGAACGGCCGTTCAACAATGAATTCTGGGATAACAAGCGTGAAGGTATCTATGTGGATATCGTCAGCGGCGAACCGCTGTTCTCATCAAAGGATAAGTTCAAATCCGGTACCGGCTGGCCGAGCTTTACCAAACCTCTGTATCCGGCATCCATTGTTGAGCACACGGATACCAGCTTCTTCATGACCCGCACGGAAGTACGCAGCCAGAATGCTGATTCCCATCTGGGGCATGTGTTTAAAGATGGTCCGGCACCGACCGGCCTGCGGTACTGCATCAACTCAGCATCGATGCGCTTCATTGAAAAAGATCAGCTGGCCGCTGCCGGGTATCCGGAACTGCTCAGCCTGTTTGAATAATTCGTTTCGTTCCCCAACGAATGCAGGCGCTGTTCACAGCGCCTGCGCTTTTTCAGGAACTTAACGGCGGCACTTAGCCCGTTTTTCTTCCAGACGCGCCATCAGCATGGCCATCTCATCACTCTGCCCACCGGCTGACTTAGCTTTTTTCGCCTGCCGCTTAGCTTTTTCTTCAGCCATCAGCTGCTTCAGACGCTGTTCCTTACCCACCGGATTTGCCGCAGAAACCGCCGCCTTTTCCGGCGGGTTTTTCGCCGCTGCACGGCGGCTGGCCTGCAGCGATGCTTTACGGGCAGCAACCTTAGCAATCAGCTTGGCCATTTCTGTTGTTTCAGCATCCTGATTTGCCAGCTGTTCAAGCAATTTCTTTTCTGCTGCTGAAACAGGCTTCGGTGCCGGAGCAACAGGCGCTGCTTTAAAGGGTTCAGCCACTTCCGGGATAACGTCTGCAGACGCCGGTACCACCTGAGTAACTGCCACGTCTGCCGCCGTCCGGGCAACCTCTGCTGCATTTGTAACAGCAAGCTGCCGGGGCTCAGCAACTTTTTCTGCCTCAGCTGCCTCAGCAATCCGCTGCCGGCGTTTCAGCGTCAGGGTTTTGCGCTTGCTGACCACTACAGGCTTACCGTTAGCATTGAAGCAATCACGGTTTACCTCAGCTTCAGATGCCTCTGCCTGAGGCGGTGTTTCCGGCGCCGCCTGTACGGTTAACGGAGCATCTGCCACAACGGTCTCAACCGGCATAACCTCAGCCGGGCGGACAGCTGCCGGAGCCGTTACGGTTTCCGGAGTAGCCACAGCAGCCGGAGAAACAACTGCCGGCTGAGGTATCGCCTGAACCGGTGCCGGTTCTGCTTTCACCGCGGGTTTAGCTTTGGCTGCAGGCTTCGCTTTTGCTGCTGTTTTCTTGGGCGGCTTCGCCCGGGAATCCAGCCGTGCTATCAGCGCAGCCATTTCAGCGGCTTCCGCCCGCTGTTTGGCCTGCCGCTCTTCCATACGGGCATCTTTTTCCTGCGCAATGGCTTCACGGATCTTTTTCTCTTTGGCGGCGGAATTCACCCGGCCAGTCGGCAAAGCCTCAGCCCCGTTCGGTACAGCTGCCACCGGGCTTTTTGCAGGTGCTTTCGCTTTGGCAACTTTCTTCGCCGCCGTTTTCTTTGGTTTCTTGCCACGGGCATCCATCCGGGCAATCAGCAGGGCCATTTCCCGGGCCGCGGCTTTCTCTTTGGCAACCTTTGCTTTGATGCGCTCATCCTGACGGGCATCATAAGCTGCTTTTTCTGCTTTACGCCTGGCTGCCCACTCGGCATCCGACAAACGCGGTTTCTCAGCCGGTTCAGCCGGTTCAGCCGGCTTATCAGCAACCTTTTCAGGAGACGGTGATTCAGGCTCGTCAGTGGTGTCCGCCGCTGAATCTTTTGCCGTAAACGGTATATCATCTACCAGCTCAGAGCCCTGTTCCTCAAGGTTCAGCAACGCATCACGGGTCAGGTCATCCTCAACGGCTTTTGGCTTAACCCTCCGGGCAGCCTTGGGCGCTTTCAGCTTCAGCCCCTGCAGACTGAGACCACCGGTTTCTTCCAGTGCCGCCTGCATCAGCTCACGCAACTCGGCAGTGTCTTCCGCAAGTGCCCATTCGCTGACTGCAAAACTGTCCATGCCATGGTCACGGATATCGTCATACAGACGTGCTTCCACGCCCGCTTCAGCAGCTTTAATAATAACTTCCCAGCGCCGGTCAAGGTCTTCACGGCTGGTACCAACATATATCTGTTCAGTAATCGTATTGGTAATGGTAAAAACGATCAAAAGAGGATGACTCCGTACACAAAATCGACAGCCGATGGGGCAAAAAGATCGCGTATTATAGAGATCCTTTTTTTAAAGGTAAGACTTGAAATTCAGTTATTTTTTTGAATCTTCAGGGAGAGGCAATATCATGTCGGAATCAGCGGATACAAACATTTAATTTTACTTAATTTTTTGCCCTGCTCCCTTACCCGGAGAAGCAAAGAACAGGGCAAAAATATTCTTCAGAATGCGAACTGCTCCCGCCACTGCGCCGCCGTCATAATACGGCGGTTTTGTGCATCGGCTTCCGCAGCAACCTGCCGGATGAGCACACTGTTATCCGCCGCCAGCTCACCGTGCTGATCATAGAGGTTATTTTCAAAGCCAACCCGGACGTCACCGCCTTTCTGCATTGCCAGACGGGCACAGCGATGTTCATCCGCCCCAAAGGCACAGACCATCCAGGGTGTATCGTCCCGGTGCGCGGCAAGGAAGGGTAACAGATCATCCGGCGACGACTGCTGCTGCGCATGATAACGTCCCAGCACGAACAACAGATGATGCGGTACCGACGGAATGACGCCGGCCGCTTTCAGCCGGTGGTAACGCTGCACATCTTCAGCACTGTAAAGAATATACTGACAAACGATTTCCTGCGTTGCCAGCCAGTGAAAGAACCCCTGGGCACCATGGGTATCTTTGTCTTCCGGCAGTAATTCCCGCACCGCTACCGATACCGCCTCCGGCTGCACTTCACGCACCATGGCCATTTGAGCCGGCGGCTGATAAATCCCCGCAGCTTCGGTAGTCAGCTGTACCGCGATGTCATCACCCACCTCGGTTTTCAGCATATCCCGGATCTGCTGATTCAGCCGGGGATCCAGTGAATGCCGCCCCTGTTCGTCCCGGGCATGGGTGTGGATCATGGTTGCCCCGGCCAGCACGGCCTCACGGGCGGCTTCAACCACTTCGGAAGGAGTTACCGGCAGTGCCCGGTGATCCTGCTTTTGCTTATAAGCACCGTTAGGTGCGACCGTAAGAATCATTGCCTGTGTCACTGCCTTAGCCTCCCAGTGCCTTAAAGGTATCATCCAGCGCCAGGGTGAACTTATCCATCAGCTCATCCGCCTGAGACTGTTGCAAAATAAATGGCGGCGCAATTAATACGTGGTGACCGTTTTGCCCATCGATAGTACCGGCCATGGGGTAACACATCAGCCCGTGTCCGAATGCAGCCTGTTTTACTTTGGCATTCAGCGCCGTTTGCGGGGCGAATGGCTGTTTGGTTACCCGGTCTTCAACCAGTTCAACCCCCATAAACAGTCCGCGGCCCCGGATGTCGCCCACATGCGGGTTTTCAGCAAACCGCTCCCGCATGCCGGTAAACAGATAATCACTCATGTTGCTAACGTTTTCTAACAGCTTATCTTCCTTAATGACCTGTTGCACCGCCAGCGCCGCGGCACAGGCAGACGGATGCGCCATATAGGTATGGCCGTGCTGAAAGAAACCACTGCCATCCGCAATGGCCTGGTAAATTTTATCGCTAACGAGTGTTGCACCAATGGGCTGATAACCGGCCCCCAGCCCCTTCGCAATCGTCAACAGATCCGGTGCAACACCGTCTTCATCACAGGCAAACAGATGGCCTGTGCGTCCCATGCCACACATCACTTCGTCAAAAATCAGCAAAATGCCGTACTGATCACAGATTTCACGTACCCGCTTCAGGTAGCCGGGCACCGCCGGCACAGCACCGGCCGTTGCGCCCACCACCGGCTCAACTACAAATGCCAGCACCTTCTCAGGGCCGGTTGCCAGTAAAGCGTCTTCCAGCTCACCGGCCACCCGCTGACCGTATTCAAATTCGGTTTCGTCCGGGCGCTGATCCCGGTAGGTATAGCAGGGTGCAATGTGCTGCACCGGGGATAACAGCGGATCAAATTGCTGACGGCGCCACTGGTTACCGCCGACAGCCAGCGCCCCCAGCGTATTGCCATGGTAGCTCTGCCGGCGGGCAATAAAATACTGGCGCTCGGTTTCACCTTTTTCCGTGAAATACTGTCGGGCCATTTTCAGGGCAGCTTCCACTGCTTCAGAGCCGCCACTGACAAAATACACATGATTCAGATCCCCCGGGGCTTCAGCCACCAGTACATCCGCCAGGCGCTCTGCCGGTTCGGACGTAAAGAAAGCACTGTGCGCAAAGGGAATAGCATCCAGTTGCTGTTTAACAGCGGCAATAACCCCGGGATGATCATGCCCCAGGCAGGACACTGCCGCACCGCCGCAACCGTCCAGATAACGTTTACCCTGCTGATCAATAATGTAAGCCCCTTCACCGGCAACGGCATATGGCAGTTCAGAATGACAATGACGATGGAAAATATGACTCATACTGGATTCCTGTTTCCGGGCAAGGGGGAAAACGTGCTTCTCTATTAAAGTTGCTATTAAAACGATTGGCCAGCAGGGCGACAAACGCGTTATGCTCTTTTTGATATGCCAAAAAGGAATACCATGCGCCGACATCTGCCCCCTCTTAATGCAATCAAAGCTTTTGAAGCGGTGGCCCGCCAGCAAAGCTTTACGGCAGCCGCCGCCGAACTCTGTGTCAGCCAGAGCGCGGTCAGCAAACAGGTCGCCCGGCTGGAAGCACACTTACAGCTGCAGCTGGTTGAGCGTCACGCCAAAGGGATTCGTCTGAGTAAGGAAGGCGAAGCATATCTGCAGGTACTGACGGACGCGCTGGATGCCATTGATCAGGCCAGTGCCCGGCTCAGCAATGTCCCCCATCAGTTGCGCATTGATACCCTGCCTTCCCTCTCAAGTATCTGGCTGATTCCCCGGTTAACCGATTTCCAGCAACGTCACCCGGGTATTGAAGTTGAGCTGATCACCGGTGACGGTCCGGTGGACTTTACCGCGTCCGAAGCAGATCTGGCGATCCGCTGTTTTGCCGATACCCCCACCGGCAACCACAGCCAGCTGTTAATTCGCGAACGGCTGCATCTGGTGGCTTCGCCTGCACTGGTTGAATCCCGCCCGGTGAACCACCTCAGTGATCTGCGGCAGTTTACCCTGTTACGTCAGACCACCCGCCCGGATCTGTGGCAGCAGTTTTTCCGCCACTGGCATGATGATGAACAGGCGTATACCTATGGATTTGCCTCACAGCATTTCTTTATGACATTGCAATCAGTCAAGGAAGGGATTGGTATTGCCCTGCTGCCAGACTTTCTGGTGGCAGAGCAACTGGAGAGCGGCCAGCTTTGCGCCCCCCTGAATCTGAGTCTGGACAGTGGCTATGGGTATTATCTGCAGATCCCTGTTCATAAGCGTCAGCAACTTCAGGTCCGGCAGTTCAGCCACTGGCTGCAAACACAGCTGCCAGCCGCTGAATAAAATCCGCCGTACAGGTGTCAGCGGCGCAGCTCTTCAACCCGTTCAGCCAGCATCTTGTATTCGCCGTAAGCTTCGCCTACAAGGGTTCGCAGGCCGTTAGAAAACTCATTCACCTGATCAATATCACCGTTGGGCAATACTTTATCCCAGGCGGCCTTAAGGGTTTTATCCATCATAAACAGCGGCTGGCACTCAATGCTCTGCCAGATTTGCTCCAGCCGGAAACTGCGTTGCGCCACTGACAGACAGGCCCTGACCGCCGGCCGTTGCTGGAGGATAAAAATAGCCGCCGAGCGAGCTTCTGCCGTTGGCAAAGCCTGCACCGGGAAACTCATAAACACACACAAAAACAATGGAAAAAAAGGCTTCATCAACACTCCGGGCTCACCAGAAAAATATCCAAAAAAGTAGAATTACTCTGTTAACGACCAGCTGCACAGCAAGTTTAGCTAAAATACTCCTGCCACGTATCAAAAAAACTGGCCATTTGGTCAGGAAGCGTTTGCATTTAACCCTCGGGCACAGGTAGAGTTAGCCACTGCGTCAGAGGCGATAGATGCTTCTGCAACAGAATAATAAATGGAGATCATTTCGATGAATCAATTTCGCAAAACTGTGCTCGGTCTAAGCACTGCGATTTGTATTATGGGCATGAGCGCAGCTGCTCAGGCTGAAACTCTGAAAATCGCTCTGGCCGGTCCTGCTACAGGTCCTGTTGCTCAGTACGGTGATATGCAGAAAATTGGTGTTATGGCGGCGATCGAAGATATCAACGCAGCTGGCGGCATCAACGGTATGCAGCTTGAAGGCGTTATCTACGACGACGCTTGCGACCCTAAGCAAGCGGTAGCTGTTGCTAACAAAATTGTTAACGATGGTATCAGCCATGTTGTTGGTCACCTGTGCTCTTCTTCTACTGAACCTGCTTCAGACATTTACGAAGAAGAAGGCATTCTGATGATCACTGCAGCGTCTACTTCTCCGTCTATTACTGAGAAAGGCCACCAGATGGTATTCCGTACTATCGGTCTGGACAGCCTGCAGGGCAGCCTGGCAGCGGATTACATCAAAACAGTTAAGCCTAAGCGTTTAGCAGTAATTCACGATAAGCAGCAATACGGTGAAGGTCTGGCGACAACTGTCCGTGACTCACTGAAAGGTGCTGGTATCGAAGCGGCTATGTTCGAAGGCGTAACATCAGGTGACAAAGACTTCTCTGCCCTGATCGCTAAGCTGAAGAAAGAAGGCGTTGACTTCGTTTACTACGGTGGTTATCACCCGGAGCTGGGCCTGATCCTGCGTCAGTCAGCTGAAAAAGGCTTTAATGCTCAGTTCATGGGTCCTGAAGGCATCGTAAACGCAGACCTGGCAAAAATTGCCGGTGAAGCGATGGAAGGTGTACTGGCGACTGCTCCTAAGAGCTTCGACCAGAACCCTGTTAACCAGAAACGTGTAGAAGCAATTAAAGCGAAAGGCGAAGACTCTACCGGTCCTTTCGTATTTACCGCTTATGCAGCTGTTGAAGTGATGACTAACGCCATGACTAACACAAACAGCACTGATACTGAAAAGCTGGCTGAATACATCCGTAGCAACGGTGTTTCTACTGCAATCGGTGACGTTAAGTATGACGAAAAGGGCGACCTGACTGAGTCTACTTTCCTGGTTTACCGCCTGCACAAAGACGGTTCAAAAACCGCTGCTGAATAAGTTTTTAACTACAACCGATCAGGTCTGACAGATACCTTTCTTCAGACCTAGATCCCGAGGCCCTTGCACCGTGATCCGGTGCCGGGGTTTCGTTATATCTGGTCCCTGCAAATGTCAGAATTTTCTCTCTACCTATTGCAACAGCTCATTAACGGGCTAACAATCGGGTCCACCTATGCCCTGATCGCTATCGGCTACACAATGGTTTATGGCATCATCGGCATGATCAACTTTGCCCACGGCGAGATCTATATGATCGGCTCCTATGTGACATTCATTGTCATTGCGGGTCTGCTGGGCATGGGAATGGTGAGCCTTCCAATCATACTTATCATTGCCCTGGTGATTGCAATATTTATTGCCAGCACCTACGGCTGGACTGTTGAGCGCGTGGCCTATCGGCCGTTACGTGGTTCCAACCGACTGATTCCACTGATCTCTGCGATCGGTATGTCTATTTTCCTGCAGAACTTTGTTGTTCTGGCTCAGGGTGCACGCGATGTCGCTTTACCGCCTCAGATTACCGGCGGCTGGAGCTTCGGTGATGCCAGCAGCTTTGAAGTTTCCGTCTCTTATATGCAGATGATGATCTTCGCGGCGACCTTCATCACGATGACGGTACTGACACTGTTTATCTCACGTTCCCGTATGGGGCGGGCTTGCCGGGCATGTTCTGAAGACCTGGGCATGACCAACCTGCTGGGTATTGATACCAATAAGATCATTGCACTGACCTTCATCATCGGTGCGGCACTGGCGGCGGTAGCAGGTCTGCTACTGGGTCTGTATTACGGCGTAATCAACCCTTTCGTTGGTTTTATCGCAGGTCTGAAAGCCTTCACGGCAGCAGTTCTGGGCGGTATCGGATCCATTCCGGGCGCAGTACTGGGTGGCTTATTGCTGGGTGTTACTGAAGCAATGACAGCAGCCTTCTTCCCTGCAGAATACAAAGACGTTGTTGCCTTTGGTCTGCTGGTTCTTATTCTGTTAGTTCGTCCAAGTGGCCTCCTCGGTAAGCCGGAGGTAGAGAAAGTATGACCCACAGTAAACTTTACAGCGCAATTTTTGCCGCCGGGATTACTTTTATCCTGGCGTGCCTGATGATCGGCATCAAGCTCGACACTGACGGTACTCAACTGGCGATAAAAGGGGCGACCACAGCCCAGTGGTTCTGGATACTTGGCGGTATCGCTGTCGTGTTCTTCTCGCAGCTTTTCTCCCGCCAGATTGACAGCATGTTCTCACACCTGCCTAAGCCACAGCTAGGCAAACTGATTCCTGCTCAGGCAAAATCAGATGCCATGAAGCCCTGGCTGGTTGCCGGTGCCATTGTCATCTTACTGGTGTGGCCATTTATGGTATCCCGGGGGTCAGTTGACCTGGCAACCCTGACACTGATCTACATCATGTTAGGCCTGGGCCTTAACATAGTGGTTGGTTTAGCCGGCCTGCTGGATCTGGGCTTCGTCGCCTTCTACGCAGTCGGTGCCTATACCTACGCTCTGCTGTCGCTGTACTTTGGCTTTTCCTTCTGGATTTGTCTGCCGCTGTCTGCAGCACTGGCCGCCCTGTTCGGCTTCGTTCTGGGCTTCCCGGTACTGCGGTTACGGGGTGACTACCTGGCGATTGTAACTCTGGGCTTCGGTGAAATTATCCGTATCCTGCTGAACAACTGGACTGACGTTACCGGTGGTCCAAGTGGTATTTCCGGTATCGCCAAACCTACCCTGTTCGGCCTGGAGTTCACCCGTAAGGTTAAAACCGAAGGTGCCACTACCTTCCATTCGTTCTTTGATATCAGCTACTCCAGTTCATATAAAGTTATCTTCCTGTATATGATTGCTGTGTTACTGGTGCTATTCCTGATTTACCTGATCAACCGTTTGATCCGGATGCCAATCGGCCGCGCCTGGGAAGCATTACGTGAAGACGAAATCGCCTGCCGCTCGCTGGGTCTGAACCGTACATCTATCAAGCTGTCTGCGTTTACCATCGGTGCATCTACTGCCGGTTTCGCCGGTTGCTTCTTCGCTGCACGTCAGGGCTTTATCAGCCCGGAATCCTTTATCTTTATAGAATCAGCCATCATTCTGGCGATTGTTGTTCTTGGTGGTATGGGTTCGCAGGTCGGTGTCATTCTGGCGGCCATTATTATGACCATACTGCCGGAACTGGCACGTGAGTTCTCCGAATACCGGATGTTGCTGTTCGGTCTGTTGATGGTTGTCATGATGCGCTGGCGTCCTGAAGGCCTGTTACCGATGAAACGTCCGCAGCTGGAGTTGAACAAACAATGAGTCAGTTACTATTAGATGTAAACGATCTGACCATGCGTTTTGGCGGCCTGGTGGCCGTCAACGGTGTCAGCTTAAAAGTTAAAGACAAGCAGATCGTCTCAGTTATCGGCCCTAACGGTGCAGGTAAAACCACAGTATTTAACTGCCTGTCGGGTTTCTATATCCCGACTGAAGGCAGCGTTATGCTGCGCAGTGAACAGATCGCCGGCCTGAAAGACTTCCAGATTTCCCGACGGGGTCTGGTACGTACTTTCCAGCACGTGCGTCTGTTCTCCAAGATGACAGTAATTGAGAATATGCTGGTTGCTCAGCATCGCCACCTCAACACTAATCTGTTATCCGGGCTGTTCAAAACACCGAACTATCGCCGCCGTGAAACCGAAGCAATGGACCGCGCCGCACACTGGCTGGACGAAGTTGGCCTGCTGGAATTCGCTAACCGCGAAGCAGGCAATCTGTCTTACGGTCAGCAGCGCCGTCTGGAAATTGCGCGCTGCATGGTCACCCAGCCAGAACTGCTGATGCTGGATGAACCTGCTGCCGGTCTTAACCCTAACGAGACCAAAGAGCTGGATGAACTGATCATCAAGCTACGTGATGTGCATGATATTTCTATCCTGCTGATTGAGCATGACATGGGGCTGGTAATGGGTATCTCTGATCACATTTACGTGATCGCACAGGGAACACCTTTAGCCAATGGCCTGCCGGATGAGATTAAAAACAATCCGGACGTTATCAAAGCCTATCTCGGAGAGGAATAAGCGGATGTTAAAGATTAAAAACGTTAACACCCACTACGGTCAGATTCAGGCGCTTCATGACGTATCTGTTGATATTCAGGAAGGTGAAATCGTCACCCTGATCGGTGCCAACGGTGCAGGTAAAACCACCCTGATGATGACCATCTGCGGTGACCCGCAGGCATCTTCAGGTCAGATCACGTTTGAAGGTGAGGAGCTTAGCTCTCTGAACACACCTGACATCATGCGCAAAGGTCTTGCGATCGTGCCTGAAGGCCGTCGGGTTTTCAGCGGCATGACGGTTGAAGAGAATCTCTTCATGGGCAGCTACTTCCGTAGCAAGGAAGATGCAGAAAAAACGGCTCAGCACGTACTGGAACTGTTCCCCCGTCTGGAGGAGCGTTACAAGCAGCGCGCCGGTACCATGTCCGGTGGTGAGCAGCAGATGCTGGCCATTGGCCGCGCCATGATGAGTAAGCCCCGCATGCTGTTGCTGGACGAACCGTCTCTGGGTCTTGCGCCGATCATTATCCAGCAGATCTTTGACATTATTCAGCGGCTGCGTGATGAAGGTGTAACCATCTTCCTGGTTGAACAAAACGCCAACCAGGCATTACGTATTGCTGACCGCGGATATGTTTTAGAAAACGGCCGCATCGTGAAGAGCGATACCGGCGAAAACCTGCTGACAGACGCTTCCGTACGGGAAGCTTATCTGGGCGGTTAATGCTGATTTATAAGCGAAAAAGCCAACCTTAGGGTTGGCTTTTTTTTGCCCGCAAAACACTTCTCAGCTGTAAATCAGTCGCATATAAAACACAAAATGGTTATCTCATTGTGTTTGAAAACCGATAATTCCCCTACACTTTAACTTGAGCTTAACGGGTAATTAATGCACAATCGCCACCTATAGATAATTTGTCGCTTTTTTACGACAAAAAATAATCGGCTGAACCTCGGGTATCAACCGGCTGGATATGAAGTAACCAAGGGGAAATACAGATGGCACATCTTTGTCTTGACTGCAGATCTCTGCTGACAACACAATCTATTCGCCTGCATGACAATCTCCAGGAAGTGAAGCACGTACATAACAATACACTGTACGCCTGCAAGAGTTGCCATGCGGAAATTGCGCTGACCAGCGTACCGCACCAGTGGGTACTGATGAACGCAAAGCGTAACGAGCAAAAGGTCGCTTAATAACCGGCACGCTTACGCTCCGGCGAAAGACACAAAAAAGGCGCTCTGTGAGCGCCTTTTTGCTGTCTGACGTTTACCGGGGCTGCCCCCGGCAAGCCGGTTTATTCAGACGTTTCTTCTTCTGTGGCACTCGCTGCAGCGGTCACTTCCAGCGAATCGACCCGCTGATAGCCCCGCGGCAGTTTATTACCCCGGCGGCCACGCTCACCCCGGTAGTGTTCCAGGTCAGCTGGTTTCATCTTCAGATGCTGCCGGCCGGCATGCACCAGCAACGTATCTTCAGCCGATAAGGTCACCATCGCCACCAGCAACTCTTCACGGGCAGCTGCCCGCGCTGACGGAATGTTAATGATCTTATTCCCCTTACCCCGGCCCAGCTCCGGTAATTCAGCCACCGGGAAGACCAGCATCCGGCCCTCATTGGTCACGGCCACCAGCAGATCAGCGCCTTTGTCGGCTATGGCCAGTGGCTGCATACCTTTGGCATTCTTAGGCAATGTCAGCGCCGCCTTACCGGTACGGGTCTTACTGGTCAGATCAGCAATCTTAGTGACGAACCCATAACCGGCATCCGATGCCAGCAGCACCGCATCCTGTTCCTTACCGGCAATGGCACCGTCAATGGTGGCATCCTTCGGTAAGGTCAGTTTGCCGGTCACCGGCTCCCCCTGCCCCCTGGCTGACGGCAATGTATGGGACTCCAGCGCATAGGCACGCCCGGTCGTATCCATCAGGATCAGCGGCTGATTCATCCGCCCCCGGCACGCCAGCTTAAAGCCGTCGCCGGATTTATAGTTAAGGCCGTTCGGGTCGATATCATGGCCTTTCGCTGCGCGAATCCAGCCCTGCTTAGACAGTACTACCGTAATCGGATCAGCACTCAGCAGCGCTTTCTCATCCAGCGCTTTGGCTTCTTCACGGGTCACAATCGGAGAGCGGCGGTCATCGCCGAATTCTTTGGCATCCGCTTTCAGCTCATCTTTGATCAGCTTACGCATCAGCTTGTCGGACCCCAGAATTTCTTCCAGCTGCTTACGTTCTGCTTCCAGCTCATCCTGCTCAGCGCGGATCTTGATTTCTTCCAGCTTGGCCAACTGACGCAGACGGATTTCAAGAATCGCTTCCGCCTGAATCTCAGTGATGCCGAAACGCTCCATCATCACTAACTTAGGCTTGTCTTCCGTACGGATGATTTCAATCACTTCATCAATATGCAGATAAGCAACCATCAAGCCTTCAAGGATATGCAGACGGGCCAGTACCTTATCCAGACGGTGCTGTAACCGGCGACGCACAGTGTCAGTACGGTAAGTCAGCCACTCGGTCAGGATCTGACGCAGATCCTTCACCTGTGGGCGGCCATCAATGCCGATCATGTTCATGTTGACCCGGTAAGTACGCTCCAGGTCGGTGCTGGCAAACAGGTGGGCCATCAGCTGCTCAATATCAACCCGGTTAGAGCGCGGCACAATCACCAGACGGGTCGGGTTTTCATGATCAGATTCATCCCGCAGATCGGACACCATCGGCAGCTTTTTCTGCTGCATCTGCTGAGCAATCTGCTCCAGAATCTTGGCACCGGATACCTGATGAGGCAGCGCAGTAATGACAATATCACCCTGCTCCTGGGTATAAACCGCCCGCATCCGCAGGCTACCCTTACCGGTCTCATACATTTTGCGCAGTTCATGTCGCGGTGTGATCAGCTCAGCATCCGTTGGCATATCCGGACCAGGCAGAATTTCACATAACTCTTCAACCGTACTGCTTGGCTTGTTCAGTAACTGAATACAGGCCTGAGTCACTTCCCGCAGGTTATGGGGCGGAATATCCGTGGCCATACCCACCGCGATCCCCGTGGTGCCGTTGAGCAGAATGTTTGGCAAACGGGCCGGCAGAGTCAGCGGCTCCTGCAGGCTGCCATCAAAGTTAGGGCCCCAGTCAACCGTGCCCTGTCCGACTTCCTTAAGCAGCACATCCGCATAGCGGGCCAGCTTGGCTTCGGTATAACGCATCGCCGCAAAGGACTTCGGGTCATCCGGCGAGCCCCAGTTACCCTGACCGTCGATCAGCGGATAACGGTAAGAAAACGGCTGTGCCATCAGCACCATGGCTTCATAACAGGCACTGTCACCGTGCGGGTGGAATTTACCCAGCACGTCACCCACGGTACGGGCAGACTTCTTGTGCTTGGCGGTGGACTTAAGCCCCAGCTCAGACATCGCATAGACAATGCGGCGTTGTACCGGCTTCAGGCCATCGCCGATATTCGGCAATGCCCGGTCAAGGATGACGTACATGGAATAATCCAGATACGCCTTCTCGGTATATTCTTTTAATGACAGGCGTTCGACGCCTTCATCAATGTGTACGGTTCCACTCATATTCTTTTCCTAAGCCAGCTGTCTGGCATAACAGACCTCAGACTTCCGCCAGATTACCCTTGGTTTCCAGCCACTCTTTGCGGTCAGACGAACGCTTCTTGGCCAACAGCATATCCATGGTTTCGTTGGTATCGTCGCCGGCTTCAATGGTCAGCTGTACCAGACGGCGGGTATCCCGCGACATGGTTGTTTCACGCAATTGCAGCGGGTTCATCTCACCCAGACCCTTGAAGCGCTGTACGCCGATTTTGGCATTCTTACGCTCTGCCTTAATGTGGGCAATGATGCTCTCTTTTTCCGCATCATCCAGTGCATAGTGAATATCCTTGGCAACATCGATCCGGTACAGCGGCGGCATCGCCACATACACATGCCCGGCACTCACCAGCGGACGGAAATGACGGACAAACAGCGCACACAGCAGCGTGGCAATGTGCAGCCCGTCGGAGTCCGCATCCGCGAGGATACAGATCTTGCCGTAACGCAGCCCTTCCAGCTCATCTGAACCGGGCTCAACCCCAATCGCAACGGAGATATCATGGACTTCCTGAGAGCCAAGAATCTCACCGGAATCCACTTCCCAGGTATTGAGGATCTTACCCCGCAGCGGCATAACCGCCTGATATTCACGGTCACGGGCCTGTTTGGCCGAACCACCGGCCGAATCACCCTCCACCAGGAACAGCTCGCCATTCATCGCTTCGCTGCCGGAGCAGTCTGCCAGCTTGCCCGGCAATGCCGGCCCCTGGGTGACTTTCTTACGAATGACTTTTTTATTGGCACGTAAGCGCTTCTGGGCATTGCTGATAACCAGCTCAGCCAGTGCTTCGCCGTCTTCAACGTTGCTGTTCAGCCACAGGCTGAAGGCATCTTTCGCCGCACCGGACACAAAGGCTGCAATCTGACGGGACGACAAACGTTCTTTAGTCTGACCGGAGAATTGCGGGTCCTGCATTTTCACTGACAGGATGTAACAGCAGCGTTCCCAGATATCTTCCGCTGAAATTTTCACGCCGCGGGGCAGCAGGCTGCGGATTTCACAAAATTCCCGCATAGCGTCCAGCAAACCGGTACGCAGACCGTTCACGTGGGTGCCGCCCTGCGCGGTAGGAATCAGGTTCACGTAGCTTTCGCCGGTCAGGTCACCGCCTTCTGGCAACCATTGCAGAGCCACATCAACTGCGTCAATCTCGCCCTGAAAAGAGACCGTAAACGGCTCCTGCGGCAGGGTTTCAAATACCTGAGTGGTTCCCTTCAGATAATCCACCAGACCATCTTCGTAATACCACTCTTCTTTTTCTTTCTTCGCGCCGGTCTCGTCAGTAAAGATGACCCGCAGCCCGGAACACAGCACGGCCTTGGCCCGCAGCATGTGCTTCAGTTTGGTCAGATTAAACTTCGGGGTATCAAAGTAGCTGGCGTCCGGGAAGAAGCGAACAGTGGTACCGGTATTACGCTTACCGCAGCTGTCCACCACCTCCAGATCAGAGACTTTTTCGCCGTCGGCAAAGCTCATCCGGTAGACTTTGCCGTCGCGCTTGATGGTCACTTCCAGTAATTTGGACAGTGCGTTCACCACCGATACCCCTACCCCGTGCAAGCCACCGGAGTAGTTGTAGTTATCATTAGAGAACTTACCGCCGGCGTGCAGCCGGGTCAGAATCAGCTCAACACCGCTCACCCCTTCTTCCGGGTGAATATCCACCGGCATCCCCCGGCCGTTATCGCTGACACTGATGGCGCCGTCTTTATGCAGCACCACATCCAGCTGATTGGCGTGGCCGGCCAGTGCTTCATCGACACTGTTATCAATAACTTCCTGTGCCAGATGGTTTGGCCGGTCGGTTTCGGTATACATGCCCGGTCGACGCCGCACCGGGTCCAGGCCACTGAGGACCTCTATCGCGTCCGCATTATAATTGGTCATTCTTCTCTACTGTCCTTCTTGTGCCGGCGCTGCTGTTCGGCGACCGGTAAGCATCAGGCATTACATCTGCTGATGTACACGCTTACATAACAAACTGTTTTATGAATCCACAGAGGGTAACCCGGGGACCTCCGGCAGCTCAACCCGGCCTTCAGAAAACGCCAGAATTGCCGGAATCATTGCCTCAAATTGCCGGAATCCGTGATCGCCACCCTGCTGGATCAGCATGGGGGAATCCGTTAACTTATCCACAGCCTGACGGTAATCCAGGGTTTCATCATCCGTCTGGGTCAGCAGCAGATAATTCTGCGGCTGGCTGAGTGACGGCACGTCAATCGCCAGCATCTGCTGTAAATGCTGTTCCGTGAGGGTATACGCCTCGCCGGTATAAAGATTACTCTGCTGCCCCAGCATTTCGGCCAGCAATTCATAAGGCCGCACCGCCGGGTTTACCAGCACCGCCCGTACCTGATAGCGCTCGCCAAGCCAGAGACTGTAATAGCCGCCAAGTGAACTGCCGATTAAGGTAATATCACGGCCCTGATGCTGCCTGATCAGCGCTTCAGTCTGCGCGATGGCCTCTGCCGGCCAGTGACTCAGCGCTGGCACCAGCACATCATCCGCCCTGCCAGCGGCTGTCATCGCCGCCTGAAACTGACGTGCCTTAATCGAATCCGGGGAACTGTTGAAACCGTGTAGATATATGAACAATGGCATTGCCATTCATCAATCCTTATTGCCTGTCGTGATCAGCCTTAACCACGCTGATACTGTGTCTCGTGCTCAATGAGAATACCCTGTTGCGTGGTGGCAATGAAGCGCTCACCGCAAATTTATCCTCATTCTGCCAGTGGCTATGTCAACGGAGGTGTTTTCCCCCGGCTTATGCAATAATTCCGGCCTATGGATATCAAGAACCTCAAACTGTTTCTCAGCCTCAGCGACAGCCTGCATTTCGGCCGTGCCAGTGAAGCCTGCCATATCAGCCCGTCGGCCCTGAGCCGCAGCATTAAGCAGCTGGAAGACAGCCTCGGTGTCAGCCTGTTCGAACGGGACAACCGTACCGTTTCCCTGACCCACGAAGGTAAAGTCTTTCAGGAATATGCCCGCGAAGCCCTGATTCAGTGGGACGTAGTGCGCAATGACTTACTGGCTGAAGCCCAGGAGCTCCACGGAGAAATCAGCGTGTTCTGCTCGGTGACGGCCAGTTACAGCTTCCTCTACGATATCCTCAGCGACTTCCGCCAGCAGCACCCTAAAATTGCCATCAAGCTGCATACCGGTGACGCCGAAGGCGCGATCGCCCGCATCATGTCCGGCAATGAAGACATCACCATTGCCGCCAAACCGGACAGCCTGGCGTCCACACTGGCCTTTAAGCCGATTGCCGCCTCACCGCTGGTATTCATTGCGCCATTACAGGACGCCAGCCTCGATCCGCTGCTGGCTGAACGGGCAATACAGTGGCAGAACGTACCGATGATCCTGTCAGAAGAAGGGGTTGCCCGTAAACGGGCCGATCAGTGGTTTAAAGACAACCGCATTACCCCGCTGATTTATGCACAGGTGGCGGGTAATGAAGCCATTGTAAGCATGGTCAGCCTGGGATTCGGCGTCGGCGTGGTGCCTAAAATCGTGCTGGATAACAGTCCGCTGGCAGACCGGGTACGGATTCTGCAAAACGCCCCGGCCCTGAAAGCCTATGAAGTGGGTTTATTTGCCCTGAAAAAGAAACTGCAAAGCCCCATCATCAGTGCATTCTGGTCGCAACTGTAAACAGTTACTCAGCAAACAGCGCTTCAACTTCCGGCAATACCGCCGGGCGGCCGCGTTCATTCAGCGCCGCACCGATCACCAGCGCATCCAGACACAGCTTTTCATCGGCTAAGCGGATCACCCGCTGGCGGAAGCCGAACTTAACCTTGCTGATCCGCTCCACGCTCACCTCGATAACGAACTCATCACCGCTGGTCAGAGAGGCTTTGTAATCCATCTCCGAACGTACCACCACCAGATTAATCCCCTGCTGCGCCAGCGCGGCAAAATCTACCCCGCGGGAATGCAGAAACTCATGACGGGCGTGCTCCAGATAATTGAAATACACACCATTATTCACAATGCCCTGCATATCCAGTTCATAATCACGGACTTTACATTCAAGACGATACGGCATAGCTGACAAGCTCCGGCAACAGAAAAAAACGCATCTTAACAGCTGTTTGCCTGACCTTCGAGCAATAGCCCTTTCAGCGCCGCCGGCGCAGCAAATGAAGAGCCTTTGAGGGTCTTCCAGTAGTGTCTGGGATAATCCGTATCGCGGCCATTACGGGCGGTCAGTTTAGACAGGGGGATATCCACACAGCCGTCACCGTCGATGTCATAACCAAGCACTTCGCCGGCCAAATTATCCACACGGGTTAACTGGTAAGCTGCCCGGGTACGCATATCCACAAAAGGGTTATCGGCAATAAAATGCTGCAGCTCCCGCTCAATGGAACCGACTGTTCTTACCCCTTCGGCAAACGAAAAAGTATTCACCATGCCACGGCCACCGTTGCCGGAAATGGTAAACACCATCACCCCGTCTGACACCAGCGCTTCAAGGGCGAGAATAATCTCATAGGTATAACGCCACTCAGGGTATTGATCCCCCCACTGACGCACAATGTCCTTATAGTGCCGCACCCGGCCCAGATTAAGCGGCACATCAAAGGCACTGACAAGGGTTGAAGATTCCCAGGAGAGTATCAGCGCGTCCACCGGCATGGTCGCCTGGCGGGCCTGCATCACCCGGAGATTACGGAGAATATCGGCCATCGGATGCCCCTGCCCGGACAACGGATACTGCAAAAAAATAAACCGGGGATCAGACGCAATCAGGCGAACAATGTCGCCGTGATAATAAGGTTCTTTAAATTCGTCATCATCCAGATCCAGCATGCCATACAGCCAGGTATGCTGATCCCGGTCCTCCTCCGACGCAAAGCCGTTCACCGGCGGATAGAACCTGTCCACAATCGCCACCCGGAAGGTTTCAGCGGCAACGGCAGGCCCACTCACCAGAGCGGCTCCAAGCCATACTATGATTGCGGTAATCAAGCGGCGCATACCTTACTCCACACTGAAAATACCTGCCGTATCAGTATGATACAGGCGACTTAAAATTTACTTCAGTATAGACAAGGCGCAAAAAAGGCCGCCTTCAGGGCAGCCTTTAATAGTCAGATCCCGGCACCGCCGGAACAATCAGAGAATCAGTGGGTGGAATAACTCGGGGTCACTTCCGAAGGTGCCAGCTCTTCAATCAGTTTAATCAGCTGGGCAACGCCGTACTGAACATCACCGTTGTTATCGATCCGGCGAACATCATCCGGCAGGGTATCGACAATCTCATCATGACGCTGCAAACGGGCTTCAATCTCATCCGCGTCTTCACGGCCACGCTTGGTCAGGCGCTCACGCAGCACATCCGCATTAACATCCACCAGCACCGGAATCAGGTTCGGGTACGAGTGCATCGCAAAGGGTAAATATTCACGGGAACCGTTCATCACCACGTTGATGCCGTTGGCCAGCCAGTTTTCCACTTCCGAACCAACCGCATAGCTGTAACCGTGGGAATACCACTGCATGGCGAACATGCCCATGTTCACCCGCATCTCGAATTCATCTTCCGATAAATGGATGTGATTCTCACCGCCAATATTAACCGCACGGGTGATATAACGGTGGGCAACAAAACAGCCGTGCTGTGGTTTCAGCCGCTGACGGCAACCGTCCAGTAAGCTGTCTTTGCCACTGCCCGAAGCCCCCACCAGATAAAGAAGTTTGCCGCGCATGTAGTGTTCTCTGCTCATTAACGAAGACCACAAGAGTAATACGCCTATAACAGAAAAACCAGACCACAAAAGCCGTAAATTGAATAACTTAAGAAGCACTTCGAGGGAGGTTTCGCACAATTTCCGAAATTAGGGGTTTCGGAAATTGTGCGTAGTACAGTTTTCATAACTGCAGGCTGTAAACAACCCGAACTTACTCTGCGATGTTCCGACTCACACGATCATTTCATCATCCAGCCATGCATCATGAGACTTTGGCCAACGGGAATTATGATCTACTTGCCAGCGTAACGGAGTCACAGCGGTTACGCTGTCATTCTGATGATACTGGCAACCGGTCAGATTCAGGGGTTGCAGAGTACTGCTGTTCACTGTCACAGCCAGCGCAAGCAGTACAGCGACCGCCAACGTACTGACCAGCAGCGAGGCTGGTTGAAGTTTAATGTCTGGGAACATAGACACCTCCTATTTTGAGCGTCAGGAGGTTTCAGCTGCCGCCAACAACCTGTCAGACGCCCATCATTCCCGTCCTACATAGCCACACAGTAACTGAATTGCCGGTGAATCCGGGGGCCACATACAGCCCCGAAAAAAACGCACCGCTCACACTTTCTGTCACCGCAGTAAAACGGAAGTGGATTTTAAGTATAGTCCCCGGACAAAAAAAATGCCGCTCAATGAGCGGCATTTTTATAGATCACTGTTTCTGGCTTACAGGCTCAGCACCTTCTCGCCCCGTGACAGACCGGAAACACCGGTACGGACAACTTCCATGATGCCGGACGTGCCGATTGCATCAATGAAAGCATCCAGTTTGTCACTGGCACCGGCCAGCTGAACAGTATATGTGGTAGGCGTCACATCGATGATCTGACCACGGAAAATATCCGCGGTACGCTTGATCTCATCGCGCATCTGACCGGTGGCTTTCAGCTTGATCATCATCAGCTCACGCTCAATGTGATCACCTTCAGTCAGGTCAACAACCTTAACCACATCAATCAGCTTGTTCAGCTGCTTGGTGATCTGTTCGATAACCCGGTCACTGCCCAGCGTAGTAACGGTCAGACGGGACAGAGTCGCGTCTTCAGTCGGTGCAACAGTCAAAGACTCAATGTTGAAGTTACGCTGTGAGAACAAACCAACAACCCGTGACAAAGCACCCGGTTCGTTTTCCATCAACACAGAAATGATATGTCTCATGATTAAGTTCTCTCCGTCTTGGTCAGCCACATATCACGCATGGAGCCGCGCGGCACCTGCATCGGATATACGTGTTCGAATGGATCTACTGCAATATCCATAAACACCATGCGGTCTTTCAGCGAGAACGCTTCCTGCATAGCCGCTTCCAAGTCTTCGTACTTATCAACCTTCATACCTACGTGACCGTAAGCTTCAACCAGCTTGATAAAGTCCGGCAGAGACTTCATGTATGACTGAGAGTGACGGGACTCATAGTTCATATCCTGCCACTGACGTACCATCCCCAGCGACTGGTTATTCAGACAGATAACCTTCACCGGAATGTCATACTGGCTAATGGTCGACAGTTCCTGAATGTTCATCTGAATACTGCCTTCACCGGTTACACAGGCAACGTCGGCGTCAGGGAAGTTCAGTTTCACACCCATGGCAGCTGGCAAACCAAAGCCCATGGTGCCCAGGCCACCGGAGTTGATCCAGCGGTTAGGCTTATTAAACTTGTAGTACTGTGCAGCAAACATCTGGTGCTGACCTACGTCAGAACAGACATATGCATCACCGTTGGTCACCTTGCTCAGCATCTCGATAACCTGTTGCGGCTTCATCAGCTCGCTGTCATCGGTACGGAAACGGCCACCGTGACGGGTGCGCCATTCTTCGATCTGCTGCCACCAGGATTCCAGCGCCTCTTTATCGATCTGCTTCTTGCTGGCCTTAACAATGCTGACCATCTCAGACAGGACAGATTTCGCCGGACCTACAATTGGCACGTCCGCCTTGATTGTCTTGGAGATTGCCGCCGGATCAATATCAACATGAATGATCTTCGCCGTCGGACAGAACTTATCCAGCGCGTTGGTAACACGGTCATCAAAACGTGCGCCCACTGCCAGAATCAGATCAGCATGGTGCATCACCATGTTGGCTTCATAGCTACCGTGCATGCCCAGCATACCGATAAACTGACGGTCAGTACCCGGGTAGCCACCCAGGCCCATCAGGGTATTGGTAACAGGTACATTCAGCATCTGCGCCAGTTCAGTCAGCTCATTGCTGGCATCGCCCATGACGATACCGCCACCGCTGTAGATAACCGGACGCTTGGCGCTTAACACCATATCCATGGCTTTCTTGATCTGGCCGGTATGACCGCGGGAAACCGGGTTATAAGAACGCAGTTTCACAGACGCAGGATACTCATACGGGTAACGCTCAGTCGGTGTGGTCATATCCTTAGGGATATCCACAACAACCGGACCCGGACGGCCGCTTTCAGCAATGTGGAAAGCTTTCTTGATGATGGCAGGAATATCTTCCGGATTCTGCACGCTGAAACTGTGCTTAACCACCGGACGGGAAACACCGATCATATCGGTTTCCTGGAAGGCATCTTCACCAATCAGATGGCTCATTACCTGACCGGTAATCACCACCATCGGAATCGAATCCATATAAGCAGTAGCAATACCTGTTACTGCGTTCGTCGCACCCGGACCTGAAGTCACCAGCGATACACCGGCTTTACCGGTCGCACGGGCATACGCATCAGCCATATGGGTGGCTGCCTGTTCATGACGCACCAGAATATGCTTTACATCTTCCTGCTGGAACAGTGCATCATAAATATGCAACAACGCCCCACCCGGATACCCGTAGATGTACTCAACGCCCTCATCTTTAAGGGCGCGAACAACCATTTCTGCGCCTGATAATAATTCCACTTCTTCACCCTCTATTCACGTCGCTCCACGGCGACGGATCACTAGTTACGATACTGCAGACGTGCGCAAACCGCCCACCGGCGATTCGACATCATCCAGCAGGCTCTTGCAAAGGCTCGGGGTATTGAGGCAGGCAGGAGCAATCTTAATTCGGCACCAATCTGAGGATCAACTCGGGAAAGGTCCTGAATAAATAAGCTGGGTGACGCTTATTTAACCTGGCCTTCGGGGTAACCTACATGAGCCAGAGAGATAAATTTTTGAGGCAGCAATTCTGCCATTAAGTCAATGATTATTCAAGCAGTCGGGGAATTCCCCCGGTACAGAAAACCGGGTGATGCAGAATGTTCAGATTGAATGCTATAGTGGCGGCAACAGCGATAAAAAAATGTGGTGTGCACACCCACATAAAAGCTACATAACAAGTCATTATAAGGCGTGAGTCAGCCGCCATGGAGACAACCCGATGAGCATTGCCGAAATTAAAAACAAAGAACGCGTTATCGACGAATTACTGCTGGTTCTGCGCAAGATCATGGTAGAACCGGACATTTGCGAAAAAGCAATGAACGCAGCGCGCGAACATATCAACGATGAAAATGCCAATATCAGCATCGCTGAAGCGCTGTCTTCCTGCTCGAATGTGAAGATCCCGATTGAGCACAGCGAAGCCGACACCCTGTTTCTGGAAATGCTCAAAGACCTGATCCGCGACGAACAGGCCCTGTATTAAGCGCCCTGAAAACAGACAAAAACGGCGATTATCCTCCGATAACCGCCGTTTTTTTGTATCCTGAAAACGGTTGCTGAAAAATTTTCAGCCACACCGGCAACAGCAGTTATTCCGGGGCCAGCCACTCCAGCCGGTCAGCGGCAGCGCCTTCCGCCAGCGTACTCAGCACCCCCGGCATCGTCGCGCGGATATTATCTTCCAGCGGCCACGGCGGATTCACCATCAACATGCCACTGCCATACATCCCACCGCCATCTGCCGGGTTAATCTCAATTTCAGAGCAGAGAATATTCCGTATGCTGGTACGTTGCAGCTTATGCTTCAGGCTCTTCCAGCGGTTAGCTTCCAACAACGGGTACCAGATCGCATAACTGCCGTTGGGCCATAACTGCTTGGCCCGCTTAATAAAGGCCACCACCTGATCATATTCAGACTTATCCTCATACGCCGGATCAATCAGCACCATGCCCCGGTTCGGTTTCGGCGGCAGCATCGCCAGCACCCCTTCATACCCGTCACGCTGATGCACCGCCACCCGGCCATCCTGACGGAAATGCCGTTTCAGCACCTGAGACTCCTGCGGATGCAGCTCCATCAGCATCAGCTTATCGCTGGCCCGGGCAAAATGCTGCGCCAGTGACGGCGAACCGGGATAAAACGCCAGCTCGCCGGATGCGTTCTGTGCCGTTACCGCTTCACAGTAGACCTCAGTGCCCTTCAGCCCTGCCTGCCACAACTTACTGATACCCGACTGGAACTCCTGATTCTTCTGCGCCTGCGCATCCGACAGATCGTACATTGCACGCCCGGAATGAGTTTCCAGATACGACAACGGCTTATCTTTACGGGTAAGGGACTGCAACATCATGCTGAGAATCAGATGCTTATGTACATCGGCAAAATTTCCGGCATGGTAGCCGTGCTGGTAACTGAGCAAAGAATTATCTCCGGTGAATCTGAAAAACGGTCATCTCTGGCGGCATTGTGCAGCAATCATCCGGCAACCGGAAGTTATTCCCGCCGCCAGAAACGAAAAATGCCCCTGCAAAGGGGCATTTTAATCAGTCGCGCTCGCGCCGTGAATGCTTACTTATTCAGCAGTGCATCCACAGTGGTCAGCGGGTAGTGATCCGGCAGTGGCAGACGTGCTACGCCAGAATCAATTGCTGCCTGAGCAACCGCTTCAGATACCGCACCCAGCAAACGGGAATCCGTTGGCTTAGGAATGATATAACCACGGCCGAATTCCAGAGCATCCAGATCGTAAGCCGTCAGTACTTCCTGTGGCACAGGCTCTTTCGCCAGTTCTGCCAGTGCGCGTACTGCAGCGGCTTTCATTTCTTCGTTAATGGCAGTCGCACGAACATCCAGCGCGCCACGGAAGATAAACGGGAAGCCCAGTACGTTGTTTACCTGGTTAGGGTAATCAGAACGGCCCGTCGCCATGATCACATCATCACGGGTTTCGTGCGCCAGTTCCGGCTTAATTTCCGGATCAGGGTTTGCGCAGGCAAATACAACCGGGTTCGCTGCCATCTTCTTCAGCTGCTCAGCACCCAGCAGGTTAGGACCGGACAGACCTACGAATACGTCAGCACCGTCGATTGCATCATCCAGCGTACGCTTATCAGTTTCAGTGGCAAACGCCGCTTTTTCAGGGGTCAGATTGTCACGGCCGGAGTGGATAACACCGGTACGGTCGATCATGTAAATGTTTTCAACCTTAGCGCCCATGTTCACCAGCAGCTTCATGCAGGCGTGTGCAGCAGCACCGGCACCCAGACACACGATAGACGCTTCTTCCAGCTTCTTACCGGCAATTTCCAGGGCGTTGATCATACCGGCAGCGGTTACAATCGCAGTACCGTGCTGGTCATCGTGGAATACAGGAATGTTGCAGCGCTCGATCAGCGCACGTTCAACTTCAAAACACTCAGGTGCTTTGATGTCTTCCAGGTTAATACCGCCGAAGGTATCAGCAATACGGGCAACTGTATCAATCAGTGCCTGAGGGCTTTCGGAATCAACTTCAATATCGATGGAATCAACACCGGCAAATTTCTTGAACAGCAGGGATTTACCTTCCATTACCGGCTTAGACGCCAGCGGGCCAAGATCGCCAAGGCCAAGAATCGCAGAACCATTAGAGATAACTGCAACCAGGTTTCCTTTCGCCGTATACTTATACGCATTCTCAGGGTTTTCCGCGATAGCGCGGACCGGCTCAGCCACACCAGGGCTGTAAGCCAGCGCCAGATCACGGGCAGAGGCAGCGGATGTCGTCAGCTCTACACTGATCTTACCCGGACGAGGAAACTCATGATAATCGAGTGCAGCTTGTTTCATATCTTCAGACATGGTCGCAATTCCAAGAAGTAATTTATTAGTTATAAGTAATCCGGAAATCTGGATGAACAGCCCATTACTCCGACTAACAAGGGCATTCCAGACTCCTTAGGACTTGGCATCATATAGAAAAGCCCGACGCCCCTCAACCGACAGAACAGTCCAAAATTCTGTAAACAAAGCGACAAAAAGTATTTCCCTCGCGACCCGACTGGGCCCATATGGCATTTATATTTGTTAATCCCTTGATTTACAGGAAGAACCACTACCTATCCACGGGATAGATAAAAATCAGCCTAACTTCAGACTTTGGTCGGTATTTTTTGCACAGCAAAAAAAAAGGCGCCATCAGGCGCCTTTTTCATATTCTGCAATCGCTTACTTCTTAAGAGAGCGAGCACCGAAACGCTTGTTGAAGCGGTCAACACGGCCACCAGTGGTCGCTTCTTTCTGCTTACCGGTGTAGAAAGGGTGACACTGGCTGCAAACGTCCAGGTGAATGTCTTTGCCCAGAGTAGAACGAGTCTTAACGACGTTGCCGCAAGAACAGGTAGCGTTCATCTCTACGTAATTAGGATGGATACCGTCTTTCATGATGAAACCTCAAGTAGTTTGTAATGCCGCCACCCGATCTTTTGCCGGGCACCGCATCCGGGCTGCCGGTTAAACCGACCACCCATGGGAATAAGGCCCGCGATTATACGCATTCAGCTGCCCACCGGCAAGCGCTTATTAAAAGGCCGTATCTGCGGCTGGTAAACCCTGTGTTAACAGGATTTAATACTCCCCTTAACCGACTTTCCAACAACTTCGAACACACCGTTAATGTCATATCTGCGTCTCGCCATTCCGTCCCCCCTGCGTCGCCTGTTCGACTACCTGCCACCGGCAGACTGCGACCCTGCCACGCTGGAACCGGGCATCCGGGTAAAAGTGCCGTTTGCGAACCGCCAGCTAACCGGTGTGTTAATCGAAGTGACCGATACCACCGAGGTACCGGCCAACAAGCTAAAGCCCGCACTGGAGATTCTCGACAGCACACCGCCCCTGCCGGCCCACCTGTTGAAACTGGCCCGCTGGTCCGCCAGCTATTACCAGCACCCGGCCGGCGAAGCGCTGAGCCAGGCATTACCGGTACTGCTGCGTAAAGGGGAAGCCGACAACTATATACCGGCGATGAAATGGCGGGCCTGCCCCGATGCCAGCACTGACAGCATCGCCAAAAACGCCAGCAAACAGCGTCAGTTATTACAGTGGCTGCTGAACAACCCGGCCGGGCTCACACCGGAACAGCTGAAAGAAGCCGGCAGCACCAAAGCCACCCTGACAGCTCTGCAGGACAAAAACCTGATCGAACAGTTCACGCCACAGCCGGACGAACAGGCTGGCAATATTCTGCGTGAACCGCCCCTGACCCTGAACCCTCAGCAACAGACCGCCGTTGATTCACTCAGTGACGACAGCGGCTTCCGTTCGGTACTGCTCTACGGCATTACCGGCTCCGGTAAAACCGAAGTGTATCTGCAGGCCATCGAAGCCCAGCTCAAAGCAGGAAAACAGGCACTGGTACTGGTACCGGAAATCGGCCTGACGCCACAAACCGTCACCCGTTTCAAAGCCCGTTTTAATGTCAGCATTGTTTCACTGCACTCCAACCTGACGGACAAACAGCGGCTGGAAGCCTGGCAACAGGCCCGCGCCGGGGTCGCCAAAATCGTCATCGGTACCCGCTCAGCCATATTCACCCCGCTGAAGCACCCGGGCATTATCATCATTGATGAGGAACACGACGCCTCCTTCAAGCAGCAGGACGGCTTCCGCTACTCCGCCCGGGATGTATCCGTGATGCGCGCCCACCGGGAAAACATTCCCATTGTGCTGGGCAGCGCCACCCCGTCGATTGAAAGCCTGTATAACGTGCAGCAAAAACGCTATCAGTGGCTGCAACTGACCCAGCGGGCCGGAAACGCCAAACCGCCCGCATTCGAATTACTCGACATCCGTCAGGACAACCTGCAGGACGGCCTCAGCCCGGCACTGATCAAACAGATCGGCGGCCATCTGCAACAGGGCAATCAGGTACTGGTATTTATTAACCGCCGGGGCTTTGCGCCGAGCCTGATGTGTCACGACTGCGGCTGGATAGCCGACTGCCGCCGCTGCGATGCCCACATGACCCTGCACCGCAGCCCGGCCCACCTGCACTGCCACCACTGTGACAGCCAGCGTCCGATTCCCCGGGTATGTGACAGCTGCGGCTCTGCCGAACTCAAACCGGTGGGCGCGGGCACCGAACGTACCGAAAGCGCCCTGCAACAACTCTTCCCTGAAACCCCGGTGATCCGGGTCGACCGGGATACCACCCAGCGTAAACAGGCGCTACAGGACATCGTCGATCAGGTAAACCTCGGTGACCCCTGTATTCTGGTCGGCACCCAGATGCTGGCCAAAGGCCACCACTTCCCGAAAGTAACGCTAGTTGCCATCCTCAATGCCGACAGCGGACTGTTCAGTGCAGACTTCCGAGGCATGGAACGCACCGCCCAGCAGATTCTGCAAGTGGCGGGCCGGGCCGGCCGGGCTGAATTACCCGGTAAGGTGGTGATGCAAACCCACCATGCGGATCACCCCACCATTAACAGCCTGATCAACGAAGGCTATCTGGCCTTTGCCCAGCAGGAACTCAACACCCGCAACAGCGCCAACCTGCCACCGACCATCAACTGCATCATGATCCGGGCGGAAGCCCGTTATCAGGGGCAGGCAGAACGCTTCCTGATGCAGGTACGCCAGCAATTCGACCGGCAGGACGGCAAACCCCAGTGGATCGGCCCGCTGCCCTCCCCCATGGAAAAACGCGCCGGCATGTTCCGCGCCCAGCTGCTGTTGCAAAGCCACGACCGCAAAACCCTGCACGGGCTGGTGCACCACATCACCCTGCAACTGGAAGCCTCTGCAGAAGCGCGAAAAATTCGCTGGTCGGTAGATGTCGACCCCATCGAAATGTTCTGATCTCCCCGCAGTGCCCGGCCACCCGGGCCTGCAGCGCCATTCACCGAAACGTCACCGTAACAGGCCGCTAAAATTCTCCTGCGCAGCCACTTAACAAACCGCCGCCGACAGGGGATAATAGCCGGCCCTAACGATATATACGGCGTGTTCTCGCCCCAACCGGTAACAGTACATTCATCATGAAACAACATATTGCGGACCTTATTAATGCTGCCCTGGACACCTTGACCGACAACGGCACTCTGCCGGCTGACGCTCAGCGACGTATCATGGTAGAAAATACCCGCGACAAGGCGCACGGTGACTTTGCGTCCAACGTTGCCATGACACTGGCCAAAGCGGCGAAAACCAACCCACGTCAACTGTCTCAGGCAATCTGCGACGCCCTGCCGGCGTCTGAAAACATTGCCAAAACCGAAATTGCCGGCCCGGGCTTCATCAACTTCTTCCTGGCCAGCGACGCTGCCACCGCTGTGGTTGGCCGCATTCTGGAAGCCGGTGAAAAATACGGCCACAGCGATGCCGGTGCCAACCGCAAGGTACAGGTTGAATTCGTTTCCGCTAACCCAACCGGCCCACTGCACGTAGGCCACGGCCGCGGTGCAGCCGTGGGCGACAGCATCTGCCGCCTGTTAAGTGCAACCGGCTGGGACGTAACCGCCGAGTTCTACTACAACGACGCCGGCGCACAGATCAATAATCTGGCCCTTTCCACTCAGGCCCGCTGTAAAGGCCTTGGCCCTGATGACGCAGGCTGGCCGGAAGACGGTTACCGTGGCGACTACATTACAGAACTGGCCGCCAGCTACATGGCCGGCGACAGCATCGAAGCCGAAGACAAGCAGGTAACCGGCCAGAAAGACGCCGATGACCAGACCGCCATCCGTGATTTCGCCGTAGCCTACCTGCGCCGCGAACAGGATCAGGATCTGAAAGCCTTCGGCGTAAACTTCGACGTCTACTTCCTGGAATCCTCCCTGTACAGCGAAGGCATGGTTGAAAAAACCGTGCAGCAACTGATCGACTCCGGCTACACCTACGAGCAGGACGGCGCACTGTGGCTGAAAACCACTGAATTCGGCGACGACAAAGACCGCGTCATGCGTAAAACCGACGGCGGTTACACCTACTTCGTACCGGACGTTGCCTACCACCTGAACAAGTGGAACCGTGGCTTCGAACGTGTGGTTAACGAACAGGGTGCCGACCACCACAGCACCATCACCCGGGTACGCGCCGGCGTGCAGGCAGTCAGCCAGAGCACCGGCATGGCCATTCCTGAAAAATGGCCAGACTACGTGCTGCACCAGATGGTGATGGTAATGCGTGGCGGTGAAGAAGTTAAAATCTCCAAACGTGCCGGCAGCTACGTCACCCTGCAGGACCTGATTGAAGAAGTGGGCCGCGATGCTACCCGTTACTTCCTGGTGGCCCGTGCTACCACGTCACAGCTGACCTTCGACATTGATCTGGCCATCTCCCAGAGCAACGACAACCCGGTTTACTACATCCAGTATGCCCACGCCCGTGTATGCAGCGTGATCGGTAAACTGGCTGAGCGCGGCTGGGAATGGAATCAGGACATGAAGGTTGATCTGGCCCTGCTGGACACCGATGCAGAAAAAGCCCTGATGAAGCGTCTGGCCACCTTCCCTGAAGTAGTACAGCGTGCTGCTGAAAACTGTGAACCGCATCAGATCGCCAACTATCTGGTAGATCTGGCCGGTGACTTCCACAGCTACTACAACAGCAACAAGATGCTGATCGAAGATGCGGAACTGCGTAACGCCCGTATCACCCTGAGTGCGGCTTGCCGTCAGGTACTGGCCAACGGTCTGGACCTGTTAGGCGTCAGCGCACCGGAGCACATGTAATCCATGGCACCGCGGGACTACGCCAAGAAAAAGCCACGGGGTAAAGCGGCTGCCAGCCGCGCCCCGCGGAAGAAAGCTGCACCGGCCAGACCGGCACCGCAGCCTAAATCCGGTTTCCCGCTGATCCGGGTACTGCTCAGCACCGTCTTTCTGGTCGGATTCGGCTATGCCCTGTGGCAACTGACTCAGGTAACCCCTGATCCGCAGGCCGAGGCACAAAATGCCACGGCAGCTCCGGCAAGAACCACCAAACCGGCACCCAAACCTGCCCCTAAGCCTGTTCAGAAACAAGTGGCAAAACCTGCGCCTAAGCCAGCCCCTAAACCGGCGGCCAAACCAGCGCCAAAATCTGACAGCAGCAACTCCGGGGTACAGGTAACGGACAAGAGCAGCGAGCATTACGAATTCTACGAAATGCTGCGTGAAAGCGAAGTGGATACCAGCAATGCCGGTACCTACAAGTCCACGCCGAAAACAGAAAAGCTGAAGAAGCGATATATTCTGCAGGCCGGCTCATTCCGCAGTGCGCAGGATGCCGAACAGATGCGCGCCAAACTGATCATTCAGGGCCTGCCCAACGTGCACACCCGCAAGGTGACCAACAGCGACGGCAGCCTCTGGCATCAGGTACTGGCCGGCCCGTTCGACAGCCGCCTGCAGCTGAACAAAGCCCAGGACAAGCTGGTGCGGATGAACATCGACCCGTTACTGCGGGTTGCCAAATAACCGGCGCTCCATGCGCCGGCTTAAAAACAATCAGCCACGTGTCTGAGTGCGGCCAATTATCTGCTTAATTGGCCGCCACCTATTGAAATATCCCCATCCAGTCCCATATTGATAGTCAATCACGAACCGATACGGGACTTTATTTTACCCATGACCACCATAGTATCAGTACGACGCGGCAACCAGGTTGTTGTCGGCGGCGACGGCCAGGTATCCCTCGGCAACACCGTAATGAAAGGGACCGCCCGTAAAGTACGCCAGTTACCTAAGCATCAGGTAATTACCGGTTTCGCAGGCAGCACAGCCGACGCTATCACCCTGCTGGATCTGTTCGAGCAGCAGCTGGACAAACACCAGGGCAACATCTTCAATTCAGTGGTTCATCTGGCCCGCGAATGGCGCAGCGACCGCGTACTGCGCAAACTGGAAGCGCTGATGCTGGTTGCCAACAAAGAAAAGACTTACCTGATTTCCGGCAGCGGCGACATCATCGAACCGGAAGACGGCGTCATCGCCATCGGTTCCGGCGGCAACTTTGCACTGGCCTCCGCCCGTGCACTGGTCGACAACACCGAACTGCCCGCCCGTGACATCGTTGAAAAAAGCCTGCAGATCGCCGCAGACATCTGCGTATTCACCAACGCCAACCTGACTATCGAACAGCTTGAAGCAGAAACTGCTTAAGCGACGCCGGAGCTTTTTATAATGTCTAACATGACCCCCCGCGAAATTGTTCACGAACTGGACCGCCACATCGTCGGTCAGGACGACGCCAAGCGCGCCGTTGCCATCGCCCTGCGTAACCGCTGGCGTCGCATGCAGCTGGATGCCGAGCTGCGCGTTGAAGTAACCCCGAAAAACATTCTGATGATCGGCCCGACCGGTGTCGGTAAAACCGAGATCGCCCGCCGTCTGGCCAAGCTGGCCAACGCCCCCTTCATCAAAATTGAAGCGACGAAATTCACCGAAGTAGGCTACGTAGGCCGCGACGTTGAAACCATTATTCGCGACCTGATGGACACCGCCATCACCATGCTGCGTGAACAGGAAATGGAAAAAGTCCGTTTCCGTGCAGAAGATGCCGCGGAAGAGCGCATTCTGGACGCCCTGCTGCCACCGGCCCGCCCGACAGGCTTCGACCAGCCGGAAGAAAAGCAGGACAGCGCCACCCGTCAGCTGTTTCGCAAGCAACTGCGTGAAGGCAAGCTGGACGACAAAGAAATTGAAATTGAACTGAGCCAGCCGCAAATGGGCGTGGAAATCATGGCCCCGCCGGGCATGGAAGAAATGACCAACCAGCTGCAGAGCATGTTCTCTAACCTGGGTAACAACCAGGCCAAGCCGCGCCGCGTGAAAGTCAAAGAAGCCCTGAAACAGGCAATTGACGAAGAAGCCGCGAAAATGGTCAACGACGACGACCTCAAGCAAATGGCCGTTGAAGCCGTTGAGCAGAACGGTATCGTCTTCCTGGATGAGATCGACAAGGTATGTAAGCGTGAAGGCCAGGGTGCAGATGTTTCCCGTGAAGGTGTACAGCGCGACCTGCTGCCACTGATCGAAGGCAGCACCGTGTCCACCAAGTACGGCATGATCAAGACCGACCACATTCTGTTCATCGCCTCCGGTGCCTTCCATCTGGCCAAGCCGTCAGACCTGATTCCGGAACTGCAGGGCCGCCTGCCGATCCGCGTTGAACTGAACGCCCTGACGCCGGACGACTTCCGCCGCATCCTGACCGAACCAAGCGCCTCACTGACTGAACAGTACCGCGCCCTGCTGGCCACCGAAGGCCTGACCGTTACCTTCGTGGAAGACGGCATCAACCGTCTGGCAGAGCTGGCATTCGAGATCAATGAACGCACCGAAAACATCGGGGCACGCCGCCTGCACACCATGCTGGAACGCCTGCTGGAAGAAGTCTCTTTCACGGCCTCCGACAAAGACGGCCAGACCATTGAAATCAACCGGGCCTATGTCGACGAGCAACTGGGTGAACTGAGCCAGAACGAAGATCTGAGTCACTACATCCTGTAACGCCAGAGCCTGAACACACAGCAACCTGACCGGCCCCGCCGGTCAGGTTGCCGGAGCATGACCATGAGTAAATTCCCACAAGATATAAAGCTGCATCAGAAGTCCCGCACGCTGGAACTCATATACCCCGGTGAAACCTATGAACTGACAGCCGAATACCTGCGGGTACACTCGCCGTCTGCAGAAGTGCGCGGCCACGGTAAAGGTCAGGAAGTGCTGCAAACCGGTAAGCAGTTTGTTGGCATTAAAGGCATTGAACCCAGCGGTAACTACGCCCTGAAGATCATCTACGATGACGGTCACGACAGCGGCCTATACACCTGGGACTACCTCTACGAACTGTGCACTAATCAACAGGCCTACTGGGATAAATACCTGCAGGACCTCGCCGACGCCGGTGAAACCCGCAACAACAATATGATCGCCCGCGGCCTCTGAACGCTGACGATCCCCCCTCCGGTGCCACTGCGCACCGGAGAATTCCCCATCTCCTTTGACATAAACCAAGACAAGCGCAACACAGCTCTGTAAAATCCCCACCTAATTAGAAGCGCTTTATTCAGACAGGCCCGCCATGACCGATCAGAAGAAATCCCAGGACCAGACACACTTTGGTTTTGAACAAGTAAATGTGGACGAAAAAGCCGGCAAAGTTGCGGACGTATTTCACTCCGTTGCCAGCAAATACGACGTCATGAACGACCTGATGTCTGGCGGCGTTCACCGGATCTGGAAAAAGCTGACCATCGAACAGAGCGGCGTACGCCGTGGCCATCAGGTACTGGACATTGCCGGCGGCACCGGCGACCTGACCATGCGTTTCTCCCGCCTGGTGGGCAGCGAAGGTAAAGTGGTTCTGGCGGACATCAACGACTCCATGCTGAAAGTCGGCCGCGACCGCTTAATGGACCGTGGCATTACCGGCAACGTTGAATTCGTACAGGCCAACGCTGAAGCCCTGCCCTTCCCGGACAACAGCTTCAACTGCATTACCATTGCCTTCGGCCTGCGTAACGTCACCGACAAAGACAAAGCACTGGCCTCCATGGCACGGGTACTCAAGCCCGGCGGTAAACTGATGGTGCTGGAATTCTCCAAAACGGAAAACCCGCTGCTGACTAAAGTGTACGACACCTACTCCTTCAGCCTGCTGCCGAAAATCGGCAAGATGATCACCGGCGATGAAGACAGCTACCGTTACCTGGCGGAATCCATCCGTATGCACCCGGATCAGGAAACCCTCAAAGACATGATGACCAATGCCGGCCTGGTACAGTGTAAATACCAGAACATGACCGGCGGCATCGTTGCCCTGCACACCGGCATCAAGCCGTAAGCCAATGGCTGCTGAACTGTTTGGCGCTACCCTGCTGACACTGGCAGAAGCCGCGGTAAACCCGCTGCTCTGCCGCAACCCGGACATTGCCCGGCGGCTGGCCCGGTTAAACGGCAAGATCATTGCGGTTGAACTCACCGACGCCAACCTGCACCTCTCCATTCAGCCGCACGCGTCTGGCCTGCAAATGGACCTGATGCAGCGGGACGATGCCGACGTGACCCTCAGCGGCACCTGTGGTGACTTTCTGACCCTGTTAAGCAGTAAAGACCAGCAGGACGCTATGTTCGGCAAAAGCATCCGCATCAGCGGCGAGAGCGCTCTGGCGACCCGCTTCACCAACATTCTGAAAGACGCCGCACTGGACTGGGAAGGCATTCTCGCCAGCATCATCGGCGACTTACCCGCTGGCCAGCTGGCCGCCTTTATCCGCTACAAGGCCAACTTCTACCTGCAGGCAGGCCAAAGCCTGAAGCTGAATCTGGAAGAATATCTTAAAGAAGAAATACACCTGTTACCGACCCGCCCGGAAATCGAGCATTTCCTGAATCAGGTCGGTAAGGTAAGACAGGGCACGGACCGTATCGAAGCCCGCATTGCCCAGCTGCAGAGCAAACTCGACAGCCGCGGCTAACCGTTGTGGCAACGCCTCAGAACGGCTTCACCACCACAAAAATCAGAATTGGAATAAAGATCAGCAACGGCAATTCGTTGAATAAACGGAAATAGCGCCCGCTGCGGTTTAACGTGCCTGCACGCAGCTTTTGCAGGTACTGGCGGCACCACAGATGGTAGCCGATCAGTAACAGCACAAAGGTCAGCTTGGCATGCAACCAGCCACCGCTGAAGCCATAGCCCAGCCACAGCCAGATACCTAAGCCCAGCGTGAACACCGCCATGAGGGTCATAAAGCCATACAGCTTGCCAGCCATGATCTCCAGCCGGGCCACATCCTGACCGGCCTCGCGGCCTTCCACGTAATGCACAAAAATACGCGGCAGGTAGAAAATGCCAGCCATCCAGCTCGTCATTGCCAGAATATGAAAAGTCTTTATCCACAACATCGGTTAATAATCCAAATAAAAAATACCGGCCATGCTCATTCAAGAGCGCGTCATTACCAGAGTGTGAAACGTCTTAATCCACAACATCGGTTAATAATCCAAATAAAAAATACCGGCCATGCCGATTCAAGAGCGCGTCATTGCCAGAATATGAAAAGTCTTTATCCACAACATTTAATATCAGTCCCGATCAGACAACACTTACAGAATATGGGTTTCTACCCGCAGCAGATCCGCCAGCTCAAGCAGCAAGCGGTCACCGGGGTTAATGGCACCGACACCGGCAGGCGTGCCGGTCATCACCACATCGCCGGGTAACAGGGTAAAGTGGTGGCTCATGTAGGCGATCAGGGCATAAATCTTATGCACCATCAGGCGGCTGCTGCCGGCCTGGCGCAACTCACCGTTCACCGTCAGGCTCAGGCTGACATCATCAATATCGGCAACCGCCGCCGGCTCCACAAAGGCAGACAGCGGGCAGGAGGCATCAAACGCCTTGGCTTTTTCCCACGGGTAGCCGCGCTCTTTCAGCTTGCTTTGCAGGTCACGCAGGGTTAAATCCAGCCCCAGACCGATGCCGGCAATGGCCCCTTCCACCACAAACTTATTGGCATTCTTCAGGGGTTCGCCGATCAGAATCGCGATCTCAGTTTCGTAGTGGACTTCGCCGTAATCCAGCGGAATTTCCAGCGGTTCAGCCATATCGGCCACCGCGGTGGAAGGTTTCATAAACAACATAGGCTGGCTGGGCACCGGGTTATCCAGCTCGGCGGCATGTTCGGCATAGTTACGGCCAACACAGATCACTTTACCCACCGGCAGATCAACGGCGGTACCATCTACGTACTGATGTTTATATTGCATCGTGAATCCCGTTCTGTTGTTTATGCGCCAAGATCATACTCCCCCCCTATACAGACCTCAACGCACAGTTAGTCATACAAGTGCCCAAAGCTGCCAAGAAAACACTCAGCAAAAGCCCCCAGTAAAACCGCCGCGCCATCGCCAGCCCGGCCACAACCGGGCCGAACACGACATAGCCACTACTCAGCCGTGACAACACCGGTTGGAATACCTATTATTGGCCCACATTTAATTAACAGGAATACCGCCATGTTACAGGTAAACGAATATTTTGAAGGCGCCGTAAAATCTATCGGCTTTGAAAACGGTGAAGGTCAGGTAACGTCCGGTGTAATGGCCGCCGGCGAATACACCTTCGGTACCTCACAGGACGAACTGATGAAAGTCATGAGCGGTGAACTGATTGTTAAACTGCCAGGTTCTGATGAATGGCAGACATTCGCTTCCGGCAGCGAATTCAACGTTGCGGCTAACCAGTCTTTCGACGTGAAGGTAGCAGCCCCAACTGCCTACCTGTGCTACTACAGCTAAGCGACTCTGGCTGAAGAGCCGGTCCGCTATACTGCGGGCCGGTTTTCTTAGCAGCAAACCTGCTAAAGCCCACATCCCCTTAAAAGGAGGATCAGGCTCTACTAACTCCCCGTTTAGACTCCCATCGGGCTTTAACATCTGCATGATCAATAAGACGCCCCTCATCAGCAGCCTGAATACCTTGCCCCACTTCAAGAACAAACCGGCCTTCACCTGCGACGTATAACTTAATCGCTTCAGCCATCAGCCATTCACGAGACCTGCTCATTGCCGCTGCCATCTGCCCGATACGCTTTAAGGTTTCATCGTCCAGTGTTACTGAAATAGCTTTTAAAGACACGGCGATTCTCCGGAATTCTCTGCGAACCTAAACAATGGCAAACATGACTTTCGCTGCCTGCTTTAGCGGTATTAACAGCATCTCTGAAACTCCGCCTCCGGCACTAACCAATAATGTCTGCCTCGCGGCAACGGTAAGCCTCTATATTCTTATCTGCTTCAGTTAGATAGTCGTTCCAGCCATGCAACATTGCCTGTGCCTGTGTATAAGACAGATCAGCCGTCAGCACACCCTCGAAATACACCGCACTGTGGCAGGTATCCCCTCCCCTCTGATAGGTGCTGTCTAAAGGCGCAGGATCACCTGCCAGATCCGTCGGTAATTCATCACCCTGTACGGGCTTTAAAATCTGTAACCGTACGGTATTCCCCGTACTGTGAAAGACTGTATGCGCCCCGCGCCGGTTCAGGCTGAAGCTGAGCATCGCCAAACCGCCAATAAAGGCAGAAAGTGCCATTAACTGTTTACGGGTATACGGTGCAGCAGACTGCTGCGGAGGTGTGAGCGGTTCCATCGCGGTTGAAACTCCCTGTAAGTGCCTTGTTTACGCTGAAAAAAATCGTTCCGGCGTTTGTGCATCCATGCTGTTGCCTATAGAGTTGTAATCAAACCGTTTTTTGATAGTAAACTCAATAGCAAACTAGCCAAATAATAGCTACCAAGTAAATGGATAGCAATGCGAAGTAGCTATTATTTAGCTGATTATTTTCTATGATGAGAGAGCGATTCATAGCTTTGGTCAATCATGTGACCCAGACAAGCTATAAACACAAAGAGTTCTCAGAACTCTCAGGACTTGACCGTAAGAAGGTTAAAAACCTGCTGGACGGTAATCAGCGCTTCAACGAAGAACACATTCATCTCATCACTACCGCATTCCCTCAATATAAAATGTGGTTCGTCTTCGGCCAGACACAGCCAGAAACAGAACAAACCAGCCCAGAGCTCGAAGAAGGTGCAGATAGCACCGGAGAAACCGGGACAAATACTCGATAGCGCAAAGGATCAGGGAACGCTGGCTAAAGTAATAGCCAGCGGGGCGCATGCAAAACATGGAAACGCATAGGCAGCGTAATGGATTATCTGATCACAGGAATTATCTGTTTTCTTATCATTTCTTAAAAAACTCCTGTGAAATTTATCATTTTATATCAAGTAAGTTATGTATATCTAACTGACGTAAAAGGTCACGTTTAATTTTCGAATAACAAAATTTATTAATATCCATTTTATCAAATAAAACATTACTTACATTACTTAATAAATCGATAAAATACTCCTTATTTTCACCTTGAAGACTATGTTGATTCTTGTAAAAAAAATCAACTAATCCTTCGACTTCACTGATATTATTATTATATCTATCTAACAACAATAAATCATTAGCTGTGCTATCATTTAACTTTGTTATTTTTTTCAACTCTACCTTTTCAGCTTTTTTATTATGTAAAGAATCTAATGATAACTCAAACTTATATATATCATCAAAAGATTCATGATAAGGATTTATATGAGTTTCAATTGAAAATTTCTTTTCTTTTTTTATTGAAGAATTACAGTCATGGCAAGATGGTATTAAATTATAAAATGACAATGAAAAATATGGATGAATTACTTTCGGATAGAAATGATCAAGATCTAATAAAGCTTTATTTTTCTGACTTGTTGATGTGGTGTTAGTTATATTGATAACACTTAACTTATTTAAATTACAATATGGGCAAGAAACACTGGTAAATCCTAATCTTACTAAAATATCCCTGCATAACTTTGAACTTCTAAAAGACTTATAGCTAAAAATATCCTCAGACAAAATCTTTCCAAACTCAGTTTGTGTATACTGACCTTTGATTAGAGAGCAAACATCATCCTCCTTTATTATTTTTAAAATTTCATTTTTTATTACCGACAATTCATTGGGATTACCTTTTATTAATCTGCTTAAGTTTTTATGATTACTCTCCATAAAAAACTCAATCAGCCCCTTATGTCTATTTCTTGTTTCATTACAATTATCTGCCACATCCTTTAAATACTTTTTTGTTTTGATTTTTATTAGGACTTTTTCACACTTAGAGATTAAAGAATTCCTATAATAATCTCCTTTAGCAGTTTTTTTATTCAAACCATTCCAATAAGACTCAAGAACTTCATTTAGTAAAAGATCATTTCTTGAGTTTATTTTATCCTTAAGATTAATCATTATTAATCAATCCTGTTATCTTATATTTTAGAACCTCATCACCTATTTGACGTGTTATTTTTCGTGCATACTCTTTATTCTGGCTGTTTAACTCTGCTTTTTCTAAAATCTCGATTAATTCTTGTATTTTCTTAAATGAAAACAATCCAACTTTTGAGCTATTCAAGAAAAAAGCGTTTGAATATAGATCATATAAATTAGCTCCAAATGTATTTGAACCTATATCAACTTGTTCTATTTTTTGTGTATTTTCAGATTTATTTAAAATAACTAAATTATTATTTGGCAAATCAGAGACCAAGAATGGTGAGTGCGATGTTAAGATTAACTGTATTTTATTTTTTGTCACACTTTGCAGGAAGTTTAATAGTCTATCAAAAAACTCTATCTGCCATTTCGGGTGCAAATACAAGTCACCTTCATCGATACATAATAAAATATGATCACTTCTAGATACTTTTATTTCATGATATATAAGACTAAATAAATTCAAATACGCTCTATGACCTGAACTAATACCTGACCATTCCATACCGAGGATATTAATGTTTCCAAAAATATCTGATACTCTATTAATAAACTTTTTTGAAGAAAGAGAAGAGTACTCTAAGCTATAATAATCTTGTCCTTTACCTCTAGCACCTTCTTTAAAATGAGTCATCATTGAGCTCGGAAAGGATCTCTTGATATGAATCAAAAAATTTATCATTCTAGAAATCTTATCTACATCAATAAAACCTGAGCCTCTTTCATTTTCCTCAAATTCATATAACAAAGGAATAATTTCAATTTTAACCTTGAAGAGTAGATTATAAGTAAACCTATCTGTCTTTAAATCAAATAATTCTTCTTCAACTAAGTCATAAAATTGTTTTAGAACTGCCTTTTCAATTATTGAATTTTTTGATATTTGACTCATCAACCATATATAAAACTTTAATCTCAAAGTATTTATAAATTTACTTTCAGGTTTTAAATTATTCAATCTATTAACAAAAAGCTTATAAGTTTCTGATAAATAATAGGCAGTATATTCATCTAACAATGAGCTTTTATGATGTAAATTTATCGAACCACTGTAATTTAAACTAATAACAACTGAGCTTGGAAGATCAATTTCTAATTTTTTAAAAAATCTTGAAGATATAAATGAAATCTGTTTATTAAAAAAGCCATATTGATCGTAATTTTTTTTCATTGAGTTAGTAGATATATCAGATACACTTCGATCAAAGCTATGTCTTCTTCCATCAAAAACATTAGAAAAATATATTGCTTTTAGATTATCGATATTACCATTATACTCAGAAACACTTACATCACTGTCAACTTTTAATGATTTACCATCCTTATAATAATGATAGCAACAATATTTATCATTTACTTTTATGACAAATATGTAATCACTATTGATTTTTAATTTATTCCCTTTAGCCAGAATACAAATAAGCTCTAATATATTACTTTTACCAACCCCATTTTTACCTATAATACCTGTTACTTCTTCAACGTTATTACCAAAAAAATCACTTGATAAGCTTTCTTGATCTTTCTTTGTTAATTTCCTTGACTTACTGCAATATTTAAAGCTAGTTTCACTAGACAAATTAACACTAAAATCACTGAACTCTCTAAAACTGCTTACCCAAATAAAGCAAACTTTCATTAAACCTATCCTGATATTACTGTTTATTATCAAAGTTTTAACTAATATATACCCTAAATTACGCGCCTCCATCTAACACTTTTTTCCCTCAAAAAACAGTATCATCTTGGTATCAGTTAGCCTTCAATTGACTCAGAGTTGTACAAAAATTAAACACCCATAAATCATTCTGATTAATTCAAATATTTTTCTTATAGGTAACTCGCAGCTACGACTTCCGGTAGCCTGACCTATACAGCATGGAATAATGAGGACAATTTCATGTCTATCAGAAAGATAGTATTCAGCGTAGATTTTGGACGTACGGCCAGAAAGCCCCCCCACGGTAAGCGCGTCATTCGACTCTCCGTGGGAACGGGGTCAGGTCTTGCCTTTTACCTAATCAAACGAAGCAGAGTCCACTCCACTCCAACACACCCACAACAAGCCTTAGTGTCTGTGTTCAGGTTCCTGTTCATGAATGTAGATACCGTAACCGTCCACAGGGAAGGATTTGGGTCAGGTCTTGCCTTTTGCCTTAACCAATAAGACAGAGACAAGCCACCGCCAACACACCCACAACAAGCCTTACTGCCTGCGCGCAGGTTCCTGGTCGTGAATGTAGATGCCGTAACCGTCCACAGGATGTGGTACACCGGCCTGATCTAATGCGTTGGCGATTGAGCCTCTGTGATATGAGCTGTGGCTAACGATATGAAACAGGATTTCTTCAACCGATAGCTTGCCAGCCTTACCGTCAGCAAAGGTGAATGCGATTACCCTTTGCCCAGCTTCATCACTCAACGTATTGGCGTATTCCCGGTACCACTGGCCCGAGGCTGTCAGCCTTTCATTCAGTGTTTCAAAGGCGGGGACTGTTTCGCTATTGGTGTGCTTATGCGGCACAGGAGAGTCGGTTAATCGTGCCTGAAATAAGTCCTGCACGATCACCATGTGGTTAATCTGCTGCAGCATAAAGGCGTATTCGCGGGGAAAGGCGTTGCTGTCGACCTGTTCAATCGCCGCCAGAGTACGCTGGTCAGCCCATTGCTTGAACTTTATCGCTTCAATAATCATCTTCATCCTGAATACCTTATTGGCCGCTCTTAAGTGACGGGCGTGAAAGACACTGATGTTTTATTCCAGCACCTCAGAACTGATCGCCGTATCTTCTGATTCGATCACTTTAACCTCGCCATCAATCACGCCGTATGTTGTACGGTTCAGGGAGGTATCTTTAACCGTCATTCCCATCATACGCATGATGGCGACGGTTTTTGTCTCCAGTGTTGCGATGTTCCTGTCGTGATCTACGAACAGGGATACTTGCTCGCTGTTCACATCGGCCGTTTCCAGAGCCTGAAACGTCATCTTCAGCAGGCCGCGGTACTCGTCATAGGTCACGCGTTTACCCTGAATGGTGATACAGGATGTCGGATGTATGTACTTTAATAACCCTGCTTCATCTTTATTCACCAATGCCGCTTCAGTTTCCCGGCTGATTCTTTCGATAACGTCCTTATCTATAACAGGCATTCGCTCACTCCGGTATGCAAATGGATGAAAAACGGATCAGGCCTTGCCTGTTAACCGATCCGGCTGGCGAAGCTAACAGGACAGCCCCGGCGCTTCCCCATAATAACGGCCGCTGCTATTACGGTTTGAAATGGCACGGCACTTTTCTGGCTTGTGAACAGGAGCTTTTAGTCAGCCAGCCGTTTCAGTTCGCTCAGATCATTCAGCCCTTTAGCCTCAAGAAAGCGGATGTACTGAGCCACTGTCAGATCATGATAATCCGCATCAGGTGTATCAAGCCTTGCCTGCAGATCTGCGCCCGCCGCCAGTAACAGCTTAAAATACTTGGGATTATTAAACAGTACCGCCTGATGCAACGGTGTAAAACCATCCAGTGGCGCATCAACCGATTCCCCGCGGGCAATTAACACCGCCAGCAATGAATATGCACGTTGCTCGGCACGGTCTACCTCGGCAGCTAACGCCCCGCCTTCGCTGCGCTGGCCATCATCAATAGAGTTCAGCATCCGCCCCTGCCAGGCAACAAGGGGCGCACCACAAATATTGATTTTTTCCGATAAATGGCTGCAACGCCCGTAGGGGTAATCAAAGGTTTTCATCATCCAGACGGCGGCAGCCGGGCTAAGCAGATAGCCGTTGGCGTCGTAAGGGTTCGCGCTAAACTCTTCACCCTTCAAGACCGCTAACGTCACCAGACCATAGCCGTCGCTCGCTAAACCCACAGTCCGGCTGGCACTGGGCACAAGGCTGATTAACACGCACAAACCAATAACAATCAACGGCACTTTCATTGAATACGCCCGCACTCTGATGAATAACCCGGCCATCATAAAGATAAAGCATCAGGGGGCAAAGAATATACCGGATCAGCCTGACCTTACGCCTTACCTGAAGTACATAGTCGCGGGGGCAGGTTTTGTTTATTTAAGGGCCGAGCCGAATATCCACCAGCGCACCTGCTTGACCCTCTACTATCTGCGTTCAGGTTTCTGGGTGTGAATGTAGATGCTGTAACCGTCCATAGCATGTAGTCACAAATCTGATTTAATGCGCTAGCGCTAGAGACCCTGTTATCTTCAAAGCCTGTTTCGAACCAACCAACGCCCTCTTAGGTTATCAGCACTGCCTATTCGATACTTAAGAAGTGAGGTTCGTAGCCATAACAGAAGTCATTTAGGTCATAGATCCCAAGGCAGTCCGGGTGTTAATGACGTCTTCAAAGGGATGATGTACTGTTGAATCATTCATCAAGAATGGATGTGTAATGCACGTATCAACAAGGAATGTATAAGGAAAGCTAAGACGTGGGCAGTATTACAACATTTATGGCCATAGCAGGCCTATTTCTTTGTTTTAGAAAAGGTGAAAGATGGTTTGGCATCCTTTTGTTGTTGGGAGCAAGCTACATTGGCTACACGGATTACTTCGAAAACCATGCGTATCTGGACTATAAAAAGTCAGGCAACTTTTGTGTGACAAGTATTCATGTGTTAAAAACCAGAGGAGGTAAAAAACCTATCCTCAGAGGCTACGTGGACAATGAACGTATAAAATTACATTACAATCATTACGTTAGATCAAACTATCCTTTCGATTTATCTAAAGTTCAAAAGGATCAGTGCTATGACCTTGAGTACATCGACGCACCTCTTCAGGAAACACTGCCATATAAAATGATCCGACATACCGGACCTTATACACAGAGCGGATAACTTCGGCCTCAACCGTTCGGCCCTATTCTTTCACTGCCCCCCTGCCTAAATACCAACATAATGGAATTTACCTGCCCAACTCACTCTAAGGTCTACCAACAATCAACACCTTATGAAGCCTTCTCATAATATATTGAATTTTTTTCCACTCAGAACAACATCTAACAATCCAAAAGCGACACACTTATGCTAATATGCGCCCCCTGATTGATGTATTCCGTCAGCTACACTGGTTTACATAGGTTTCGGCACGAGACTGAGCAGTCAGACCCCACAATTAGACATACTACGAGCTTCGGAAGATGAACCAACATACACCTCTGGATAAAAGCAAAATCAAAATTTTGCTGTTAGAGGGCGTCCACCAGTCCGCACTGGATACGCTAAACGCGCAAGGTTACACCAACATTGAATATCTGACCGGCTCCTTACCGGAAGATGAACTGATTGAACGTATTAAAGATGTACGTTTTATCGGTATCCGTTCCCGCACCCAGCTCACTGAGAAAGTGTTTGCTGCTGCTGAAAAACTGATCTCCGTGGGCTGCTTCTGTATCGGCACCAACCAGGTTGATCTGAATGCAGCTATCCAGCGCGGTGTTGCGGTATTCAATGCCCCTTATTCCAACACCCGCTCGGTTGCCGAGCTGGTAATTGCTCAGTCCATCCTGCTGCTTCGCGGCGTGCCGGAGAAGAGCGCTAAGGCCCACCGGGGTGTATGGCAGAAGTCGGCGAAAAACTCGTATGAAATCCGTGGTAAGAAACTCGGCATTGTCGGTTACGGCAGCATCGGTTCACAGCTGAGTGTGATGGCTGAGTCACTGGGTATGGAAGTACTCTTCTACGATACCGTGACTAAACTGCCACTGGGTAATGCGGTACAGGTTGGCAGCATGAAAGAGCTGCTGAATACCTGTGACATCATTTCCCTGCATGTACCGGAAACCCGGGCTACTAAAAATATGATGGGCCCTGCACAGTTTGCTGAGATGAAGCACGGTTCGATCTTCATTAACGCGGCCCGCGGCACCGTTGTGGATATCGATGCTCTGTGCGGTGCATTAAGTGAACAGCGCCTGCTGGGTGCCGCCATTGATGTATTCCCGGTTGAGCCACGTACCAACGATGATGAGTTCATCTCGCCGTTACGTGAGTTCGATAACGTGATCCTGACCCCACACGTGGGCGGCTCCACCATGGAAGCCCAGGAAAACATCGGCTATGAAGTGGCTGAAAAACTGATCAAGTACAGTGATAACGGTACCTCTGTCAGCTCGGTTAACTTCCCTGAAGTTGCCCTGCCAGAGCATCCGGATGTTCACCGTCTGCTGCACATTCACGAGAACAAGCCGGGTGTGCTAACCGCGATCAACGAAGTGTTCTCTGAGAACAACATCAACGTTAGCGGTCAGTACCTGCAGACGAACGAGAACGTGGGTTATGTCGTGATCGAGGTGGATGCTGACTGTTCAGACGTGGCGCTGTACAAGCTGAAGCACGTTCCGGGCACTATCCGCTGCCGCCGGCTGGTATAAATCCACGGCGTCAGATGGCCTGTTTCAAACAAAAAAGCACTGCTCAGGCAGTGCTTTTTTATTTCAGCCAGTAACAGCCACTGGGTATATTTTAAGTTCATGAAACACAACAAAAACCCACTTTGGTTAGCCTGATTACCCAAGTTGGCAGCGCCATTTCGCGGTGGGTTTTGTGCACTGTAAATTTGCCTAAAAGCCCCGCCATTACTGCCGATAAAGCAGTTAATGATTAATTAATGTGCAGTTTTTATTTTCTCGCGACTGTATATATATTATTCTATGTGTGAGACTGAAAAAATGTGCTGCATATTGGACTTGCCGGCACAGTGACACGATGAAGAATCGATGGAGTGATAGGTAAGATGGAAAACAAGCGATTATGCAGTGACTGCTTCATACTGGTGCGTCGCCAACTGGTTACATTGCACGAGAACCTGGTTGAAAGAAACCACGTGTTCAATGACACCATTTACGAGTGCCAGGCCTGTAAGCACCTGATCCGGCTTTCACATGTACCACATCAGTGGAGTGTGATGGAGCCTGCTGAAGACGATATCCATCAGCACGATGCAAAGACCGCCTGATCACTGAAAGTCAGCCTGCCCCGCAGGCTGTTTTTTTATCCGCTGATATAATCGGCAGTGTTTCTTACGCCCTGTCATAACGCTCCCTCCAACGCCGTTCATTCCGTTCATTAAATACACAAAAACGGCCAGCAATGATGTCTGGCCGTTCCGCTGTAAACACCCAGAGTATCTGCACAGCTTTATCCACAGATATTCTGTATAACTTTACTCTTTGGTGTGATTCATCCCGAAATACATCACTTGCTCATTCATGTCTTTAATCTTGTCCGGATTCAGAACCAGGCGAGAGCTTTCCAGTTTATCCACATTCGGCTGGGCATCGACCCATTCGTCGGCAGAGCTCAGGGTTGTCAGCACGCTGCTGGCACCTTTGGTGTAGTAATGGCCGGGGATAACCACTTTCGGTTGGTAACGCTCCAGCGCGGTGTCTACGTCTTCATAGCTGAGAATATGCTGGGAGCCGTCGATGTTCATGATCAGTACATCGACCGTTTTCAGTACGTCTTCCACATGGTCTGCAGGGATTGGCCGGTTGTCACCCCAGTGGGCAATTTTAATGCCGCCGGTTTCGATCACCTGAATATAGTTGTCCATGTGCAGGAAGTTTTCTTTGGCGCAGAAGTCCTGACCGAATTCTTCATCGGCTTCGGTCCACTTATACCAGCCTTTGGACGCACACATGTGCTTGTCTGCCAGCCCGGTGACTTTTACGTCGCCCAGCTTATATTCACCGGATAGCCGTTCCAGCACCTGAATGGCATGGGGGCGGTATACGGCGTCGTGGTCAAAGTGTGCGTGGGTGGATAACACCAGATCGACGGGCACTTCCGGGAATTCTTCCGGGAACCAGACGCCCCAGTAACCGGACGGGTCATTACGCCACGGGTCGATCATTATCTTCAGGCCGTCCGGAGAGGTGATACGAAATGCCATATGGCCAAAGAAGTCGATGGTGACATCACCGGGCTTCGACGGGTCTCCGCCGTTTTTCTGGGCTTCAATAACCTTGTTATTGTTCTCGGTGAATGTCCACGAACGGGACTCCGCCTGAACACCGCCGGCCAGGCTGCACGCCAGTAACGCGGGGGCAAAATATCGGATCAGTTTGTTGTTTTTATTCATGATTGTCTCCTGCTACCGCACGTCAGGCCGAATTGCCTGACGCAGGAACCACCATCATTGAATAATTCATTCCCCCTTAGAAGCAGGGGAAAATAGGTGATAAATAAGGGGGCATCCCCCTATTTTTTACTGGCTGGCTGCCAGCAAATATTGCTTGAGGGTCACGCTTGAACGGGCCAGCCCCAGCTTTTCGCGGATATTACGGCGGTGGAAGTCGATGGTACTTTTTTCCAGATGCATCTGCTGCGCAATAGCCTTGCTGGATAAACCGTTGCCAATCGCCACGGCAACCTGCTGCTCTGTGGGGGTTAGCCGGGCCAGTGAGGTATTCTTCGGGTGCCGCACCGCCCCTAACTGTTCGCGGATACGGCCGAGATATTCCTGCTGTTCCACCGTTAAGCCGCTGCTTTCCAGCTTACGTAACCAGGGCTGTAACAGGTGCTCGATACTGGCGTAGATCTCTGTTTCCAGCGCTTGCTTATCCTGTTCCCGCTGATTCAGCAGCACCCGCATGGCGGTGTTAATTTCTTCCAGATCGTTCGCCCGGGCACGCACTTCAAAGCGCTGTTGCTGTAAGGCCTGTTCCAGTATCTGCTGCTCGGTGCGCTGCTGTTGCTGGCGGAACAGAAACTGCAGGTCGCCGTTTACCAGCAACTGGAATTCTTCCAACAGCCCTTTGTATTGTTGCGCCTGCAGGTTATGCCGCACGTCCAGTACACACAGGGTGCCAAAGGGTTCGCCGTCGGGCCAGCTCAGCGGGTAGCCCAGATAAAATGACAGCCCCAGTACCATGTCCGGGTTATCCCGCCATTCTTTATCCAGCTGTGCGTCGGTGACCAGCAGGGGTTCACGGGTATCGATCACCCGGTCACAGTAAAGCCCGCAGTTACGCGGACTTTCTTCGTGGGCACAGTAAGGATTGCCGGCGGTATCACTGCTCACCAGCATTTCGATATCCCGGGGTTTGATCCGGGTGATCAGAGCAGCGGGGGTATCGGTGATACGCCCCATCAGGTCTACCAGACGCTGCCAGCGGGCCAGCATCGGGGCGGGAATTTCAGGTTTTACCTGCGACATTACAAAAACCTCTGCTGTTATTTTTATAGGTTTTTATAGCGTGCTGAAGCGGCACAGCTGCTCACATACTACTAAGCAATGCCGTATTTAGAAAGAAACCCGGCAAAACCGGGTTTCATAAGATGGTGACTCAGAGGTTAATCCGCGGCTTACGGGCAGGGGTTGGAATGCAGTTTCCCGAGCACTTCCAGCTGTTCTGAAAGTTCTGCAGACAGTTGCATTTCAAAGGCATCAATATTGGCTTCCAGCTGTGGCATTTGCGTGGCACCGATAATGGTACTGGCAACAAAGTCACGGCTGTCCACATAGGCCAGCGCCATTTGCGCCGGGTTCCAGCCATGTTGCCGGGCCAGGCTCACGTAGTCGCGGGTAGCGGCCACACCTGCCGGCTGAATATAGCGGCCAAACTGTTTATAGAGGGTCAGGCGGGCGCCTTCCGGCCACTGGTCATCCAGATATTTACCGGACAGCACACCAAAGCCCAGCGGCGAGTACGGCAGCATAGGCACGTTTTCCCGCAGCAATACTTCCGTCAGCCCCACTTCATCGGAACGGTTCAGCAGGCTGTACGGGTTCTGCACGCTGACCACTTTCGGCAGGCCGAGTATTTCAGCGTACTTCACAAAGCTCATGACGCCCCACGGGGTTTCATTCGACAGGCCGATGTAACGGATCTTGCCTTCATCCACCAGCGCTTTAAGCACTTTCAGGGTGTCCAGCATGGCGGTGCCGTCGTGCTGCGGCGCGTGGGTGTAGTTCAACTGGCCGAAGAAGTTAGTGGCTCTGTCGGGCCAGTGCAGCTGATACAGGTCGATGTAGTCGGTCTGTAAGCGTTCCAGACTGCCTTCAACGGCTGCACGGATATTGGCTTCATCAAAGTGGATATCCGGGCGCATAAAGCGGGTCATTTCCGCCGGGCCGGCCACTTTAGTAGCCAGTATGACTTTATCCCGGTTACCCCGTTGCTGCATCCAGCGGCCGATGATGACTTCAGTCTGACCCTGCAGGCTTTCATTCACCGGTGCGGGGTAGATTTCCGCAGTATCGACAAAGTTAACGCCACGCTCAAAGGCATAATCCAGTTGGGCAAAGGCTTCTGCTTCGGTGTTGTCCTGTGAGTATGTCATGGTGCCCAGACATACCCGGCTGACGTTCAGATCACTGTCACCCAACAGGTTATAGCGCATGGCGTTTCCTCTTTGTTACGGCTGCGGTTATACCGGCAGCAGACGAACGAAATATGACTTCAGGTAATCGGTTTCCGGAATTGCCGGATGTACCGGGTGGTCGCCGCCCTGATGGCCCTGATCAAAGATCTGTGCCTGACGGTCCAGCGCGCGGCTTTCTGAGCGGATCATATCCACCAGACGGTCACGCTGCAGGTGCATGGAGCAGGATGCAGAAACCAGAATGCCGTTCTTGGCAACCAGACGCATTGCCAGTTGGTTCATGCGGCGGTATGCCTGTTCACCGTTGCGGATATCTTTACGCTTCTGAATAAACGCCGGCGGATCAAGGATCACTACATCGAACTTTTCGCCTTCTTCCAGCAGCATCTTGCAGCCGTCGAATGCATCGCCCTGCATGGTGGTAAAGCGGTCTGCCGCTTCGTTGATGCGGGCGTTTTCTTCCGCCACGTCCAGCGCAAATTCAGAGGCATCCAGACAGGTTACATGGTCAGCACCGGCCGCCAGTGCCTGTACGCCCCAGCCACCCACGTAGCTGAACAGGTCGAGTACTTTTTTACCGGCTACGTGCTGTTGCATACGGGCGCGGTTCAGACGGTGGTCGTAGAACCAGCCGGTCTTCTGGCCAGCCTTAACAGGCGCCACCAGCGGTACGCCGTTTTCCATCAGCGGTGCCATGTCCGGTACTTCGCCGTAAACGGTTTCAACGTAGCTTTCCAGGCCTTCCATGTCGCGCATCTTACCGTCGTTGCGGAACAGAACGCCCTGCGGTTTGAAGACTTTCAGCAGCGCGGCAAGAATTTCATCTTTCAGCGCTTCCATACCGGCGGTGGAGATCTGCACGACAAAAATATCGAAATAGCGATCGATCACTAACCCGGAAAGGCCGTCACTGTCGCCAAACACCAGCCGGTAACACGGCTGATCGAAGCAGGCTTCACGCAGCGAAAGCGCAACCTTCAGGCGGTGCACCAGCAGCGACTGATCCATGGTCTGCTTCACAGAACGGCTGATCAGCCGGGCGCAGATCAGGGTGTTCGGGTTTACATATGCAATGCCCAGTGCTTTTCCGTTGGCGGTTTCAACCACCACCTGTTCACCGGCAGCGAACTGTTTCAGCGGCGTTGCCTTGGTATTTACCTCGTTGCTGTAGATCCAGACATGGCCACCGCGCAGACGTTTATCTGCGCCACTGTTTAATCGTAATACTTGCAAAATTTTTCCACTCTCAGATAACAGCAACCGGGGTTTTCCGGCCACCTTTCACGGTATATGCAATACCGTATAAACAACAAAGCCCCGCCATCAGGCGAGGCTCAGAACTGCGGCTTCTGAATTACTCTTCAGATTCACACAGTTCAGCGTAAGCTTCTGCGTCCAGCAGACCTTCCAGTTCTTCTTCAGCGCTAACCCGCAGCTGGAAGAACCAGCCGTCACCGTACGGGTCGCTGTTGACCTGTTCAGGCTCATCTTCCAGGCCTTCGTTAACAGCAATCACTTCACCGGACAGCGGAGCGTAAATATCAGATGCGGCCTTAACAGACTCAACCACACCCATGTCATCGCCAATGGCAAACTCTGAACCTACTTCAGGCAGCTCCACAAATACCACATCACCCAGCAGCTCCTGCGCGTGATCGGTAACACCGATAGTGACCACCCCATCGCCCTCATGACGAATCCACTCGTGGCTGGACACATACTTTAATTCGCTAGGGATATCACTCATTTCTCTGTTCCTAAATGAAAGTTAAAAACCGGCCCTTTCCGACACTGAAAAGGCACCACAACGTCAAACGCTGTACATACTTAATTGCGGATATCTGACTGCATACACAGCCGGACATCATTTATTTCTAGACCATCTTTATAACGATGGCCAGTTGTCTCCCATCAGACCAGTGACAGGATAAATAATTCGTGCCACAGCGCCCTTGCCTCAGATCATTCCAGACTATATTTATGCACTGTTTCAGAGGCGGCCATTCTACCTGTCCCGGCGACCAGATAACATAACTGTCTGCCGAAGAAATCAGCTGCGCCGGGCAAACCGTGGCAAATTCCCGCTCAGGCCCATGGCTTGCTGAACAATATGGTTCTTCACCATCGGGGCCTGATTCATCAGGCTCATGCCGATATTCCTCAGCAGGCGCGGTACAGCAGCATCGGTGGCAAACAGCCGCTTAAAGCCTTCCATTGAGGCCGCCATTTTGAGGTTTTCCCCCTGCCGCTGGCGCTGATAACGGTGCAGAACGTAATCGCTCTGCCAGCTTTCGCCATTGGCCCGGGCATCAAGAATCACTTCTGCCAGTACGGCGGCATCCAGCAAGCCAAGGTTAACGCCCTGCCCGGCCAATGGGTGTATGGTGTGCGCGGCATCACCAATGGCGGCAAATCCGGCCTGCACATACCGGCTGGCATGGCGCTGGCGCAGGGGCACCGACATACGCGGCTGCGGTGCCGAGACTGTGCCCAGCCGGCCTTCAATGGCCCGTTCAAGGGCCTGACAGAAGGCGTCATCATCCAGTTCCATCAGCGCTTTGGCATGATCCGGTGAGGTGGACCAGACAATCGAGCCGTGCTGATCGTCTGCCCCGGAGACCGGCAGAAACGCCAGCGGACCGTCGTCGGTAAAGCGCTGCCAGCAGGTATGCTGATGGCCTTCCGCGATGTGTACGGTGGTCACAATGGCATGGTGGCCATAATCCCATTCCCACATGGGTAAGTCCGCCAGACGGCGGGTGTTGGACATCGCCCCATCAGCGGCGATCACCAGCCTGGCTCTCAGGGAAGAGCCATCGGCAAAACTCAGGGTACGGGATGGGTCCGGAGTATCTGTATCGCACTCTGACAGACCGGTCAGCCGGCTGCCGGATTGCCATTCAATGGCCGGCATGTTCAGGCTGGCCTGATACAGCGCCGCCAGGGTGACCCGGTTTTCCACAATATGCCCCAGACAGCTTTCCTGCAGCTCATGGCTGTTAAACTGAATGTTGCCGCTGCCTTCGCCGTCCCAGACGTCCATACGGGTATAAGGCGTAACCCGCATGTTCTGCATTAACGGCCAGGCTGCTGCATGGTTCAGGATCTGCTGCGACGCAATGGTTAACGCGCTGACCCGGTTATCAAAATCGTTACTGCGCTGTTGCTGCTCGGCATCAATCAGGCTTTGCCGGTCGCTGTCGCGGGCTTCAATCACTCTTACACGCAGGCCGCTGTCTGCCAGCAGGCATGCCAGTGTCATGCCCACCATACCGGCGCCGACAATGGCGATATCTACCTGTTCTGTATGCTGTTGCTGATGTTCGCTCACAAAAGGCCTCTATGCTTTATCTGCTACAGAAGGTGCTGCCGGTCGTGCCTGCAAGTCCGGCGCGGCGATATCCAGCCCCATCGCACTGCGGGCAAATACCGTTTTCAGTAACGGGCAGGTATCCATGACCTGTAAACCGGCACTGCGGCCCAGCGCCAGCAATGGCTGGTTATTGGAGAACAGTTTCATGGTCTGATCGCTGAAGCCCACAGTTTTCTGCTGATCGCCCCGCACCTGTTCCTGAAATGCCTGCAGGTCTGCCAGTTGCCCCAGCGCTTGCCCCTGCTGTTTGGTCTGAATGATGTATTCCGCCAGCCGTACCGCACCGCGTAAGGCCAGGTTATAGCCCTGCCCGGCAATCGGGTGTAATGCATGGGCGGCATTGCCCAGCAGTACCAGACCGCTGCGTACCTGTTCTTCCGCAAAGGTCAGTTTAAGAGGGTAATGATGCCGCTCGCCCACCCGCTGAAAATATCCCAGCCGGTAGCCGAAGGTGTCGTGCAGGCGGGCCATGAAGTCTTCATCACTCAGGGCCAGTGTTTCATCCAGCTGTTCGGACGGTACCGTCCAGACTAACGCTACCCGGGGTTCACCGTTCTGATCTTCCAGCGGTAACAGCGCCATCGGGCCATTCCGGGTGAATCGCTCATAAGCCATCCCGTTATGGGGCTGACCCGGCGTCAGGTTGGTGACGATGGCGTGTTGTTGATAATCCTGCTGCTGATAGCCAATGCCCATTTTCTGGCGTAGTGGCGAGCGGCCACCATCGGCCATGACCACCAGCTCCGCAGTTAATTGCGTGCTCTCACCGGCATGTTCCAGCTGCAGTTGCATGTTTTCTGCTGCCGGCTGAATGTCAGTCACGGTAGCCGGGCAAATAAATTCTATATTGGTTACGTCATCTGCCTGTAAGCGGTTCAGCAAGACCTGCCCCAGCCAGCGGTTTTCTACCACGTATCCCAGCGCCGGTACATTTTCATCGGCCGCATGCAGGCGGGTCATACCGAAACGGCCCTGATCCGAGACGTGAATATCGCTGATCGCCGCCAGATGGGTCTGCAGGGTATCCCACAGCCCCATACGCTCGTAAATAACCCGGCTGCCGTAGGCCAGCGCCGTGGAGCGGGCATCGTAACTTGGCTGATACCCTTCAACGGCCGATTCAGGTAAGGCGTGGGCCTCGATGATGGCAATTTTCAGACCCAGTGTCTGGCTGGCCTGAATCAGAGCCGCCGCCAGACTGGCACCGACCATTCCGCCACCGACGATGACAATGTCGTAGTGGCTGTTCATCAGTTATCTGCCTGTGCTGCCATCAGGGTTTCGATGTCATCTACGTGCTTGGGGACACCGGCAGACAGCACTTCACAGCCGTCTTCCGTTACGACCACATCGTCTTCAATGCGGATGCCTATACCCCGCCAGCGGGCGTCCACGTCGGTATTATCCGGTGCAATATACAGCCCCGGCTCAACCGTCAGCACCATGCCCGGCTGCAGCGGCCGCCACTCGCCGGACAATTTGTAATCGCCCACGTCATGTACATCCATCCCCAGCCAGTGGCCAAGGCGGTGCATATAAAATTCCCGGTAGGCTTCGGTTTTAATCAGTTCTTCCCGCTCGCCCTTAAGAATGCCCAGTTCGATCAGCCCATCCACCAGTATTTCAACCGACAGATCGTGCGGGTCCTGCCAGAGTACGCCGGGCTTAATCATGTCAATGCAGGCCAGCTGCGCTTTGAGCACCAGTTCGTACAGGGCTTTCTGTTCCGGACTGAAGCGGCCGGATACAGGGAAGGTACGCGTGATGTCGCTGGCGTAATAGTCCAGCTCGGCACCGGCGTCTATCAGTACCAGATCACCGTCTTTCAATACTTCACTGTTTTCAACATAGTGCAGTACACAGGCATTCTCACCGCCACCGACAATCGCCGGGTACGCCGGTTGCCGGCAACCATTCATGGCAAAGTGGAAATTCAGCCGCGCTTCCAGCTGATATTCAGTGACGCCCGGCTGGCAGTGTTGCATGGCCTTGGCGTGTGCGCCGGCAGAAATCCGGCCCGCTTCACGCATGACCGCAATCTCATTCGCCGATTTGAACAGCCGCATTTCATGTAGCAGGCCATCCAGTTGCTGGGTACCGGTGGGCACCTGTTTACCCTGACGCTTGGCCATTTTCAGGCTGTCGCGCCACTGCCGGATTTGCGTTTCCAGGCCGGTTTTATCGGCGGCGTACACAATCTGATCCCGCCCCAGCATCAGTTCCGGTAACTGCTGATCCAGCTCGTCATTGGCAAAGGCTTTATCCACCCCCAGTTCCGCCACAGCCCGTTCAGGCCCCAGACGGTAACCGTGCCAGATTTCCATGGTTTTATCCCGCTCTCTGCAGAACAGAATGCTTTGCGGCGTTTCACCCGGCAGCAGTACCAGCAGCGCGTCCGGCTCATCAAACCCGGTCAGGTAATAAAAATCGCTGTCCTGCCGGAAGGGATATTCAACGTCGGAGTTACGCGGTTGCATGGTGGCTGCCGGTACCAGCGCGATCGCGCCGGCAGGCAGGCTGTTCAGTAAACGCTGACGGCGTTCATTAAACTCATTCAGAGGTATAGAGGTCATACGGGTCATGGTTCGCCTCGGCAGTCATCAGTATGCTGATTATCCGGCATCAGCAACCGTCTGAATAGCCGGTTGCCCTTAAATTCCCTGGTTCAGTGCAGTACCGGCTGTTCCGGGTCAGTGTCACCACTGTTTTCCACCGGATGGGATTCACTGAAGAACATCAGTGTCGCCATGCGCACATATTCCTGCAATTCCATCAGGCCGTTTTCGTTTTCTTCGTCGTCTTCATCCTGATCCAGCTCGACCCAGGAGATCTGTTCCAGATCACGTAACGCTTCCAGCTGATCATCGGTCAGGCTGCTGTCCGTATGCGCACCGTTGAGACCAAACCCCACCAGAAAGCCCTGACACCAGCTGCCCAGCGCCGTCACCCGTTCATTCAGGGAGAGGTCGTCATCCGGCAGCAACAGGCGGAAGGTAAAATCCGGGTTATTCATCTGACTGAGTACGCCTTCGTACAGATCAACCAGCGCAATCCGGGAGCTTTCATGCTTCAGGCTGCTGACGTCCATCATTTCCAGCGCGGCAAACATCCAGCGCTCCTGGGTAAAGTCAGCACCGGCGGTGAGATATCCGCACAGCAGACCATGCACTTCTGCTGCAGATACCGACATGCTGTCTTCGGCCACCAGCACATCGGCAATTTCGTAATATTCAGGAATAAAATCTTCAGGAGAATTTTCGACGCTCATAAGTATTCTCGGTCAGGCGGCGGGCAGCCCCGCTGTAAAAATAAAATACCGCGACAGAATCCTGAAGAAACAGTGAGATAGCCCGTTACGGACAGTGTTTGTTCAGCCCGGACAGCACCGCTGAAAGCAGCTGAATGCCTGACCCCAAACCGGCTATGCAAAATGACAGGAAATCTGTTGCGAAGATGTTCTACATCCTAGCATTAACAGGTAGCATTCTCTATGCGGACAACCCGGGGAGGCGGTGAATTTCCTTCCTGCATTGCATTCGCCTTTAAAGCTATGTTAAACAAGAGCCTTTTACCTCCGGTAACCGTTATGAGCGAGCAAGATCTGCGCACCCTTGAGAGCCAAGTCGAGCAACTGATCCAGTACTGTCAGCGTCTGGAACTGGAAAACCGTCGCCTGTACCGGTCGGAAACGCAGCTGAAAGAAGAGCGTAACCGTTTGCAGCAGTTACATAACGACACCCGCAAACGGGTTGATGCGATGATCACCCGCCTGAAATCACTGGAACAGGAAGCATGAGTAAAGCTAAAAATATCGCGGTAAAGCTACTCGACAAAGAGTACGTGATAGCCTGTCCGGAAGAAGCCGAAGCTGAATTACAGCAAGCCGCTGCTCACCTGAACAGCAAACTGCAGGAAATTAAGTCTTCCGGCAAAATTATCGGTATGGAGCGTATTGCCATCATGGCGGCGCTGAATATTTCACATGAATATATCGCTTTCAGACAACAACAGCCGGAAAATCTGGGTGATAATATCAAACGCTTAAGTGATCGTATCCAGGCCACTCTGGATGCCGCCAAACAGCAGGATTAACCCCGACAGCTGCTTGCTCAACAGCTGAAAAAAACTCACTGTAAATAACACAGAAATAGTTTTTTTCAAGTCCTGACATTCAGTTATGCAGGAGTATAATGGCTCGCAGCTCCCCAGGGTTTCTCGGTCGATTGGTTACGTCCCTTGAGCCGATAAACACACTTTAGGAAGCTTCTCGATTAACGGGTGTGCATGTCCGCATGACGGAAAGCCTAATGTTATTCAGAGGCTACCACCTTGAACCTTCGGGTTCAGGGCCACAACCAACGCTATTGCCCTGGGGAGTCATATTCACGTATGAACCAGTCTGTATCTTCTGCCGATTACCGCCAGAACCTGCGCCGTGATATGCGTCGCAAGCGCCGAGGCCTTTCCGAACAGCAACATAAACAAGCCGCTCAGGGCCTGTTGCGCACTATCCGCCGTTTACCTGCTTTCAAGAAAAGTAAAAACGTTGCAATTTACCTTGCCAGCGACGGCGAAATCGATGCCAAGCCAATTATTGATCTGTGCTGGTCACTGGGTAAAAACTGTTATTTGCCTATTCTGCACCCGGTAAAACATAACCGTTTATGGTTTATGCCTTATACCCGCCGTACCCGGCTGCACAACAACAAATATAAGATCCTTGAGCCTGCTGAAGTAAAACAGCCACGGCGTCCTGCATGGGCGATGGATCTGGTGTTACTGCCACTGGTGGCCTTTGACCCGCAGGGTGGCCGTTTAGGCATGGGCGGCGGGTATTACGACCGGACTTTCTCGTTCAAACAAAAATGGCGCCAGGGTGGCGGTACCAAGATGATTGGTCTGGCCCACGATCTGCAAAAGGTTGAAAAACTGGAAATTGCCAGCTGGGATATTCCACTGGAAGGCATTGCTTCAGATCAGGCGTTTTACAGCAGTAAATAGAGATATTCTCTGTGCTGCCTGTGTTTTTTAGGGGAAGGAGTGCCGGCCTGCTGTCTGATACAGCCCCGGCATGATCCGATAACCGGTCCGGTTATCTCAATCAGGAAAGGTGGTTGTGTTTAGCCGCTGAATACCTGACTAACCACTGAAACCAGTTCGATATCGCTGTTGGTTACACCCGTAATTACGGTTCCCAGTACAAATACCGCAACCAGAATCACCATTATATCTGGCCCTTTCTTCATGGTATTTTTGCCCTCTCTTACTTTCGGCACTCAAAAAAATAGCGGGTAAGTCTTCCATAACGAGTTTTTTTTGCAAGCTTTTCCCTGCAATTACCCAATATATATCGGCAAGTTTATACCAATAATTAGAAAAAAATAATAACTTTAGTAAGTTAGACGTGTTTTCTAATTCATTTTAGGAGTATTTCGGTACAAATCATTAAAATAACTGGCAAACTCAAACATGCCATTACGGTCTGTATGGATATAATCCCGGCCATCACTTCGCTGTCGCCACCCAGCTGTCGCGACAGGATATAAGCAGAAGGCGCTGTTGGTAAGGCACTGAAAATAATAAGGGTTATTGCTACAACCGTATCTTCAGCAAGCCACCAGACCAGCCCCAGCATTGTCAGCGGCATCAGTAACAGCTTCAGCAGACAACTCAGCATCAGTGCAGTGGATGTCACTTTCAGACGCCTGAGCTGCAAACCGGCCCCGACACAGAGCACGCCCAGCGGTAATGCCATTGCTGAGAGTAAATCTGCAACGGATACCAGTAATGTGGGCAACCCAAACCCGCTAAGGTTCAAAAATAATCCCAGTGCGCAGGCAATTATTAACGGATTCCTCAGCAGGTTGCTGCCCACGCCCCGCCAGGACACATTTTCACCGCCCAGCGCAAACACACTCACGGATAAAATATTCACTGCGGGAATCATCACCGCCAGCAAGACCGCCAGTATGGCGACGCCTGCATCCCCCTGCACACTGGCAATCACCGCGAAGCCCACATAGGTATTAAACCGGACCGTTCCCTGATACAGCGAACTGAACACCGGCCAGTCAAATCCGATCAGCCTTTGTATTGCGGCCAGTACGGCAGTGAACAGCAGCGTCAGCACCAGCATCGGCCCGGTGATATCGACAAAATCAACCCCGGAAAAGTCCGCCTGCGACAATTTATAAACCAAAAGGACAGGGAAAAGGACAAAATAGGTCGCTTTTTCTGCTGCTTCCCAGAACGCCTTGTGTAAGAATTGGCTATGCTTCGCTGTGTATCCCAGTAATAACAAAATAAATACGGGCCAGAGAGCAATAAGAATGTCTTTCATTACAGGGTAACTATCCTTAATAAAGATGTTCTGATGTTGGAGTGCATAACAACATTACGTATCAATCTTGCTGTCTTAAGGTTGCTTGCGGGCCTGGCACACCCGTGACACCAGACATTGGTTAACCGCCAAGTAGTAATAACACAGGAGCAAAGGACTATGACTTCATTAGTCTTAACCGTTATCGCACAGGACAAACCCGGCTTAGTTGAACTGTTGTCCGAAACCATCGCCAATCACCAGGGTAACTGGCAGGAAAGTAGCATGTCCCGCCTGGCAGGCCAGTTTGCCGGTATTCTTATCATTGAAGTTCCGCAGGACCACAGTGAAGCACTGACAGCAGCGCTGAACGATCTGCAGTCTCAGGGTTTAAACGTCAACGTCACCGCCAGTAAAGACGCTGCACCGGAAGAAACCTATCAGCACGTCACCATTGAACTGATCGGTCACGATAAGCCGGGCATTGTACGTGAAATTTCCCACGCGCTTAACTCTCTGAAGATCAATGTAGAAAGCCTGAGCACCGAGCTGGTCAGCGGTTCTATGTCTGCTGAAGAGCTGTTTAAAGCAGAAGCCTCTCTGCGGGTGCCAACATCCGTTGAACTGGATGATCTGCAGAATGCACTGGAAGACATCGCCAACGATCTGATGGTTGACCTCAACCTGAACTGATCACGGTGCCCTTCGGGCATGCATAACCATAACAGCCCGCATCATGCGGGCTGTTTTCGTTTCTGGCAGGGTTCCCGACAGGGTTCAGCGCGTCAGATACTGAAACGCTGAATCAGGCCCTGCTGCTGCTTGGCAAAGTCCAGTAACTCGGTGCTGCTGCCGGATGCCAGCTCCGCACCCTGCGCCGTTTCACCGGCCGCTTCACTGATACTCACCAGCGTCTGGCTCACCTGAGCAACCGCACTGGACTGCTGCGCTGCGGCTTCTTCAATATGGGCATTCAGTTCACGGATATGCGCGACCGCATCATTCATCGCTCTGAGCACATCCTGAGAACGGTTGGCGTTTGCCACGCAGTCCTGTGTTTTGTCATAGCTGTCGTTCATGACTTCGCCCACCCGCAGAATGCTGTTCTGCATATTCTCGACCATGGTCTGAATATCCATAACAGAGTGGCGTGTCTGACCGGCCAGCGCCCGCACTTCATCGGCAACCACGGCAAAACCGCGCCCCTGCTCACCGGCTCTGGCGGCCTCAATAGCGGCGTTCAGGGCCAGCAGGTTAGTTTTGTTCGCAATGCCCTGTATGGAGTCAAGAATCGAGGCAATCTGCTCACCGAAGGCAGACATCTCATTACTGACCGTCATTGCCTGATCAATGCCTTCTGCCTGGGTCTCAATGCTGGTCAGTGTATTGTTCATCTGCTGGTTAACGTCAACACTTAGTTTTTCAAATTCTTTCACGGCTGTCAGAGTCGTCTGACTATGATTAGCCACCTCTTCCACACTGTGCTCCATCTGCACCGCCGCCGATGAGGTTTGCTCCAGCTGCTCGCTCTGTTCAGACATAGCATGGGTCGTTTGCTGGCTGATCGCTGCGTTTTGCTGCGCCACATCTGACAGTTTCTGGGAACCTTCTGAAATCTGTTGCAGAATATCCCGCAAACTTGCCACCACCGCATTCAGATCCAGACTCAGTTCGCCAAACTCATCCCGGCGCTGGTCATCAAACTGAACCTGCAGGTCGCCTTCTTTCACCCTGTGCAGGCTCGCTTTAATGGCAGACAACGGCACGTTAATGGTCTTCATGATCCACGCGCCAATGACCGCGGCAAAGATTGCAGCACCGATAGACAGCGCAATGATCAGCGTATTGCTGAGGGCAACTGCTTTTTCTTCGGCATCGCGGGCATCCATAGCCGACTGGTAGGTGGTATCGATATAGGTATTCACTGCGGTCTGGGTTTCAGCCAGAATTGCCCGCAGAGCCTGCATATGGTCCGCCAGCACCTGATCAGCCGCCAACTTCTGACGATACAGGGCAACGAGGCCTTCCTCACCGTACAGCTGCGCTTCAACCTGATTCAGGGTCACCTTCACACCGCGGGCCAGCTTGTCTGCTTTGAACAGATCATCATAGGCTTTACGCAATGTGCCATTACTGGCCGCCAGTGCTTCATCAAGCTGTTTGATATCCTGAGAGCGCTTGAACGCCACCAGTTGGAAGCGGTGAACGCCCAGTGCTTTACTGATTTTCTGTACCAGCTTACCGGCGGGCTTACCCTTACGGGCAATGGCAAAACGCTGCACCCAGGCGTTCAGGGCATCTCCCTGGCTCTGGAAGGTAATATCGGCCTCGACAGCCTTACGGCGGGCAATCAGGCTTTCGGCATGATCATCCATCACGGTCAGTGCTTCATCATTAAACGTCTGGCTCAGCGCCTGAACCTCAGTTAACGCGGCGGTCAGTTCCGGCTGGTCAGCAACCTGACTGAACAGCGCTGCCTGTTCGGCATTAAATTTATCGATGCTTTGGGTAAAGACTTCACGCTCACGCTCCAGACCTTCACCGTCGGTCTGCCCCAGCGCGGTAAATAAAGCTTCGTTAGCTTCCTGAAGGTAAATCATCTGCCGGTAACTGCCCGACAAATTAGGAATGACATTATCAGTGACATTGAAGAATTCTTGTGAAATCGAGCGGCTGGCAAGAAACCCACCACTGCCCACAACTATAATAAAAACGACCATCAGCACGTAGCTGGCAGCAATTTTATGGGTGATCCTGACGTTCATCCCAAAACCTCCGAAGATACATTAACTGCCAGATGCAGCTAACTGCGTGTCGGCTCCTGCTGATGCGGAGCTCTTTTTATTCATGTGATTGATGTATTTTGCGTATTTGCCAAAATCGTCTGAAAACGACCTTAACGACAGATTAAGACAGATAAACAGTCAGCAACAGACATCATTTACTCAGGATGGGCAGCGGCACCCTAAACAAAAGTCTATAGTCCGAACAATACGTGCGTCAGAAACACCCCAGACAACAGGCATAAAAAAACCGGCGCTGATTGCTCAGCGCCGGTTTTTAAAGGTGATGCAGGTGCTTAACGCTGAGCCAGCATCTGCTCGGCACGGTCACAGGCCAGTCGTACCTGATTCGGCGCAGTGCCACCGATATGATCACGGGCACTGACAGAACCGTCCAGTGTCAGCACGTCAAATACGTCTTCGCTGATCTCATCCGAGAACTGCTGCAGTTCAGCCAGGCTCATTTCGCCCAGATCTTTACCGCACTCAATACCGTAAGCAACGGCTTTACCCACGATCTCGTGAGCATCACGGAACGGGATGCCTTTACGCACGACATAATCGGCCAGATCGGTCGCCGTAGAGAAACCGCGCAGCGCCGCTTCACGCATGTTGTCATGCTTGGCTTCAATCGCCGGTACCATGTCAGCGAACGCCCGCAGGCTGCCTTTCACGGTATCAATGGCATCAAACAGAGGTTCTTTATCTTCCTGGTTGTCTTTGTTGTATGCCAGCGGCTGAGACTTCATCAGCGTCAGCAGAGACATCAGGTGACCATAGACCCGGCCACTCTTACCGCGAACCAGCTCAGGCACGTCCGGGTTCTTCTTCTGTGGCATGATGGACGAACCGGTGCAGAAACGGTCTGGCAGGTTGATGAAATCAAACTGCGCAGATGCCCACAGCACCAGCTCTTCAGAGAAGCGTGACAGGTGCATCATCAGTACGCTGGAGGCGGCACAGAATTCAATTGCAAAATCACGGTCGGATACGGAATCCAGCGAGTTTTCAGTCGGTGCCGTAAAGCCCAGCAGCTCAGTGGTCATCTGGCGGTCGATTGGATACGTCGTACCGGCCAGTGCAGCAGCGCCCAGCGGCAGAATGTTCACCCGCTTACGGCAGTCGGCAAACCGCTCATAATCCCGGCTCATCATTTCGAACCAGGCCATCAGGTGGTGACCAAACGTAACCGGCTGTGCAGTCTGCAGGTGAGTAAAACCAGGCATTACGGTTGCCGCTTCCTGACGGGCCAGACCGATAATGCCCTGTTGCAGACGGTTGATTTCCGCCAGCACCAGATCAATCTCATCACGAACATAGAGACGGATATCCGTCGCTACCTGATCGTTACGGGAACGGCCAGTGTGTAATTTCTTACCGGTAATACCGATCTTTTTGGTCAGGGCGGCTTCGATGTTCATGTGTACATCTTCCAGCTCAACCGACCATTCGAAGTTTCCGGATTCGATGTCCTGCTGAATTTCAGCCAGGCCATTGAGAATATCGTTACATTCAGCCTCGGTAAGTACGCCAACCTTGGTCAGCATCTTCGCGTGGGCCACAGAGCCCTGAATATCCTGACGGTACATACGCTGATCGAATTCAACCGACGCAGTAAAACGGGCTACAAATGCATCCGTCGGTTCGTTGAATCGGCCGCCCCATTGCTGGTTGGTTTTTTCTTCGCTCATACTTACCTCTATACTCAACACCAGCTACCTGATGTTCATCCTGAATTAAGGGCCTGCATTATACATTACTCGCCCATACCCGACACATCCGGCCGGATATTTTCTTAACCATTCCCGATAAATCCCGGGCAAATCTGCCCACAGCGACACAGACCTCCCCCGGAATGGAAAAAAGCCTGATGAAGATCATATCCTGCGGTGCAATAGAGGCTGCTTTAGCTCCGCTGATTCTGATAAAATCAGTTTTTTTATTCCGTACGGGCTCCAGCCCTTTACGACAGCCTTCCAGGATATGTTCATGACCACTCCCGTTATACGTATTGCTACCCGTCAAAGCCCGCTTGCTCTGTGGCAGGCTGAATATGTAAAAGCTGAACTGGAACGCCACCACCCCGGCATTCAGGTTGAGTTACTGGGGTTTACGACCAAAGGTGACGTACTGCTGGATTCACCGCTGTCAAAAATTGGCGGCAAGGGCCTGTTTGTTAAAGAGCTCGAAGTGGCCATGCTGGCTAACGAAGCTGACATCGCGGTGCACTCAATGAAAGACGTGCCAATGGAATTCCCGGAAGGCCTGGAACTGGCCGTGATCTGCCCGCGGGAAAAACCTACCGATGCCTTTGTATCCAACAACTACAAAAACATTGATGAACTGCCACAGGGCGCTGTCGTGGGCACGTCATCACTGCGTCGCGAAGCCCAGCTGCGTGAACGCCGCCCGGATCTGGTGATTAAAACCCTGCGCGGCAACGTCAACACCCGTCTGCGCAAACTGGACGAAGGCCAGTACGACGCGATCATTCTGGCAACCGCCGGTTTACTGCGTCTGGAAATGGCTGACCGGATTGCCTGTGAAATTACCCCGGAAGAAAGTTTACCTGCCGGTGGCCAGGGCGCAGTGGGCATTGAGTGCCGCAGCGATGATGACGTTACCAAAGCGCTGCTGGCACCGCTGCATGACGCGCACACGGCCAGCCGGGTGACTGCTGAGCGGGCAATGAACCGCCGCCTTGAAGGTGGCTGTCAGGTACCGATCGCCTGCTACGCGACACTGGATGACAGCAGTGATGAACTCTATTTGCGCGGTCTGGTAGCCAGCACCGACGGCAGTGAAGTACTGCGCGACGAAATCACCACGACATCTGCCGGCGCAGAACAGGCAGGTATTGAGCTGGCAGAACGTTTGCTGGCTGCCGGTGCGGATAGAATTCTGGCGGAAGTTTACCGGGAAAATGGCTAACTCCGCGTTACAGGGTTTGCGTGTTCTGGTCACCCGGCCGGAACACCAGAGCACGGATATATGCAGCCAGCTGCAACTGCAGGGTGCAACTCCTGTCTGCTTACCCCTGTTAGAAATTACTCCGGTAACCGATACCGATCACGGCTATCCGTTACTGAAACAACACATACTGGATCTGGATCTGTTTCAGCAGATCATTGTTGTCAGCCCGAATGCCGCGCGCTTTGCCGGTGATCTGGTTGATAGCTACTGGCCTCAGTTGCCGATTGGCATTACCTGGCACGCTATCGGCCAGAAAACCGCCGACACACTGGCTGAATACGGCATCACTGCCCGTGTAAACCCCGCCGGTACAGATTCAGAAGCACTGTTGACCGACACGAGTCTGCAAAACATCGCCGAACAGCGCATACTTATTATGCGTGGCGAAGGTGGACGGACATTACTGGCTGAAACACTTCAGGCCAGAGGTGCACGCACAGAATACGCCGAACTGTACCGACGCAGCTGTCCGGACTATACCTCGCAGCAGATCAACAGTACTATTTACAGTTCTCTGGATGCCGTTCTCATCACCAGCGGTGAGGCACTGGAGAATTTTTTCAGCCTGCTGGGGCCCTCTCAGGAACATAACTCACAGCAACGGGGTCAGATACTTTCAACCCGCCTGCTGGTTCCCAGCGCCAGGGTAGCCAAATTAGCTACAGAACTGGGCTGCACAAAAGTTTATATTGCTCAGGGAGCCGACAGCCAGGCTATGGTTCAGGCACTAATCGCGACGATCGACGTGGAAGAATAACAATGAGAAAGAACGGGAAAAACAACCGCAACAACAAAGCCGACGCTGACGTCATCGAAGGCGAAATCATTGAAAAGGACACCCCCGTGGATAAGTCTGCAGATACCTCCGCACCGTCTCAGGAAAGCGATAAGAAAGCGGCCGGCTCCGACGTGAAAAAGTCAGAAGACACCTCAGGTAATGCTGAGACCCCAAATGACAAGCCCGCCAAACAGAGCTCCGGCGCTGCCGGCAAGCTGGCACTCTTGCTGGCCGTCATTGCGATCATCGGTGTGGGATACCTGTACTGGTTACAGCTGGAATCCAAGAACAGCATCGCGACCAGCCAGGCAGAGGCAAGCTCCGCGCTGGACGGTAAGCTGCAGGCAAGCCAGCAGCAACAAAGCGCGAAAGTCAGCAACCTTGGCCAGCAGATACAGGCACTGGAAGGTAAAGCAAAAGCAGACGCCGCGAATATTGAAGAACTGCAGTCACGTCTGACCCGCAGCATTCAGCAGATTACCGCTACTCAACAAAATACCCGTAAAGACTGGATCATCGCAGAAGCAGAATACCTGCTGCGCCTGGCTAACCAGCGGGTACTGATGGAGCAGACTCCACAGGGCGCCCTGAAATTGCTGCGCTCAGCAGATAAGATTCTTAAGGAAACCGACGATGTCACTATCTACGCGGTGCGTAAGGCGCTGGCAGCGGATATTGCAGCACTGGAAGCGGTTCCTGAACTGGACACTGAAGGGCTGTTCCTGCGCCTGGGCGCACTGAATGACCAAGTCAATAACCTGAAGCTGATTCCGCTGACCGAACAGCATAAGCTGCCGGAAATCGTGTCTGAAGTCAGCAACGAAACTTTCACCGAAACCTGGACAGAGAATCTGGCCAAGGGCTGGGCAAAAATTGCTGACAAGTTTAATCAGTTAGTGGTTATTCAGGACCGTGATGCGCCGGTTGAGCCGTTACTGTCACCGCAGCAGAACTTCTACCTGCAGCAGAACCTGCACCTGATGCTGGAACAGGCTCAGTTGTCATTGTTACAGCGCCGCAGTGGCACCTATGAAAACAGCCTGAGCAAAGCAGAAGCCTGGGTTGCCACCTATTTCGAATCCAGCGACAGCACCACTCAGGCACTGATCCGCAGCCTGCAGGAGCTGAAACAGGTAAATGTCGCGCCGGTTCTGCCTGATATTTCCGGCTCGCTGAATGCCCTGAAAAAGTATCTTCAGGACATGCGGAAACTGAAGGAACAGGAGGCAGCATAAATGAAAAAGCTATTAATCCTGCTGCTGATCCTGCTGTTTGCCGGTGCATTAATTGGCCAGCTGATGGTTCAGGATTCAGGCTACACCCTGATTGCCTACAACAACATCACAATTGAAATGAGCCTGTGGGTATTTCTGATTGCCCTGCTGAGCGTATTCTTTCTGCTCCACTGGACACTCAATCTGTTACGCGGCTCACTGCGCTCCGGACAGCGGTTTCGTCTGTGGAGTAAAGGCCGTAACCAGCGTATTGCCAATACCAAAACCCTGAAAGGTCTGATTGCACTCTCAGAAGGCAAATGGTGGCAGGCACAGCGTCTGCTGACCCAGGCCGGTGATAAATCTGAATTACCGCTGATCAGCTATCTGGCTGCAGCCCGTGCTGCCCATGAACAGGGTGAAGATGCTGACTGCGATGATTTACTGCATAAGGCCCGGGATGCCGCGCCGGAAGCAGAAATTGCCGTCGGCATCAGCCAGGCACAGATACTGCTGTCCCGCGGCCAGTACGAGCCCTGTCTGGCCACACTGCTGGATCTGAACAAGAAAGCACCTAAGAATACCTATGTGATGAAGCTGCTGCGCGAAGTGTATATTCAGCTGAATGACTGGTCTGCCCTGAGCAAACTGATCCCCGAATTACGCAAGCACAAAGCGGTTAAACCGGCCAAGCTTCTGAAAACGGAACAGCGCTGCTACAGCAACATTCTTGAGCAAAGCATCAGTCAGTTGCCGGCGCATGCGGATAACGAAGAAAAAGCCAAAGCCCTGGGTGTCGCCTGGCATAACATGCCCGGTCAGCTCACCAGTGATGATGTACTGGCCCGCCACTACACCAATCTGCTGGTCAGCATCGGTGCGGAAGAAAAAGCAGAAGTGGCTATCCGTGACCTCCTGAAACGCAACTGGGATGATTCACTGATCGCACTGTATGGCCGTATTGAAGGCAGCGATGCCGGCAAGCAGCTGGATTTTGCCAAGGGCTTCCTGAATGACTACCCAATGAACCCGGATCTTTTACTGACACTGGGTCGTCTGTCCCTGCGTAATCAGCACTGGGGCAAAGCGGTAGATTACTTTGAACAGAGCCTGGAAGAAGAATCCCGTCCTGAAACCCTGAGCGAGCTGGCGCGCCTGTTACAGCATATGGGTGAAACCGACCGTACCCTGAAGCTGATTGAAAACAACTTCAGCCTGATTGGCAACGGCTTACCTCAGTTGCCGATGCCGGATAAAGCACCCGCCACGCCTGAAGCGGTTATGTCTGACGACCACATTCATGCGAAACCGCGTTTTAAGCCTATCAGCTAAGCGCAGTCTGAAAGCCAAAAAAAAAGCAGCCACCCGGCTGCTTTTTTGTATCTGAAAACTCACTATTTACGTGGTGCGTAAGCGAATACATCCGCATGCATACAGGCACCGTCGAAGCCCTGTGCCTCACAGGCATCCAGCAAGGCATACACCATTCCCGGTGAACCGCTGGTATAAACCAGCATATCTGAGAAATCATCGTAATCCGCCAGCATCGCATCGGGAATCAGGCCTGTGCGCCCTTCCCATGGCTGGCCGTTCTCCGGCTCACTGACCACCAGATCATAACTGACGTTAGCATGCTCCGCTGCCCACTGTTTTGGCAATTGCTCAAGATATAAGTCTTCAGCAACCCGCACGCCCCAGTATATATGAATGGGATTAGACACCTGATTCGCCAGCAGGTGTTCCGTCATACTTTTGATCTGGGAAAAACCAGTACTGGCGGCCACCAGTACGATCCGGGTCTGGGGCTTCAGGCTGGTAGCCTCCAGGTAGCAATCCCCTTTAGGCAATTCAATTTCGATACTGGGATTATTCTGCAGGTGCTCGATCATCGCAATGGACAACTCACCTTCCGGCATACGGCGGATATGCAGTTCCAGATCGCTGCCGTGATCCGGTGCACTGCCTATCGAAAACGGTGCCCGGCGGCCATCCGGCAGAATCAGTTCCAGATACTGCCCGGCATGGAATTCAACTGCCATGCTGGCGGTTACCGGCAAATGTAAACGTACCCGAAACACTTCATGACTTAGCTGTTCAACACTAGCAATATCACAAACCAGTTTTTTCACTCGAAACTCTCCAGGGCGTAACAGCCCATCTATCTTCACCCTAATATCACCCTGAGGGACTGCCGTGCAGGCATATATCCGCGCGGGCTGCTGCCCGTCTTGTAAGCTTACATCCAGTTCAGGGTAACGCTGTATTATTCTTCCGGCTAACAAGTCTGCCTTACAGATCTGACAGACGCCGTTCAGACAACTGCGGCGCATCTTATACCCTGCGCGTTCCAGCGCAAGAAAAATTGATTCGCCTGGTTCAGCTTCCAGCCGGTAATGGCGCTCGCCGCAGTCTATCTGAATAAAAATATCACTCTCCGAAAATATCCAGCGCCTGCCAGATATCATCTACCCGCTGCTTGATTTCATCGGTCATCACGATTGGCTCGCCCCATTCACGGTCAGTTTCACCTTCCCACTTATTGGTTGCATCCATGCCCATTTTGGAGCCCAGCCCTGATACCGGTGAGGCAAAATCAAGATAATCAATCGGCGTGTTATCGATCATCACCGTATCCCGCTGCGGGTCCATACGGGTAGTAATTGCCCAGATAACATCGTTCCAGTCCCGGGCATTCACATCATCATCACAGACAATGACAAATTTGGTGTACATGAACTGGCGCAGGAATGACCAGACACCCAGCATAATCCGCTTGGCATGACCCGGATACTGCTTCTTTATCGTGACGACCGCCATGCGATAGGAACAGCCTTCCGGCGGCAGATAGAAGTCCACTATTTCAGGGAACTGTTTCTGCAGAATCGGCACGAACACCTCATTCAGCGCCACGCCCAGAATAGCCGGCTCATCCGGCGGACGGCCGGTATAGGTGCTGTGATAAATCGGGTCCTTACGGTGGGTAATACGCTCAACCGTAAAGACCGGGAAACTGTCTACTTCGTTGTAATAACCGGTGTGGTCGCCAAACGGACCTTCATCAGCCATTTCATCCGGATAGATAAACCCTTCAAGAATAAATTCTGCACTGGCCGGCACCTGAAGATCGCTGCCAATACACTCGGTTACTTCAGTCTTACCGCCACGCAGCAGACCGGCAAAGGCATATTCTGACAATGAGTCCGGTACCGGGGTAACCGCCCCCAGAATGGTTGCAGGGTCAGCCCCCAACGCAACCGCGACCGGGAAAGGCTCGCCCGGATGAGCTTTCTGCCATTCGCGGAAATCCAGTGCACCGCCACGGTGGGCCAGCCAACGCATGATCAGTTTATTTTTACCAATCAGTTGCTGACGGTAGATACCAAGGTTCTGACGGGGCTTTTCCGGGCCGCGGGTAATCACCAGTGGCCAGGTAACCAGCGGTCCGGCATCACCCGGCCAGCAGGTCTGAATCGGCAACGTATACAGGTCGACATCGTCCCCTTCGATCACATGAGCCTGACAATCGGCCTTGCGGACAACTTTAGGCCCCATATTCAGCACCTGCTTATACACAGGCAGCTTATCCCAGGCGTCTCTCATCCCTTTCGGCGGCTCAGGTTCTTTAAGCATCGCGAGTAACTTGCCCACTTCTCTCAGGCTTGCCACATCTTCTTCACCCATGCCCATGGCTACCCGCTTCGGCGTGCCAAAGAGGTTGGCCAGCACCGGATAGTCATATCCTTTAGGGTTTTCAAATAACAGTGCCGGGCCGCCCGCTCTGAGGGTACGGTCGCAAATTTCAGTCATTTCCAGATGAGGATCTACCTCCATCCGGATTCGCTTTAATTCACCCTGGTCTTCCAGAGTACGGATAAAGTCCCGCAGATCTTTATATTTAAGATTACTCATAACGGCCCGGCAATCAGGTTGTAATAACAAAGATTTAGCAACAAAAAAGGGTAAGCCATAAGCTTACCCTTTTGTGTTCAGAATGTTGATCAGGAACGCTTCATTGACAGGAAGAATTCATCATTCGTCTTGAAGTCTTTAAGCTTGTCCAGAACGAACTCAATGGCAGCGGAATCTTCCATCGGATCCAGCAGCTTACGCAGAATCCACATCCGCTGCAGCTCGTCCTCATCCGTCAGCAAGTCTTCACGACGGGTACCGGAGCGGCGAATATTAAAGGCCGGGTAAACACGCTTTTCTGCAACTTTGCGGTCCAGATGTACTTCAGAGTTACCGGTACCTTTAAATTCTTCAAAGATAACTTCATCCATCTTCGAACCGGTATCAACCAGTGCGGTTGCAATGATGGTCAGGCTGCCGCCTTCTTCAATGTTACGTGCCGCACCAAAGAAGCGCTTAGGACGTTCCAGTGCGTGAGCATCCACACCACCGGTCAGTACTTTACCGGAAGAAGGAATCACTGTGTTGTACGCACGGGCCAGACGGGTAATGGAATCCAGCAGGATAACCACATCCTTCTTGTGCTCAGTCAGACGCTTGGCTTTTTCCAGCACCATCTCAGCAACCTGTACGTGACGTGACGGCGGCTCATCGAACGTTGAGGCAACCACTTCGCCGCGTACAGTACGCTGCATTTCGGTTACTTCCTCAGGACGCTCATCGATCAGCAGTACAATCAGATGGGTTTCAGGGTTGTTACGGGTGATGGAGTTAGCAATGTTTTGCAGCATCAGGGTCTTACCCGCTTTTGGCGGAGACACCAGCAAAGCACGCTGACCTTTACCCATTGGGCAGACAAGATCGATGACACGGGCGGTCAGATCTTCAGTACTGCCGTTACCCAGTTCCATTTTCAGACGGTCCTGTGCGAACAGTGGCGTTAGGTTTTCGAACAGGATCTTGTTCTTAGCGTTTTCCGGCTTATCAAAGTTAATCTTGTCAACTTTCAGCAACGCAAAATAGCGCTCGCCGTCCTTAGGCGGACGAATCTTGCCTGAAATCGTGTCACCTGTACGCAGGTTAAAACGACGAATCTGGCTTGGAGAAACGTAAATATCGTCAGGCCCAGCCAGATAAGAGCTGTCTGCAGAGCGTAAGAAACCAAATCCATCTTGTAAAATTTCCAGCACGCCATCGCCATAAATATCTTCACCACTTTTAGCATGACGCTTAAGGATGGCAAAAATAACATCTTGTTTGCGGGAGCGGCCCAGGTTATCCATTCCCATTTCTTTCGCTATATTTAACAGCTCAGAAACGCTTTTCGTTTTCAGTTCGGTAAGATTCATAATGTAAGAGTTGCAGGACGTAGCCACGTTGAGAAAGAACGTTGGAGAAATCGTTCAGACTAGATTGAATTGATAATGTGAAACCGGAATCAGACAATAATCCCGATCATTGGAAGTCATAACTATAATCGCTTGTTTACGGTTAGTCCAGCATTCAGCGCGCAATCTTTATACAGCCCGAATGAAACCAAAACTAACCGTAAACCAGAGAAAACCGGCGCTTACAGGCTGGTTTCGATGAAGCCGGCCAGCTGGGATTTAGAGAGCGCACCCACCTTGGTCGCTTCAACATTGCCATCTTTAAAGATCATCAGTGTAGGGATGCCGCGGATACCGAATTTAGGCGGCGTTTCACTGTTCTCATCAATGTTCAGCTTGCAGACTTTCAGCTTACCTTCGTATTCTTTTGCAATCTCTTCCAGAACTGGCGCGATCATTTTGCATGGTCCGCACCACTCAGCCCAATAATCCACCAGTACAGGCGCTTCAGACTTGAGAACATCCTCTTCAAAGGATGCGTCGGTTACATTGATAATATCACTCATAAAAAAGCCTCACAGGGAGATTCTTGTCAATAATGGCCCCGATAATACCACTCAAAACAAACAAATGTGAATACTCAGCTTTACAGCAGCCGGTTACCGGCAAAAACAACTGATCTCAGACAGCCATCAGAAGATTAAAACAGCCTGCATCAAGCCTAAATTCTCACATACAAATGAGTTTTTGATAAACTGACATACAACAAAACAGCTATTGGACAATCCCCGATATGCCGCAGGATAACGCTTTAGTGGCCAGCCAGGACACCTTAATGGCCGCCATTGACCTTGGATCAAACAGCTTTCATATCGTTATAGCAAAGCTTGATCAGGACGAATTACACCCGATTGATGTTTTATCTGAAAAAGTACAGTTAGCCGCCGGACTGGATGACAACAACGTGCTCAGTGACGCTGCTCAGCAACGGGGGCTGGAATGCCTGCAACGCTTTGCAGAACGGATAAAGGGGCTGCCATCAGGGGCGGTCAGTGCCGTTGCTACAAATGCGTTGCGCGAGGCAGTTAACAGCCAGGATTTCATTGTTAAGGCTGAATCTGTACTGGGACGCCCGATTGAAGTCATTGCCGGCATTGAAGAAGCACGGCTGATTCATCTCGGCGTCGAACACACGCTGGCAGCGGAATCCGGTTCCCGCCTGATTATTGATATCGGCGGCGGAAGCACGGAATTTATCATTGGTGAACGCTTCGAACCACTGGAACTGGAAAGCCTGGAAATGGGCTGCGTCAGTTTCAGTAAACGCTACTTTAAAGACGGCATCATCAGTGAAAAAAATTTCCAACTGGCTGTTTTCGGCGCATTACGCGAGCTGTTAGCCATTAAACGGCGCTATAAGCGTCAGGGCTGGCAACACTGTGTGGGCTCTTCCGGCACCGTTAAAGCTATCTGGCAGGCCTGCCTTGAATCCGGCTATAGTGAAAATGCGATCACTGCAAAAGCACTGAAACGTTTACGGACACGGATACTTGAGTTCAGTCATAGCGATGAGCTTTGCATACCGGGTATCAAGGATCAGCGTAAAGCGGTGATTGCCGCAGGTGTTGCCATATTATCGGCCGCCTTTGAGTCGCTGGGCATTAAGGAAATGCATTATTCAGCCGGCGCATTAAGGGAAGGCCTGTTGTATGACATGACCGGCAGGCTGCATCATGAGGATGTCCGTGAGCGCAGTATCAATGCCCTGATGAACCGCTACCATGTTGATAAGGAACACGCCCTGCGGGTCGAGCAGACAGCGCTGATTGCACTGACCCAGGTGCGTAAGGACTGGCAGCTACAGGATACGGAATACCAGAACATGCTGAGCTGGGCCGCACGCAGCTATGAAACAGGCCTGACGATTGCCCACAGCCAGTACCACAAGCACAGTGCCTACCTGGTACTTAATTCAGATTTACCGGGCTTCAGTCAGCAGGAGCAACTACAACTTGCAACACTTATCAGAAACCATCGTCGTAAATATAACGACGCTGAATTCGCCCTGCTGCCAAAACGTGAGGTATCTGCCACACGAAAACTGTGCGTGCTGTTACGCATAGCAATACTGCTTCACCGTAGCCGGAGTAAAGAGCGCCTGCCTGCCTTCACAATCACGGTAGCTGAAAACAGCGTATCGCTGCACTTTCCGGATAACTGGCTAAGCTACCACCCTCTGACCCGGGCAGATCTGGAGCATGAGGCGGACTATCTTTCCAATAACGGATTTAAGTTAAGCATCAGCTAACCCTGTTTGTAGCACATAAAACCACATAGAAAGTAATGGCTTTTTTTGCTTCAGATCAGTTAATCATCACTAATACCACGCCAGCCCGATCATTTCGTAGATGAAAGTGACAAAAGAAATTAGCCTTAATTTTGTGACATATTTATCTGAGAATGCCCAATGGAAAAGACCAGCGATCTGATCTGGCAGGACACACAACATCAGGAACTGTTCCGTCTGATTGATAAGATTAAAGAAGACGGCGTAGAAGCTGATATATTCGTCCGCCTTTACGACTATGCAGAACACCACTTCAGTCTTGAAGAAGCCTATATGAGAGAGTCGGGGTACCCTGACATCGAATCACACATTGCTGCACATAATAAATTCCGCCAGGAATTAACAAACATGGTCACACAGCACCATGACTATGACGAAGTTCTGAGAGAATCACTGGCCACATTTCTCAGCGAATGGCTAAAACGACACATATGGGGCGTTGATAAGCAGTTCGAGGCTTATATCCTCAGCTCTGATATCAAATAACAATCTTGCGAACATAAAAAAGCCCGGTACCTGTGAAGGTACCGGGCTTTTTTTGATCAGAAACGAAGATTAATCTTCAGAATCTTCAACCACAACAGCTGCATCAGCTGGACGGTCAACCAGTTCAACTAACGCCATAGGCGCGTTGTCACCAGCACGGAAACCGCATTTCAGAATGCGAATGTAACCGCCTGGACGAGCCTCATAGCGAGGACCCAGTTCGTTGAACAGTTTACCAACAGCTTCTTTGCTGCGGGTACGGGCAAAAGCCAGACGACGGTTAGCAACCGTGTCGTTCTTTGCCAGAGTGATCAGAGGCTCAGCAACGCGGCGCAGCTCTTTAGCTTTAGGCAGCGTAGTCTTGATGAGCTCATGTTCGAACAAGGACACAGCCATGTTCTTGAACATTGCTTTGCGGTGTGCACTTGTACGATTTAAGTGACGACCTGATTTACGATGACGCATGTTTAATTCCTTGCCAAACTATTAAGGTTTGAAAACGCGATTACGAAGCGACTTTATCGTCGTTACGAATGCTTGCCGGCGGCCAGTTTTCCAGACGCATGCCCAGAGACAGACCCTTAGATGCCAGAACATCTTTAATTTCCGTCAGCGATTTCTTACCTAAGTTCGGAGTCTTAAGCAGTTCTACTTCGGTACGCTGAATCAGATCACCGATGTAGTAGATCTGTTCTGCCTTCAGACAGTTGGCGGAACGTACAGTCAGCTCCAGATCATCAACCGGACGCAACAGGATCGGATCGATCTCTGGCTCTTCCGGCTCATCTTTAACCTGATCCTTACCACCTTCCAGATCAACAAACACAGCCAGTTGCTGCTGCAAAATAGTTGCAGCACGACGGATGCATTCTTCCGGATCGATAGTACCGTTGGATTCGATATCAATTACCAACTTGTCCAAGTCAGTGCGCTGTTCTACACGTGCACTTTCAACAACATACGACACCAGACGAACTGGGCTGTATGTTGCATCAAGCTGCAGACGGCCGATTGTGCGGGACTCATCTTCGTCAGAAATACGGGCATCAGCCGGTACATAACCGCGACCACGGGCAACACGCAACTGCATGTTCAGGCTTGCGCCTTCGCTCAGGTGAGCGATAACGTGGTCAGGGTTAGCGATTTCGGCATCCTGGTTCAGCTGAATATCAGCTGCAGTGACAGGGCCTGCTTCGCTCTTAGAAAGAGTCAGTGTCGCTTCATCGCCGTTATGCAGAGCAATTGCAACACCTTTAAGGTTCAACAGGATTTCGATAACGTCTTCCTGAACACCTTCAAGAGTGCTGTACTCATGCAGTACACCGTCGATTTCTACTTCCTTAATTGCACAACCTGGCATAGAAGAAAGTAGAATACGACGTAACGCATTGCCTAGCGTATGGCCAAAACCGCGCTCAAGTGGCTCCAGAGTAACTTTTGCACGAGTCGAGCTAATTTCCTGAACGTCGATGTGACGTGGGCTTAGAAACTCGTTTACTGAACGCTGCATAGTTCCACCAATTATGAAGTCAATGATTACTTAGAATACAATTCGACAATCAGCTGCTCGTTGATTTCGGCAGACAGATCGCTACGCTCAGGCAGGGACTTGAAAGTACCTTCCATTTTGCCAGCATCCACTTCTACCCATTCAACAGCGGCGCGCTGAGAAGCCAGATCCAGAGCGCTTTTAATACGCAGCTGGTTCTTAGACTTTTCACGAACGGCAACAACATCACCCGCAGAAACCTGGAATGAAGGAATGTTAACGCTCTGACCGTTGACTGTAATCTGACGATGAGAAACTACCTGACGTGCTTCAGCACGGGTAGAACCAAAGCCCATACGATAGACAACATTGTCTAAACGCCCTTCCAGCAGTTGCAGCAAGTTAGTACCAGTCGCGCCATTGCGACGGGCAGCTTCCTTGTAGTAGCTGCGGAATTGCTTTTCAAGTACGCCGTAAGTACGACGAACTTTTTGTTTTTCACGAAGCTGTAAACCGTAATCGGACAGACGACCACGACGAGCGCCGTGTACGCCTGGCACGTTTTCAGCTTTACACTTGCTGTCCAGTGCACGTACACCGCTCTTCAAGAACAGGTCGGTACCTTCACGGCGAGACAGCTTACATTTTGGTCCTATATAACGAGCCATATCTTACTGTCTCCGGATTAAACGCGACGTTTCTTAGACGGACGACAACCATTGTGTGGAATCGGTGTCACGTCAGTGATGTTATTAACCTTGTAACCACAGCCGTTCAGTGCACGAACTGCAGATTCACGGCCAGGTCCAGGACCTTTAACAAAAACGTCTAAATTCTTTAGGCCATATTCTTGCGCTGCCACACCTGCACGTTCCGCAGCTACCTGAGCTGCAAACGGTGTGCTCTTACGAGAACCGCGGAAGCCGGAGCCGCCCGCAGTTGCCCAGCTCAGAGTATTACCCTGACGATCAGTAATAGTAATGATCGTATTGTTAAAAGAGGCGTGGATGTGCGCTAAGCCATCAACAACCTGCTTTTTAACCTTTTTACGTGTGCGAGTATTTGGCTTTGCCATATTGGAAATTCCTATCGCTTACCACTTACTTGCGGATTGGCTTACGTGGGCCTTTACGGGTACGCGCGTTTGTCTTAGTGCGCTGACCACGTAGAGGCAGGCTGCGACGATGACGCAGACCACGAAAACAGCCCAGATCCATCAAGCGTTTGATGTTCATGGATACTTCACGACGAAGATCGCCTTCAACAGTTAACTTGGCGATTTCGCCACGTACGTTGTCTAGCTGGTCTTCTGAAAGCTCTGCAATTTTAGTGGATTCTTGAATACCACAAGCTGAACAGATGCTTTTCGCTGTAGTGCGGCCAATTCCGAAGATGTAAGTCAATGAAATTACCGCATGCTTATTGTCAGGAATATTGACGCCTGCTATACGGGCCATTCAATTTACTCCAACTTTATTAGCATGTTACCTGTCATATCAGACAAGCACTGCAAATTCTTCTATTAATGGAAGGCGCAGGATGTTACACCTTGATTAAAATTAAATCAAGCCCTTGCCTTCCACCCCAGACCAGGATTAACCCTGGCGCTGCTTGTGTCGTGGTTCAACTTTGCAGATTACTCGCAAAGTTCCGTTACGACGTACGATCTTGCAGTTACGGCAGATTTTCTTTACAGATGCACGTACTTTCATGATCAACTCCAGTAGCAGGGGCTAGCGCAGCAGGCCAGCACCACCGCCTTTAAGATTCGACTTCTTCATCAGAGATTCATACTGATGGGACATCAGATGTGACTGTACCTGTGCCATGAAATCCATGACAACGACAACCACGATCAGTAACGACGTACCACCGAAGTAGAAAGGTATATTCCACGCAACAACCAAGAATTGAGGCATCAAGGAAACTGCAGTGATGTACAGGGCGCCGAACAGTGTCAGACGACCCAGCACACTATCAATATACCGAGCGGATTGCTCCCCTGGGCGAATACCCGGGATAAATGCACCAGACTTCTTCAGGTTATCAGCCACTTCTTTCGGATTGAAAACAATCGCGGTGTAGAAGTAGCAGAAGAAGATGATACAAACAGAAAACAGCAGAATGTATAACGGCTGGCCCGGACCCAACGCTAACGCAACACTCTGTAACCATTCCATGCCTTCAGTCTGGCCAAACCACTGACCGATTGACGCAGGGAACAGCAAAATACTTGACGCAAAGATCGGCGGAATAACACCGGCCATATTGACCTTCAATGGCAGGTGGCTGGACTGAGCCGCATACATACGGCGTCCCTGCTGGCGCTTCGCATAGTTAATGGTAATGCGGCGCTGGCCACGTTCCATGAACACTACAAAGCCAACAGTCGCAACAGCCAGTGCTGCGATGCCCAACAGCGCCAGGATGTTTAAATCACCCTGACGTGCCGCTTCAAAGGACTGACCGATTGCACCTGGCAATCCGGCCACAATACCAGCAAAGATCAGGATAGAAATACCGTTACCGATACCTCTTTCTGTCACTTGCTCACCTAACCACATCAGGAACACCGCACCGGCAACCAGTGTCACGACTGCTACAAAGTAGAAAGACGGACCTGCGCTGAATGCAATACCCTGATTAGCCAGACCTACCGCCATACCAAACGACTGAATGGTAGCCAGAATAACGGTACCATATCGCGTATATTGGTTGATCTTACGGCGACCAGCCTCACCTTCTTTCTTCAACTGCTCTAACGTCGGGCTTACGACCGTCATCAACTGCATGATGATGGACGCTGAAATGTACGGCATGATACCCAAAGCTAGGATACTCATACGTTCCAGTGCGCCACCGGAGAACATGTTAAACAGACTCAGGATAGTACCCTGATTCTGATCGAATAGTGCTGCTAGGCGATCAGGATTGATACCAGGTACCGGAATATGTGCACCGATACGGTATACAACGATCGCAATCAAAACAAACAACAGGCGAGACTTAAGTTCGCCTAAGCCGTTTTGAACACCTGCTGGTACTGGTCCTTTCTTAGCCATTTATTCCTCGACTTTTCCGCCAGCAGCTTCGATAGCAGCCTGAGCACCTTTAGTGACTTTCAGACCTTTAACGGTAACTGCTTTAGTGATTTCACCAGACAGGATCACGCGCGCACGCTTGATGCTTTCTTTGATGATATCGGCTTTTTTCAACGCTTCCAGGTCGACCACTTCAACGCCAGCTTTAACCAGTTCATTCAAACGGATTTCAGCAACAAAAGGCGCCTGACGTGATGTAAAACCAAACTTAGGCAGACGACGCTGTAAAGGCATCTGACCGCCTTCAAAACCTGGCTTCACTGAACCGCCTGAGCGGGATTTCTGACCTTTGTGACCACGGCCACCGGTTTTACCCAGGCCAGAGCCAATGCCGCGACCAACACGCTTAGGAGCGCTCTTGGAACCTTCGGCAGGACTTAGTGTATTAAGACGCATAACGGACTCCTTATTCGCCTTCTACACGAACCATGTAGTTTACTTTGTTGATCATGCCGCGAACGGAAGGAGTATCTTCCACTTCAACAGTATGACCGATACGACGCAGACCCAGACCCTTTACGCACTCACGGTGCTTAGGCAGTTTACCGATGGGGCTGCGAACAAGTGTAACCTTGACTGTAGATGCCATCGTTTATTACCCCAGAATCTCGTCTACGGCCTTACCGCGCTTCGCAGCAACATCTTCAGGAGATGTCATGCTAGCCAGGCCATTGATTGTTGCACGTACAACGTTAACCGGGTTGGTAGAGCCGTAGCACTTAGCCAGTACGTTGTGAACACCTGCAAGTTCAAGCACAGCACGCATCGCACCACCGGCGATAACACCAGTACCTTCAGATGCAGGCTGCATGTAAACCTTAGAAGCACCGTGACGGGCTTTTACAGCGTACTGCAGGGTTGTGCCATTCAGGTCTACAGAGACCATGTTACGACGTGCTTGCTCCATTGCTTTTTGAATAGCAACAGGCACTTCACGTGCTTTACCACGACCGAAACCAACGCGGCCATTTCCGTCACCAACAACAGTCAGGGCTGTGAAACCGAAAATACGACCACCCTTAACTACTTTGGCAACACGGTTTACCTGAACAAGCTTCTCTTGCAGGTCACCGTCTTTCTGTTCGTGATTTGCCATTGTCAAACCCCTTAGAATTCCAGGCCGCCTTCACGGGCCGCTTCTGCCAACGCCTTGATACGTCCGTGGTATTGGAAACCAGAACGGTCAAAAGCAACCTTAGATACGCCAGCGTCTTTAGCACGCTGAGCGATTAATGCACCGACTTTAGAAGCCGCGTCGGAGTTACCGGTAACGCCAGTACGCAGGTCTTTTTCTACTGTAGATGCAGCAGCCAGAACCTGACCACCATCCGCAGAGATTACCTGTGCGTAGATGTGACGTGGTGTACGGGTAACGCACAGACGGGTAGCACCCAGCTCACGCATTTTGAAGCGAGCACGGCGAGCACGGCGAATTCGAGATATTTTCTTATCGTTCATGACCCTACCTTACTTCTTCTTAGCTTCTTTACGGCGTACATATTCGTCAGCGTAACGAACACCTTTACCTTTGTAAGGCTCTGGTGGACGGAAAGCGCGAATTTCAGCAGCAGCCTGGCCCAGTGTTTGCTTGCTGGCAGAAGTCAGCACAACAGTGGTCTGGCCTTCCATTGCAGCTGAAACACCTTCAGGCAATTCGTAATCGATTGGGTGAGAGAAACCCAAGGTCAGGTTTACACTGTTGCCTTTAACAGCAGCACGGTAACCAACACCTTGCAGAACCAGTTTCTTAGAGAAACCTTCGCTCACACCTACAACCATGTTATTAACCAGAGAGCGGGTAGTACCGGCCAGAGCATTGGCGGATTTGCTGCCATCGCGCGGCGCAAACTTCAGTACGTTTTCTTCGCTGGTTACTTCTACAGACTGGTGTACAGACAGGTCTAAGGCACCGTTCTTGCCTTTTACATTAACCTGCTGACCATCAACTTTAGCTTCTACACCTGCCGGTAGGACAACGGGACTTTTAGCAACTCGAGACATAGTTCTAGCTCCTAGAATACCGTGCAGATGACTTCGCCGCCGATACCGGCAGCACGTGCAGCGCGATCGCTCATCACACCTTTAGAGGTAGAGATGATAGAGATACCCAGACCGCCAGCTACTTTAGGCAACTCAGAAGCAGCCTTATATACACGTAGACTTGGACGGCTTACACGCTGGATAGACTCGATAACCGGCTTGCCTTCAAAGTACTTCAATTCAACAGTCATAACTGGCTTAACATCACCTTCAACGGCGAAACCAGAAATGTAACCTTCTGCTTCCAGGACAGAAGCGATAGACGCTTTCATCTTTGAAGCAGGCATGGTTACAGCTGATTTCTCAGCCATATGACCATTACGAATACGGGTTAACATATCCGCTAGAGTGTCTTGCATACTCATGCTTAATTTTCCTTACTATTGTGCAGCGCAATGCGGTAGCAGAGTGACAATCACCCTGCCCTGACCACCGTGCTTACCAACTAGCTTTTTTCAAGCCCGGAACATCACCACGCATAGCAGCTTCGCGCAATTTAATACGGCTTAAGCCGAATTTGCGGTAAACAGCGTGTGGACGACCAGTAACCTGACAACGACGCACCTGGCGAACCGGGTTAGCGTCACGTGGCAGCTTCTGAAGAGCTACCTGTGCATCCCAACGCTCATCTTCAGATGATGCTGGGTTACGAACGATTGCCTTTAACTGAGCACGTTTCTCAGCGTACTTAGCAACCATTTTTGCGCGTTTTGCTTCGCGCGCTTTCATACATTCCTTAGCCATTTTTCTACCCTACTTTTTGAATGGGAAGTTCAGGGCTGCCAGCAGGGCACGACCTTCATCGTTGTTACGGGCAGTGGTAGTGATAGTAATATCCATACCACGCAGCTTATCTACCTTATCGAAATCGATTTCAGGGAAGATAATCTGTTCTTTAACACCCATGCTGTAGTTACCACGACCATCAAAAGATTTCGGGTTCAGACCACGGAAGTCACGGATACGAGGAATAGAGATATCAACCAGACGGTCAAGGAATTCCCACATACGCTCGCCGCGCAGTGTTACCTTGCAACCGATCGGCCAGCCTTCACGTACTTTAAAGCCTGCAATAGATTTGCGAGCTAAAGTAACAACAGGCTTCTGACCAGAAATCTGCTGCATGTCAGCAACAGCGTTTTCCAGTTGTTTCTTGTCACCCAGCGCTTCACCAACACCCATGTTCAGGGTAATTTTAGTCAGGCGGGGAACAGCCATCACGTTCTCGCTTTTCAGCTCTTCTAAAAGCTGCTGCTGAACGGAATCTTTATAAAGGGCTTTTAATCTAGACATGGCATCAACTCCTATTACTTAGCGATTACTTCGCCGTTGGATTTGAAGAAGCGAACTTTGTTGCCATCTTCCAGAACCTTGAAGCCAACACGATCACCTTTACCGGTTGCCGCATTGAAGATCGCAACGTTGGAAACAGCGATAGCCGCTTCTTTCTCTACGATGCCACCAGGCTTACCCATCATAGGGTTAGGCTTGGTGTGCTTCTTCACCATGTTGATGCCAGATACAATCAGGCGATCATCAGCAAGTACACGTAAAACTTTACCGCGCTTACCTTTATCTTTACCTGCAATGACGATTACTTCGTCGTCACGAATAATTTTTCGCATGTTTTCCTATCCTTTCCTACTACCCTCTCATGCTCAAAAACGCCAACCCCGTTAAGAGTTAGCGTTTTTCAAAAAAATCAAACTTAAGAAGTTAGATTTTTAAAGCACTTCAGGCGCCAGGGAAATGATTTTCATAAACTTCTCAGAGCGAAGTTCACGAGTTACTGGTCCAAAAATACGAGTACCAATTGGTGCGTCGTTGGCGTTCAGCATAACCGCAGAGTTTACATCAAAGCGGATAACTGAACCGTCAGGGCGACGAACACCTTTACGGGTACGAACTACAACAGCGTTAAGAACCTGGCCTTTTTTCACCTTACCGCGTGGAATTGCTTCCTTAACGGTAACTTTGATGATGTCACCCACACTCGCGTAACGGCGATGTGAGCCACCAAGAACCTTGATACACTGCACACGCTTGGCGCCGCTGTTATCAGCAACATCAAGCATAGTTTCTGTTTGAATCATGGTCTCTACTCCAAAATTCAGACTTATTTCTTCGCTTAACCTCTGTTTTCACAGTGGATTCTGGCGAAAAAACAAGTCTGCCAGAAGCAAAGGTGCGTTATCTTACACCTTTACTGCCTGTTCTTCAATCTTAACTAGCGTCCAAGACTTACTTTTTGAATACGGACGGGATTCAGCGATAACCACTGTGTCTCCCATGTTGCATTCATTCTGTTCGTCATGCGCATGCAGCTTAGTTGAACGAGTTACGAATTTACCGTAAATCGGGTGCTTCTCTTTACGCTCAACCAGAACGGTGATGGTTTTATCAGCTTTGTTGCTGACAACTTTACCGACCACTGTACGTGTACGTTTTTCTGCAGCCATTTTTAGTTACCTGCTTTCTCATTCAGTATGGTCTTAGCACGCGCGATATCACGACGTACCTGACCTAACATATGGTTCTGAGTCAGCTGACCAGTTGCTTTCTGCATACGCAGATTGAACTGATCCTTCAAAAGACCCAGCAGAGTTTGCTGAAGTTCTTCTGCGGATTGTTCGCGCAATTCAGTTGCTTTCATCACATCACCGTCCGTTTAACAATAGTGGTTGCTACTGGTAATTTAGCAGCCGCCAGATTGAATGCTTCAGTGGCCAGATCATCAGGTACACCGCTCATTTCGAACAGTACTTTACCTGGCTGAATCTGAGCTACCCAGTATTCAACGCTACCCTTACCTTTACCCATACGCACTTCAAGTGGCTTGCCGGTAATCGGCTTATCTGGGAACACACGGATCCAGATTTTACCACCACGCTTTACGTGACGAGTCATGGTACGACGAGCAGCTTCGATCTGACGAGCTGTGATACGTCCGCGACCTGTGGCTTTCAGAGCAATTTCTCCGAAGCTAACAGCGCTGCCGCGCTGAGCCAGACCACGGTTACGACCTTTCATTACCTTACGGAATTTCAGTCTTTTAGGTTGCAGCATTGATAATTACCCCTACTTTGAACCTTTCTTTTTAGGCGCAGCATTCTTCTGAGCACGCACTTCTTCAATGCCGCCCAGGATCTCGCCTTTAAAGATCCAGACTTTAATACCAAGCACACCATAAGTAGTATGCGCTTCATAAGTACCGTAATCGATATCAGCACGCAGAGTGTGCAAAGGTACACGACCTTCACGATACCATTCAGAACGTGCAATCTCTGCACCGCCCAGACGGCCACCTACCTGAATTTTGATACCCTTAGCACCCAGTCGCATTGCATTCTGTACAGAACGCTTCATTGCGCGACGGAACATTACACGACGCTCCAGCTGGCTCGCTACGCTTTGAGCAACCAGTTTCGCATCCAGTTCTGGCTTACGGACTTCTTCGATGTTGATGTGAACAGGCACGCCCATCATTTTAGAAACAGCGTTACGCAGTTTCTCTACATCTTCACCTTTTTTACCAATCACGATGCCTGGACGGGCTGTGTGAATGGTGATTTTTGCATTCTGTGCTGGACGCTCGATATCGATGCGGCTCACAGAAGCGGCTTTCAACTGACCTTCCAGATACTCACGTACCTGAAGGTCATTCAACAGTTTACTTGCGTATTCGTTCTTGTCTGCATACCACACAGAAGTGTGATCTTTAACAATGCCCAGACGAATACCTGTTGGATTTACCTTCTGACCCATAGTGGTATCTCCTAGCAGTCAGCGACCTTAACGGTGATGTGTGAGGTACGTTTCAGAATACGATCTGCACGACCTTTCGCACGCGGCTTAATACGCTTCATCGTCATACCTTCGTCAACGAAGATCTCAGATACGCGTAGTTCGTCAATGTCAGCACCTTCGTTGTGCTCTGCGTTAGCAATAGCAGACTCAAGTACTTTCTTAACTAAAACCGCACCTTTTTGAGGGCTGAAAGCCAGAATTTCAAGGGCTTCACCCACCGCCTTTCCGCGGATTTGATCGGCAACCAAACGCGCTTTCTGAGCGGAGATATGGGCGCCTTTGTGCTTAGCGGCTACTTCCATTTTCTATACTCCCGAATTAGCGTTTAGCTTTCTTGTCTGCAGCGTGACCCTTGTACGTACGGGTAGCAGCAAACTCGCCTAATTTATGACCAACCATGTCCTCGGTGATAAACACCGGTACGTGCTGACGGCCATTATGGACTGCAATCGTTAAGCCTACGAAGTTCGGAAACACCGTAGAGCGACGAGACCAGGTTTTGATCGGACGACGATCATTGGCCTCAATTGCAGCCTCTACCTTTTTCAACAGGTGAAGGTCGATAAAAGGACCTTTCTTCAGTGAACGTGGCACAGCTGTATCCTCTGATTATTTCGCTTGACGACGACGTACGATCAACTTATCAGTACGCTTGTTCTTACGAGTCTTAAGACCTTTAGTCGGCATACCCCATGGAGACACAGGATGACGACCACCAGAAGTACGACCTTCACCACCACCATGCGGGTGATCAACAGGGTTCATAGCAACACCACGCACAGTTGGACGCACACCGCGCCAGCGTTTAGCACCAGCCTTACCCAGAGAGCGGAGGCTGTGTTCAGAGTTGCTTACTTCACCCAGAGTCGCACAACAGTCAATTAAGACTTTACGCATCTCACCGGAACGCAGACGCAGAGTTGCGTGCGCGCCTTCACGAGCCACTAACTGAGCAGAAGTACCGGCAGAACGTGCAATCTGAGCACCCTTGCCTGGCTTCATTTCAATACAGTGAACTACGCTACCCACTGGGATGTTACGCAGTGGCAGGCAGTTGCCCGGCTTGATGTCAGCGTCCTGACCAGAAATGACACGGCTGCCAGCTTTAACGCCCTTAGGAGCGATAATGTAGCGGCGTTCACCGTCAGCGTATTTCAGCAGGGCGATGTGCGCAGAACGGTTTGGATCGTATTCCAGACGCTCAACAACAGCAGGAATACCTTCTTTGTTACGACGGAAGTCGATCAGACGGTAATGCTGCTTGTGACCACCACCAATGTGGCGGGTTGTGATGCGACCATAGGTGTTACGACCACCGGTCTTGCTTTTCTTTTCGACCAGAGCAGCAAATGGCTTGCCCTTGTGCAGGTCGTTATTAACAACCTTAACGACGTGACGACGGCCAGCAGAGGTCGGTTTAGATTTAACAATAGCCATTCTTATAACCCCTCTTATTCGCCATCGATGAAGTCGATGTCGTGACCATCAGCCAGGCAAACATATGCCTTACGGATGTTAGAGCGCTTACCTAAGCCACGCTGAGTGCGCTTGGTTTTGCCCTTCACGTTTACGATGTTCACGCCAGTTACTTTAACTTCAAACAGCTGCTCAACGGCCTTCTTGATTTCAGGCTTAGTTGCGTCAGCCGCTACGCGGAATACAACCTGCTGAGAACCTTCAGCAACAATTGTTGCTTTCTCAGAGATGTGCGGTCCTAGCAGTACTTGATAGATGCGTCCTTGGTTCATGCTAACGCCTCCTCAATTTTCTTAAGAGCAGCGACAGTAACCAGAACTTTATCGAAGCCTACCAGACTAACAGGATCGATGCCGGCAGCGTCGCGTACATCAACGTGAGGTACGTTACGTGCAGCCAGATACAGATTCTGCTCTACGTCTTCGGTAATCAGCAGTACATTTGCCAGCTCAAGTTCATTCAACTTAGCAACAAACTGCTTGGTCTTAGGGGCTTCTACGCTGAAGTTATCAACAACAACCAGACGCTCCTGACGAACCAGTTCGGAGAAGATGCAACGCATAGCAGCGCGGTACATTTTCTTGTTTACTTTCTGAGCATGGTTACGCGGTGCAGCTGCGAAAGTTACACCACCAGTACGCCACAGAGGACTACGAATAGTACCGGCACGTGCACGGCCAGTACCTTTTTGACGCCATGGCTTAGCACCGCCACCGCTTACAGCGGAACGGTTCTTTTGTGCCTTGGTGCCTTGACGACCACCGGCCAGGTACGCAGTAACGACCTGATGAACCAGTGATTCATTGAATTCTTTACCAAACGCCAGGTCGGAAACTTCAACAGATCCGCCAGCTCCTGCAAGATTCAGATTCATTACAAACCCCCTTAGGCGCCAGCTTTAACAGCTGATTTAACGATTACGTCGCCACCGGTGGCACCAGGGACAGCGCCCTTAACCAACAGCAGATTACGCTCAGCATCGATGCGAACAACTTCCAGGGACTGAACGGTTACACGCTCCGCACCCATGTGTCCTGCCATCTTCTTGCCTTTCCAAACGCGACCAGGAGTTTGACACTGACCAATAGAACCAGGAGCACGATGAGAAAGTGAGTTACCGTGAGTAGCATCCTGCATGGAGAAATTCCAACGCTTGATACCGCCCTGGAAGCCCTTACCTTTGGACTGCCCGGTTACATCAATTTTCTGACCCGCTTCGAAGCGTTCAACAGTCAGTTGATCACCAACATTAACTTCTTCGTCACCAGACAGACGAAACTCCCACAAACCACGACCTGCTTCGGTCTCAGCTTTGGCAAAGTGACCTGCCATTGCTTTAGTTACGCGGTTAGCGCGACGTGATCCTACAGTTACCTGCACAGCAGTGTAACCATCGGTATCAGCAGTCTTAACCTGTGTAACACGGTTCGGTTCCACCTCGATGACTGTGACTGGCACTGACACACCATCTTCATTGAAGATACGCGTCATACCTGCTTTACGTCCGATTAAACCTACAGACATTTTTCTAACCTCAATTGCCAGTTGTGTACGGGGCTTTTTACCCGCTATGGCTGCCCGTCCAGGGCATTCCACACGCAAACTAAAAGTCTGCGCATCTGTCTAATTAGCCTAAGCTAATTTGCACTTCGACACCCGCAGCAAGGTCCAGCTTCATCAGTGCGTCAACAGTTTTTTCTGTTGGCTCAACGATGTCCAGAACACGCTTGTGTGTGCGGATTTCGTACTGGTCACGTGCATCTTTGTTCACGTGTGGCGAAATCAGCACTGTAAAGCGCTCTTTGCGAGTAGGAAGTGGGATCGGACCATGCACCTGAGCTCCAGTCCGCTTAGCAGTCTCAACGATCTCCTGAGCGGAAGAGTCAATCAGGCGATGATCAAAAGCTTTCAGACGAATTCTGATTTTTTGGTTCTGCATTTCGATCACACATTTCCTAGATTGTTAAACGGCTTACGCCGACCTAGCCCCAATTAATGGGGTAGCGCATTCTACTTAACCCCCATAGGCAAGTCAAGGCTATTTATTAACCAGTAATAGCATCACCCCAACCCACTCACAGAGGCCATTATTTTGGCCGCCGGCACGGATCATTCACATCCGTTTTTGCAGGCACAAAAAAAGACCCCGAAGGGTCTTTTTTTCAGGCAAGATTATCGATTATTCGATGATCTTTGCAACAACGCCCGCACCTACTGTACGACCGCCTTCACGGATCGCAAAGCGCAGACCTTCTTCCATTGCGATTGGGTTAATCAGGGTAACATCCATCTTGATGTTATCGCCTGGCATTACCATTTCAACGCCTTCTGGAAGTTCACAAGCACCGGTGATGTCAGTTGTACGGAAGTAGAACTGTGGACGGTAACCTTTGAAGAATGGCGTGTGACGGCCACCTTCGTCTTTGCTCAGTACGTATACTTCGCCTTCAAAACGCGTGTGAGGCGTAATAGAACCTGGCTTAGACAGTACCTGACCACGCTCAACGTCGTCACGCTTAGTACCACGCAGCAGTGCACCAATGTTCTCACCTGCACGACCTTCGTCCAGCAGCTTACGGAACATTTCAACACCCGTACAGGTAGTTGTCTGAGTTTCACGGATACCTACGATCTCAACTTCAGAACCTGTGTTCACGATACCACGCTCAACACGGCCTGTTACTACAGTACCACGACCGGAGATTGAGAATACGTCCTCGATTGGCATCAGGAACGGCATGTCGATTGCACGCTCTGGCTGAGGAATGTATGAATCCAGTGCTTCAACCAGGTTTTTAACTGCAGTTGTACCCAACTCGTTATCATCCTGACCGTTCAGAGCCATCAGTGCAGAACCTGCAATGATTGGCGTGTCATCACCTGGGAATTCATACTGGTCAAGCAGCTCACGCAGCTCCATTTCAACCAGTTCCAGCATCTCAGCGTATTCTTCAGAGTCAACACCGCCGCAATCTTCAGCCAGCAGGTCAGCTTTGTTCAGGAATACTACGATGTAAGGTACACCTACCTGACGAGACAGCAGGATGTGCTCACGCGTCTGTGGCATTGGACCATCAGTCGCGCCACATACCAGAATCGCACCGTCCATCTGAGCAGCACCAGTGATCATGTTTTTAACATAATCGGCGTGGCCCGGGCAGTCTACGTGCGCGTAGTGACGTTCGTTAGAATCGTATTCAACGTGAGAAGTCGCGATAGTAATACCACGCTCACGCTCTTCCGGTGCATTGTCGATACCGTCAAATGCTACCGCTTCACCACCAAATACTTCTGCACATACGCGAGTCAGCGCTGCTGTCAGAGTTGTTTTACCGTGGTCAACGTGGCCAATTGTACCAACGTTAACGTGCGGCTTATTACGTTCAAATGTTTGCTTAGCCACGATCAATACCTCTTAAATAATTAGGTAATTTATTTTGCATTGATTACCGCATCCGCAACCGCCTTCGGTGCTTCAGCGTAATCAGAAAATTCCATAGAATAGGTAGCACGGCCCTGTGTAGCGGAGCGAAGATCGGTTGCGTAACCGAACATCTCACCTAAAGGTACCTGGGCATTAATAATTTTGCCCGAACTACTGTCTTCCATGCCTTGCACAATACCACGACGACGGTTCAGGTCTCCCATCACATCGCCCATGTAGTCTTCCGGCGTTACTACTTCCACCTTCATCATCGGCTCAAGCAAACACGGATCAGCTTCCTGTGCGTACTTTTTAAGCGCCTGAGATGCGGCGATTTTAAACGCCATTTCATTGGAGTCAACATCATGGAAAGAACCGTCGAACAGACGCGCCTTCAGGCCAATCAGCGGATAACCGCCTATGACACCGTTCTTCATCTGCTCTTCTATCCCTTTATGTACAGCAGGGATATATTCTTTTGGTATCGCACCACCAACAATCTCGTTAATGAATTCCAGACCTTCATCTTCAGACGGGCTGAACTCCACGACAACGTGACCATACTGACCACGCCCACCGGACTGACGAACAAACTTATGATTTGCCTCTACCGGTCGACGGATCTTTTCGCGATAAGCCACCTGTGGCTTACCTATATTCGCTTCGACGCTGAACTCACGGCGCATACGATCAACCAGGATATCCAGGTGCAATTCACCCATACCTGAGATGATGGTCTGACCGGTTTCTTCATCGGTTTCAACGCGGAATGACGGATCTTCCTGAGCAAGCTTACCCAGAGCAATACCCATCTTTTCCTGGTCAGCCTTGGTTCTCGGTTCAACAGCGACCGAAATTACCGGCTCAGGAAACTCCATCCGTTCCAGAACAATTTTCTGGCCCGGATCACAAAGGGTGTCACCGGTGGTAACATCCTTCATACCGATCAGAGCAGCAATATCGCCTGCGCGAACTTCCTTAATCTCTTCACGGTTATTGGAGTGCATCTGCACCATACGGCCGACACGTTCTTTCTTGCCTTTAACAGAGTTTACAACGCTGTCGCCGGAAGCCAGAACGCCGGAATATACCCGCACGAAGGTCAGCGTACCTACAAAAGGATCGGTTGCGATCTTAAACGCTAACGCAGCAAAGGGCGCAGTATCATCAGCCTCACGGGTTTCAAATACTTCACCTTCATCATCAACAGCCCCTTCGATCGCTTTTACTTCGACCGGAGACGGCATGTATTCGACAACTGCGTCCAGCATTGCCTGCACACCCTTGTTTTTGAATGCCGAACCGCACTGCATCAGCACGATATCGTTATCCAGCGTCCGGGCACGCAAACCAGCTTTGATTTCATCGTCAGATAAATCACCTTCTTCAAGGTACTTATCCATCAGCTCTTCAGATGCTTCTGCCGCCGCTTCAATCATCTGCTCACGCAGCTCTTCAGCTTTAGCCTGCAAATCAGCCGGAATATCCGCAAGATCATAGGTCATACCCTGATCGCTTTCATTCCAGAGAATCGCTTTCATACGAATCAGGTCAACTACACCCTTAAACTCGTCTTCAGCACCAATCGGCATGTTGATCGGTACAGCATTAGCACCGAGACGCTCTTTCAGCTGATCAACAACCATATAGAAGTCAGCACCGATGCGGTCCATCTTATTGACGAACACCATGCGGGGGACTTCATACTTGTTAGCCTGACGCCAAACTGTTTCAGTCTGAGGCTGCACACCAGAGGACGCACACAGCACTACAACAGCACCATCCAATACCCGCAGGGAACGCTCAACTTCAATCGTGAAGTCAACGTGCCCAGGAGTATCAATGATATTGATGCGGTGGTCTTCGAACTGCTGGTTCATGCCCTTCCAGAAACAGGTGGTCGCCGCAGAAGTGATGGTAATACCACGCTCCTGCTCTTGCTCCATCCAGTCCATGGTTGCCGCACCATCGTGTACTTCACCGATCTTATGAGAAAGACCGGTGTAGAACAGTACCCGCTCGGTAGTCGTGGTTTTACCCGCGTCTACGTGTGCACAGATACCAATGTTACGGTAACGTTCGATAGGCGTTTTACGAGCCACAACACAATCCTCAGATTTTTAGAAGCGGTAGTGAGCGAATGCTTTGTTAGCTTCAGCCATGCGATGAACGTCTTCACGTTTCTTAACCGCTGCGCCACGACCTTCAACTGCATCGCCGACTTCACCAGCCAGACGCAGAGCCATGGACTTCTCACCACGCTTACGGGAAGCGTCAACTAACCAACGCATCGCCAGGGCGTTACGACGGGAAGGACGTACTTCTACAGGCACCTGGTAAGTCGCACCACCAACACGGCGAGATTTAACCTCGACCATTGGCTGGATAGCTTCCAGAGCCTTATTGAAAATTTCGATTGGATCTTCGTTAGTGCGCTCGGAAATTTTATCCAGAGCACCATAAACGATTTTTTCTGCAACGGATTTCTTACCGCTAATCATCAGGTGGTTGATGAATTTAGCCAGTGTTGTGTTTCCGAACTTAGGATCCGGCAGAATCTCACGTTTTGCCGCAACTCTTCTTCTTGGCATGATAAGCCCCTTATCAGGTCTTCAGGTTATTTCAGGAATGGATACCTGACCTTACTCTTATGTGTTTGCGATCTAGCTAAGTAGTTTGCACCCTGTACAGGGCTTGACTGGCTTCGCTGTCCCGAAAAAACTATTAAGACTTAGGACGCTTGGTACCGTACTTAGAACGACCCTGTTTACGGTCGTTAACGCCACTGGTATCCAGTGCGCCACGTACTGTGTGGTAACGAACACCCGGTAAATCTTTTACACGGCCGCCGCGGATCAGTACTACAGAGTGTTCCTGCAGGTTGTGACCTTCACCACCGATGTAGGAAGTCACTTCAAATCCGTTAGTCAGACGAACACGGCAAACTTTACGTAATGCTGAGTTCGGTTTCTTAGGGGTCGTTGTATAGACACGGGTACAAACGCCACGACGTTGAGGACACGCCTGCAGAGCAGGAACGTCACTTTTAGCCGCTTTGCGTTTGCGTGGCTGTCGTACCAACTGGTTAATAGTTGCCATTAAGCAAACTCCACGCTTTAAAAAAGCACCAATAAAACGATGGGATTTTATTATCCCATCACGAAAGGGCCGAGATTGTACTCAATCTCGGCCCGCCAGGTCAATATTCGACCAGATTTTTACTCTGAATCTGGCATTGCTGCCTGATTCAGCGCTTCAGTCAGCGCCTGTTGAACGTCTTCTGCACTTACAGTAACGCTATCTTCAACCTGCATTGACTTCCGCTTACGCTCTTTGTGATACGCCAGACCGGTACCAGCCGGAATCAGACGTCCCACAACAACGTTCTCTTTCAGACCACGTAAGTAGTCTTTCTTACCGCTTACTGCCCCTTCGGTCAGTACACGGGTTGTCTCCTGGAAGGAGGCAGCAGAGATGAAGGACTCAGTTGCCAGCGACGCTTTGGTTATACCCAGCAGTACGCGGTCGAACTTAGCCGTAACTTTATCCTGCGCTTCCAGACGCTTGTTTTCTTCCACAACGTGGTGGAATTCAACCTGCTCACCGGTGATAAAGCTGCTGTCACCGCCAGCGGTGATTTCAACTTTACGCAGCATCTGACGCACAATTACTTCGATGTGCTTGTCGTTGATGCCTACACCCTGCAGACGGTATACATCCTGTACTTCGGTATTGATGTATTTCGCCAGCTCGGTCACACCCTTGATGCGCAGAATGTCGTGCGGGTTAGACGGACCGTCAGAGATCACCTCACCCTTCTCAACATGCTCACCTTCAAAGATGTTCAGGTTACGCCACTTAGGAATCATGATCTCGATCGGATCAGCATCCGCCGGGCTGATGACCAGACGCTTCTTACCCTTGGTTTCTTTACCGAAGGTAACCGTACCGGAAATCTCAGCCAGGATTGCAGAATCCTTAGGCTTACGTGCTTCGAACAGGTCAGCAACCCGTGGCAGACCACCGGTGATATCCTTGTTCACAGAACCTTCCTGCGGGATACGTGCCAGAATGTCACCAACACCTACGTCTGCACCGTTTGTCAGGTTCAGAATCGCATTGGCTGGCAGCAGGTACTGCGCAGGCTGATCGGTGCCAGGGTGGCACAGTTCATTGCCGCTGCCATCGGTCAGCTTGATCATCGGACGAATATCTTTACCCGCCGCAGGACGCGCTGCAGGATCCAGAACCTCGATGGTTGACAGACCAGTCAGCTCATCTGTCTGCTGCTTAACAGTAATGCCGTCTTCCATACCCACGAACTCAATCTTACCGGCTACTTCCGAAATGATTGGGTGGGTGTGCGGATCCCAGTTAGCAACGATTGCACCGGCATCAACACTGGAGCCGTCCTGAACCTTAATCAGCGCGCCGTATGGCAGCTTGTAACGCTCACGCTCACGACCGTGCTCATCGGTTACACCGATTTCACCGGAACGGGAAGTCGTCACCAGCGTGCCGTCAGCCTTCTCTACAGACTTCAGGTTGTGCAGACGGATTTCACCGGCATTCTTAACCTGAACACTGTCAACAGCCGCTGCCCGCGATGCCGCACCACCGATGTGGAACGTACGCATGGTCAGCTGTGTACCCGGCTCACCGATAGATTGTGCTGCGATGACACCGACTGCTTCACCCGGGTTAACCCGGTGACCACGGCCCAGATCACGGCCGTAACAGTTAGCACACAGACCATAGCTGGTTTCACAGCTGATCGCGCTGCGCACGACGATTTCATCGATAGAAGAGTAATGCTCATTGTCGCTCAGGCGCTTGACCCAGGCTTCATCCATCAGCGTGCCTTTTTCGATCAGCACGTTTTCGCCACTAGGATCCATGACGTCTTTAGCTACTGTACGACCCAGTACACGATCACCCAGGCCAACAACAACGTCGCCGCCTTCGATCAGTGCCTGCATAGTCAGGCCGGCTTCAGTGCCACAATCTTCTTCTGTAATAACCAGATCCTGCGCAACGTCTACCAGACGACGCGTCAGATAACCGGAGTTAGCTGTCTTCAGTGCGGTATCAGCCAGACCTTTACGGGCACCGTGGGTCGAGATGAAGTACTGCAGTACGTTCAGACCTTCACGGAAGTTTGCCACGATAGGGGTTTCGATGATCGAGCCATCCGGCTTCGCCATCAGACCACGCATACCCGCCAACTGACGAATCTGTGCAGCACTACCCCGCGCACCGGAGTCAGCCATCATGTATACAGAGTTGAAGGAGTCCTGATCAACCAGGTTACCTTCACGGTCAACAACCTGCTCTTTCTTCAGGTTGTCCATCATCTTCTTCGCAAGGATTTCGTTGGCACGTGACCAGATATCGATAACCTTGTTGTATTTCTCACCCTGAGTTACCAGACCGTCTGCATACTGCATTTCGATCTCTTTCACTTCAGAGTCAGCATCATTGATGATGTTAACTTTTTCATCCGGAATAACGAAGTCATTCACACCGATAGAAGAACCGGACTTAGTCGCCTGACTAAAGCCCATGTACATCAACTGGTCAGCAAAGATAACGGTATCTTTCAGACCTACGTTACGGTAACAAACGTTAATCAGACGTGAGATAGCTTTCTTCGTCATCGCCTGGTTAACCAGAGAGAACGGCAGACCACTTGGTACGATATCAAACAGCATCGCACGGCCAACAGTTGTATCTACGATAGATACTTTCTCTTCTTCGTTACCTTCGATGTCACGGATAACTTCTTTAATACGTACTTTAATCTTAGCCTGCAGATCGACCTGATGAGCACCATGAGCACGCTTAACTTCCTGGATGTCTGCAAACACAGAACCTTCACCAGCAACATTAATGCGGTCACGCGTCATCCAGTAAAGACCCAGTACCACGTCCTGAGACGGTACGATGATAGGCTCACCGTTGGCTGGTGACAGTACGTTGTTGGTCGACATCATCAGCGCACGCGCTTCAAGCTGAGCTTCAATGGTCAGCGGCACGTGTACAGCCATCTGGTCACCGTCAAAGTCAGCGTTGTATGCCGCACATACCAGTGGGTGCAGCTGAATCGCTTTACCTTCGATCAGCACAGGCTCAAACGCCTGGATACCCAGACGGTGAAGCGTCGGCGCACGGTTCAGCATGATCGGATGCTCACGGATGACTTCATCCAGAATATCCCATACTAACGGCTCTTCGCGCTCTACCATCTTCTTGGCAGCTTTGATCGTCGTTGCGTGACCACGCAGTTCCAGCTTAGAGAAGATGAATGGCTTGAACAGCTCAAGCGCCATCTTCTTAGGCAGACCACACTGATGCAGACGCAGGTACGGACCTACCACGATTACGGAACGGCCGGAGTAGTCAACACGCTTACCCAGCAGGTTCTGACGGAAACGACCCTGCTTACCCTTGATCATGTCAGCCAGGGACTTCAGAGGACGCTTGTTAGAACCGGTAATCGCACGGCCGCGACGGCCGTTATCCAGCAGCGCATCTACGGATTCCTGCAACATACGCTTTTCGTTACGTACGATGATATCCGGTGCACTCAGGTCCAGCAGACGCTTCAGACGATTGTTACGGTTGATAACACGACGGTACAGATCGTTCAGATCAGAGGTCGCGAAACGGCCACCATCCAGCGGTACCAGAGGACGCAGATCTGGCGGCAGAACCGGCAGAACGTTCAGGATCATCCACTCTGGCTTGTTACCAGACTGGTGGAAGCCTTCCAGCAACTTCAGTCGCTTGGACATCTTCTTGATTTTGGTTTCGGAGTTTGTCTGTGGCAGCTCTTCACGCAGGACTTCAATTTCTTCCTGCAGATCGATTGCCTTCAGCAGCTCCTGAACAGCTTCCGCACCCATGCGGGCATCGAAGTCATCACCGAATTCTTCCAGCGCTTCGAAATACTGTTCATCGTTCATCAGCTGACCACGTTCCAGAGTAGTCATACCCGGATCGATTACCACGAATGACTCGAAGTACAGAACACGTTCGATATCACGCAGGGTCATATCCATCATCAGGCCGATACGGGACGGCAGTGATTTCAGGAACCAGATGTGTGCAACCGGAGAGGCCAGCTCAATGTGACCCATACGCTCACGGCGTACTTTAGCCAGTGCAACTTCAACGCCACACTTCTCACAGATAACACCACGGTGCTTGAGACGCTTGTACTTACCGCACAAACATTCGTAATCCTTTACCGGACCAAAGATCTTGGCACAGAACAGACCATCACGTTCTGGCTTGAAGGTACGGTAGTTAATGGTCTCTGGCTTTTTAACTTCGCCAAAAGACCAGGAACGAATCATCTCAGGGGAGGCCAGGCCGATACGGATCGAATCGAACTCTTCCTGTTGTCCCTGGGATTTAAGCAGATTTAATAAATCTTTCATTTTCTTCGGCTCCTCGGGGGAGTATGCCGCCGAACGTATCTGTCGGCGGCAAACTATCCGTTAACGGCTTATTCGGCTTCCAGTTCGATGTCGATACCCAACGAACGGATCTCTTTGACCAACACGTTGAAGGACTCAGGCATGCCTGGCTCCATACGGTGATCACCATCAACGATGTTTTTATACATCTTGGTACGGCCGTTTACGTCATCGGACTTAACCGTCAACATTTCTTGTAGCGTATAAGCTGCACCGTACGCCTCCAGGGCCCACACTTCCATCTCACCGAAGCGCTGACCACCGAACTGCGCCTTACCACCCAGCGGCTGCTGAGTAACCAGGCTGTACGAACCGGTAGAACGGGCGTGCATCTTATCGTCAACCAGGTGGTTAAGTTTCAGCATGTACATGTAACCCACGGTTACGTGACGGCTGAATTCATCACCGGTGCGACCGTCAAACAGTTTGAACTGTCCGGTGTCGCTCAGATCTGCCATACGCAGCAGTTCCTTGACTTCAACTTCCTTGGCACCGTCGAATACTGCTGTGGCCAGTGGTACACCGCCCTTCAGGTTCTTCGCCAGCTCCAGTACTTCGTCGTCGCTCAGGCTATCGATATCTTCGTGACGGCCAGACTTGAAGCCACCCAGTTCGCTGTTATACACGCGACCCAGGAATTCACGGATTTCTTTAACCTTTTCGATACGCTCGCGCTCAGCGTCCAGCATGGCATTGATCTTACGACCCAGCCCTTTGGCAGCCATACCCATGTGGGTTTCAAGTACCTGACCTACGTTCATACGGGACGGTACACCCAGCGGGTTCAGAACGATATCAACAGGCTCACCGTTCTCGTCGTAAGGCATATCTTCAACCGGCATAATTACCGAGATAACACCCTTGTTACCGTGACGACCCGCCATCTTGTCACCCGGCTGGATGCGACGCTTGGTTGCTACGTAAACTTTAACGATCTTCTGTACGCCCGGCGCCATATCGTCGCCAGTCTGCAGCTTGCTCTTCTTGTCTTCGAACTTGTTATCCAGTTCGACACGACGCTCTTCAAGCTGCTGCTGAGCCAGCTCAAGCTGTTCCTGCACTGTTTCATCAGCAACACGGATCTTGAACCATTCAGTTTTCTTCAGCTCATTCAGGAATGCAGCTGTAATTTCTTCGCCTTTCTTCAGGCCAGCACCGCCTTCAGCCTTCAGACCTGTCAGCGCACGCTCAAGACGTTCGAAGGTAGCCTGCTCAACAATGCGCAGTTCTTCGTTAAGGTCTTTACGGATGCGATCCAGCTCTGCAGTCTCGATAGACAGGGCACGCTCATCTTTCTGCACACCGTCACGGGTGAATACCTGTACGTCGATAACCTTACCAACAGTACCGGTCTTAACACGCAAAGACGTGTCTTTAACGTCAGATGCTTTCTCACCGAAGATTGCACGCAGCAGTTTTTCTTCCGGTGTCAGCTGAGTTTCACCTTTAGGTGTTACCTTACCGACCAGAATATCACCCGGGCCTACTTCAGCACCGATATGAACGATACCCGCTTCATCCAGCTTCGCCAGCGCAGACTCACCTACGTTAGGAATATCGGAGGTAATTTCTTCAGCACCCAGCTTGGTGTCACGGGCCACACAGGTCAGTTCCTGAATGTGGATCGTCGTGAAACGGTCTTCCTGAACAACACGCTCAGAAATCAGGATGGAATCCTCGAAGTTGTAACCGTTCCAGGGCATGAATGCGATACGCATGTTCTGACCCAGCGCCAGCTCACCCAGGTCAACGGACGGGCCGTCAGCCATGATGTCACCGCGCTCAACAGTTTCGCCCTGGCGGACGATGGAACGCTGGTTAATACAGGTGTTCTGGTTAGAACGGGTGTATTTGGTCAGGTTGTAGATATCCACACCTGCATCACCCGCTTCAGTCTCTGCATCATTTACACGTACAACAATACGTGCCGCATCAACTGATTCGATCACACCGCCACGCTGTGCGGTCACACATACACCGGAGTCACGGGCAACATAACGCTCCATGCCAGTACCAACCAGCGGCTTATCAGCACGCAGTGTCGGTACAGCCTGACGCTGCATGTTGGAACCCATCAGTGCCCGGTTAGCATCATCGTGCTCCAGGAACGGAATCAGCGCAGCTGCAACGGATACTACCTGACGTGGAGATACGTCCATGTAGGTAACTTTTTCCGGTGCCATTACGGTGAATTCGTTCTGGTGACGTACTGCTACCAGCTCATCCGTCAGACGGTTGTTATCGTCCATACCGGCAGATGCCTGTGCGATAACGTGACGGCCTTCTTCAATGGCAGACAGGTATTCAATTTCATCCGTTACCAGACCGTCCACAACCTTACGGTAAGGACTTTCAAGGAAACCGAAGTCGTTGGTACGCGCATAGGTAGACAACGAGTTGATCAGACCGATGTTCGGACCTTCAGGAGTCTCGATAGGACATACACGGCCGTAGTGAGTCGGGTGTACATCTCGTACTTCAAAGCCGGCACGCTCACGGGTCAGACCACCAGGGCCTAATGCAGACACACGGCGTTTGTGCGTCACTTCTGACAGCGGATTGTTCTGGTCCATAAACTGAGACAGCTGGCTGGAACCAAAGAATTCCTTAACAGCAGCAGCAACCGGCTTGGCATTGATCAGATCCTGAGGCATCAGGTTATCAGATTCAGCCATGCTCAGACGTTCACGTACTGCACGCTCAACACGCACCAGACCTACACGGAACTGGTTCTCGGCCATTTCGCCCACAGAACGGATACGACGGTTACCCAGGTGGTCGATATCATCCACCACACCTTTACCGTTACGGATGTCAATCAGCGTCTTCATTACATCCAGGATATCTTCTTTATCCAGAATGCCAGCGCCGGTTTCATCTTCACGGGCCAGACGGCGGTTGAACTTCATCCGGCCAACGGCAGACAGGTCGTAACGGTCGTCGCTGAAGAACAGGTTCTCAAACAGGCTTTCCGCAGACTCTTTGGTTGGCGGCTCACCAGGACGCATCATACGGTAGATTTCTACCAGTGCTTCCAGCTGGTTGCGGGTCGTATCAACACGCAGCGTATCAGAGATGAAAGAACCACAGTCCAGCTCGTTGGTGTACAGGGTTTCAAACTCAGTGATACCTGCAGAACGCATCTGCTCCAGCAGATCTTCTGTGATTTCAGCGTTGCCTTCGCACAACAGTTCACCGGTAGAGGCATCAACGATATCGCGAGCCATAACCTTGCCGACCAGATATTCAGAAGGAACATCCAGCTGCGTCATACCTTCTTTTTCAAGCTGACGGATGTGGCGAGGTGTAATACGGCGACCAGACTCAACAATGACATTGCCACTGGAATCTTTGATGTCGAATGTAGCGGTTTCACCACGCAGACGCGCAGGCACCAGGGTCATCAGGCAGTCTTCACCGCTCAGTGTCCAGCTGGTGTTGTCAAAGAAGGTTTCGAGGATCTCTTCAGCCGTATAACCCAGCGCGCGCAGCAGAATAGTTGCTGGCAGTTTACGACGACGGTCGATACGCACAAACAGGTTATCTTTAGGATCAAACTCGAAATCCAGCCATGAACCACGGTATGGAATTACACGTGCAGAATACAGCAGCTTACCGGAGGAGTGTGTCTTACCTTTATCGTGGTCGAAGAACACACCCGGTGAACGGTGCAGCTGAGATACAATTACACGTTCAGTACCGTTCACAACGAAGGTACCGTTATCTGTCATCAGGGGCATTTCGCCCATGTAGACTTCTTGTTCTTTAATGTCTTTGATCGCTTTATTCGAAGACTCGCGATCATAAATCACCAAACGTACTTTTACGCGCAGCGGTGCCGCATAGGTGATACCACGCATCTGACATTCTTTAACGTCAAACACTGGCTCGCCTAGACGATAACCTACATATTCCAGCGCGGCGTTTCCTGAGTAGGAAACAATTGGGAATACGGAACTGAAAGCCGCATGTAACCCGGCATCTTTTCGCTCTGCGGGATTAGCATCCAGTTGGAGGAATTTCAAATATGAATCCAACTGAATCGCCAGCAGATAAGGCACATCCATCGCTTCGGGTAATTTACCGAAGTCCTTACGGATGCGTTTCTTTTCAGTATATGAGTAAGCCATCTAAGTTCCCCAGCATCTGCACCTGAAAGATTCGTCCAGACCGAAGGTTAATTCTCGATCTGTGAACCGCTATTATTATTCTGACTAATAACGGAAAAAGGCCGGTGACATTTTGTCACCAGCCGTATACGTATCAGCTATTAACTAGCGTGACACAAGGCATAAAAGCCCTTACTTAACTTCAACAGATGCGCCAGCTTCTTCCAGAGCAGCTTTCAGCTCTTCAGCTTCATCTTTGCTAACGCCTTCTTTAACTGCTGCTGGAGCACCGTCTACCATGCCTTTAGCTTCTTTCAAGCCCAGGCCAGTAGCTGCACGAACAGCCTTGATTACGTTAACTTTCTTGTCGCCAGCGCCAGTCAGAATTACGTCGAATTCAGTCTGTTCTTCAGCAGCACCGCCAGCGTCGCCGCCAGCAGCAACAGCTACAGCAGCAGCTGCAGATACGCCGAATTTTTCTTCCATTGCTTCAACCAGCTCAACAACGTCCATTACAGACATTTCAGCGATTGCATTCAAGATATCATCTTTAGACAAAGACATGGTTCAATTCCTAAAATAGGGAGCTCAGTAAGCTCGTATAATCTTTTTAAAAAGCGCTTAAAATTAAGCTGCTTCTTGTTCTTTCTGTTCGCGAAGGGCCGCCAGAGTGCGGACCAGCTTGCCTGCTGCTGCTTCTTTCATAGTGCGCATCAGCATTGCAATACCTTCGTCGTAAGTTGGCAGAGAAGCCAACATGTCTACAGCAACTACCTGGCCTTCAAACACAGCGGTTTTCAGCTCAAACTTGTCATTCTTTTTAGCGAAATCCTTCAGGATCCGCGCACCGGCACCTGGGTGCTCAGTAGAGAATGCAATTAGAGTAGGGCCTACGAATGAATCATTCAGACATTCGTAATCAGTACCTTCTACTGCACGGCGAGCCAGGGTGTTACGTACGACTTTCAGCCATACACCCGCTTCACGTGCCTGCTTACGCAGTTCAGTCATTGTCTCAACGGAAACACCGCGTGAGTCAGCAACAACAGCAGAAAGAGCACCTTTAGCAGCTTCCTGGACTTCAGCGACGATCGCTTTTTTGTCTTCGAGTCCTAATGCCACGATTTACTCCTGGGTTAGTCTTAATCGACTGTTTACCAATCGTTTTATCCACACGTGGATAAAACGCCGAGTACGGTGGTTGAATTGATCCTGTTAAGGGGATCACACCGTCTGCGCAGGCCGGAAACCATTAAGACCAGCAACTAAGCTGATCACCTGCGGTCTTTGACGGCCCCTGCAACAGATTGCAGAGACCCTCAATTTTTTACTGGCTTAGAATGACAGTGAAGACTGATCAATCGCCAGACCCGGTCCCATAGTAGTGGACAGGGTTACTTTCTTAACGTATACGCCTTTCGCAGAAGACGGCTTCAGCTTTTTCAGCTCAGCCATCAGTGCTTCCAGGTTGCCCTGAATCGCCGCAGCGTCAAAGTCTACCTTACCAACACCTGCGTGGATGATACCGTTCTTGTCAGTACGGAAACGTACCTGACCAGATTTAGCATTGTTAACAGCCGTTACAACGTCTGGCGTTACAGTACCAACCTTAGGGTTAGGCATCAGACCACGTGGACCCAGAACCTGACCCAGCTGGCCAACAACGCGCATTGCATCCGGAGTTGCAATAACAACGTCAAAGTTCAGGTCACCGCCTTTGATCTGCTCTGCCAGGTCTTCGAAACCAACAACATCAGCACCGGCTTCTTTTGCTTTTTCAGCATTTTCGCCCTGAGCAAAAACAGCAACACGTACTTCTTTACCAGTACCGTTAGGCAGTACACTTGAACCACGAACGTTCTGATCAGATTTACGCGGATCAACGCCCAGGTTAACTGCAACGTCTACAGACTCTTTGAACTTAACAGCAGATACTTCAGACAGTACCGCTACAGCTTCTTCAACTGTGTATTGCTTACCAGGTTGTACCTTCTCAGCAATCGCCTTCTGGCGCTTAGTCAGCTTAGCCATTATTCAACACCTTCTACGTTCAGACCCATGCTACGTGCACTACCGGCGATAGTACGGACAGCTGCATCCATATCAGCAGCAGTCAGATCAGCCATCTTAGTCGTTGCAATCTCTTCCAGCTGATCACGGCTAACCGTACCAACCTTCTCAGTGTTCGGACGACCAGAACCGCTCTTCAGGCCAGCAGCCTTCTTCAGCAGCACAGATGCTGGCGGAGTCTTAGTGATAAAAGTAAAGCTACGGTCTGCATAAACAGTAATTACAACCGGAATCGGCATGCCGTTTTCCATGCTCTGAGTCTGAGCATTGAACGCCTTACAGAATTCCATGATGTTTACACCGTGCTGACCCAGTGCAGGACCAACTGGTGGACTTGGGTTTGCAGCACCGGCAGCAACCTGTAGCTTAATGTAAGCTTCGATTTTCTTAGCCATGTTTAACTCCTAATGGGTACAAGCGCCTTTCGGCTCCCCGCTTTCAAATACGGAAAAACCCCAGCGCCCATAAAGGACCGCCGAGGTTATAACCACACATTTTTTATCAGGCTTTTTCGACCTGACCAAATTCCAGCTCAACCGGAGTCGAGCGACCGAAGATCAGCACTGCAACCTGCAGACGGTTCTTCTCATAATTCACTTCTTCAACAACACCGTTAAAGTCAGCAAACGGACCATCAGTAACACGAACCATCTCACCCGGTTCAAAGACAGTCTTAGGACGCGGCTTATCAGCACCACTCTCAACACGCTGCAAAATAGCATCCGCTTCACGCTCAGTGATCGGCGCCGGCTTATCAGCAGTACCGCCAATAAAGCCCATTACGCGTGGAGTATCTTTAACCAGGTGCCAGGTCTCATCATCCATATCCATCTGGACCAACACATAGCCCGGATAGAACTTACGCTCTGACTTACGCTTCTTACCTTCTTTGATTTCGACAACTTCTTCAGTCGGAACCAAAATATCGCCGAAACGATCTTCCATACCGGCCAGTTCAACGCGCTCCTTCAGGGAGTTCATTACGCGCTTTTCGTAACCGGAATACGCATGTACAACGTACCATCGCATAGCCATGCTTCTTTCCTCTTTAACCGATTACGCCGGATACAAGCCAGCTCAGCGAAGAATCAAGACCCCACAACAGCAAACCCACGATCAGAACAGCAACTGTTACGATCATTGTTGTTTGCGCAGTTTCCTGACGGCTTGGCCAAACTACTTTTCGAATTTCTGCTTTAGCTTCTTTAAACAACGTAAAGAAAGCCGCACCCTTCTCTGTTTGCAACGCAACAAAACCAGCTGCCAGAGCCAATACAATAAGCGCCAGCACACGGTACAGAAGAGACTCTTCAGAATAAACCGAATTACCAACCACACCTGCAACAACAAGCACAGCTACTACAAGCCATTTTAGCCCGTCTAATTTTGAACCTTCGGAAGTCGCTTTAGAATTCACGTTCAGCCTCGGTATCTGAAGAATTGCTTGATTTCATTGTGATGCCAACCCTGAAAAGGATTGGCAGGCCAGGAGGGACTCGAACCCCCAACCTGCGGTTTTGGAGACCGCTGCTCTGCCAATTGAGCCACTGGCCTACTGCAATAGGGAGGCAAATAATACACGCCTCCCCGAGTAGTAGCAAGCTTAACTTGCTAAAAATTCAAAGATTATTCAATAATCTTTGCAACAACGCCCGCACCTACTGTACGACCGCCTTCACGGATCGCAAAGCGCAGACCTTCTTCCATCGCGATTGGGTTAATCAGGGTAACATCCATCTTGATGTTATCGCCTGGCATTACCATTTCAACGCCTTCTGGAAGCTCACAAGCACCGGTGATGTCAGTTGTACGGAAGTAGAACTGTGGACGGTAACCTTTAAAGAATGGCGTGTGACGGCCACCTTCGTCTTTGCTCAGTACGTATACTTCGCCTTCAAAACGCGTGTGAGGCGTAATAGAACCTGGCTTAGACAGTACCTGACCACGCTCAACGTCGTCACGCTTAGTACCACGCAGCAGTGCACCAATGTTCTCACCTGCACGACCTTCGTCCAGCAGCTTACGGAACATTTCAACACCCGTACAGGTAGTTGTCTGAGTTTCACGGATACCTACGATCTCAACTTCAGAACCTGTGTTCACGATACCACGCTCAACACGGCCTGTTACTACAGTACCACGACCGGAGATTGAGAATACGTCCTCGATTGGCATCAGGAACGGCATGTCGATTGCACGCTCTGGCTGAGGAATGTATGAATCCAGTGCTTCAACCAGGTTTTTAACTGCAGTTGTACCCAACTCGTTATCATCCTGACCGTTCAGAGCCATCAGTGCAGAACCTGCAATGATTGGCGTGTCATCACCTGGGAATTCATACTGGTCAAGCAGCTCACGCAGCTCCATTTCAACCAGTTCCAGCATCTCAGCGTATTCTTCAGAGTCAACACCGCCGCAATCTTCAGCCAGCAGGTCAGCTTTGTTCAGGAATACTACGATGTAAGGTACACCTACCTGACGAGACAGCAGGATGTGCTCACGCGTCTGTGGCATTGGACCATCAGTCGCGCCACATACCAGAATCGCACCGTCCATCTGAGCAGCACCAGTGATCATGTTTTTAACATAATCGGCGTGGCCCGGGCAGTCTACGTGCGCGTAGTGACGTTCGTTAGAATCGTATTCAACGTGAGAAGTCGCGATAGTAATACCACGCTCACGCTCTTCCGGTGCATTGTCGATACCGTCAAATGCTACCGCTTCACCACCAAATACTTCTGCACATACGCGAGTCAGCGCTGCTGTCAGAGTTGTTTTACCGTGGTCAACGTGGCCAATTGTACCAACGTTAACGTGCGGCTTATTACGTTCAAATGTTTGCTTAGCCATGTCTGTTTATTCCCAGTAAAAGGTCATAATGCTGTGTGTATAACTACCACGTCGCCACATACAACAAAGGGTAGATATATTGCTATATCTACCCTCTGTAAATTCTGGAGCTCATGGGCGGAATTGAACCGCCGACCTCACCCTTACCAAGGGTGTGCTCTACCCCTGAGCTACATGAGCACAACATAAGTGGAGCGGGTAGCGGGAATCGAACCCGCCTCATCAGCTTGGAAGGCTGATGTAATACCACTATACCATACCCGCTTCTTTAGCCTGTATGGCTTAAATGGTGGTGGGAGGTGGATTCGAACCACCGAAGCTTGCGCGTCAGATTTACAGTCTGATCCCTTTGGCCACTCGGGAACCCCACCTTACCATACTTCGCCATTGCCATAATGGTGCCGGCACCAAGAGTCGAACTCGGGACCTACTGATTACAAGTCAGTTGCTCTACCAGCTGAGCTATACCGGCATCAGCAGCGAAGTGGCGCACATATTACTCACGAGACTGGGTGCTTGCAACCCCTTTACACAACTTTTTTTCAATTTTTAACAATAAACCCAGCCGGGCCGCTATCAGCTTGATTTTACTGACGGTTTCTTCTCCCTCATACTGACTGATCCAAACCTCAAAACCGCCGGTTTTACGCTCCAGTGCTGAGATTTCAGCGTCTATTTCCGGCGCCAGCCTGATCCGCACATCCCTGGCTGCACTGAAGGCTACAAATTGCGCCACCATCTGCTGATTAAACGTACGTAATGTAAATCCCTCAGCCTGCAGCCGTTCGGTCTGCAATACCGTCAGAGGCAAGCTGACAGCCACTTCATAGCCAAGCACTTCATCCTGACGCAGGTCCTTGAGCACCCCCTCAAGCTGATACCCCTGCAAAGCCTCAAACAGCTGAGTGGCTTCCTGATCCGTATACAAACCGCTGATGACCGCACAGGACAACTCTTCCGCTATCACCGGTTTCTGCAGTGAAGCCTGCTCACTGCGACGCAACAGGTTTTCAGTATCAACTTCAGACAACAGCTGCACAGCCCCCTTATCCTCTACCCGCCCGGCTGGCACTTCTGCCGTATTCTGGGAATACCAGGCAAACACAATCGCATTAGCTAACAGCAACAAAATAATCGCCCAGCGCATGTTATCCCAGCACCTCCGCTAATCCGTCCAGCACAAGCTCCGGAACATACTGACACTCACCGTGATACTCACTCATCAGACGGGCAAACAACTCTCCATCACCGCCGGTAACATATACCGGCACTGACACTTCCCTGGCCAGCTGATGCGCCATCGACCGGAAAACCCAGTTCAAACCCTGCTGCACCGCTGAACTGGTATCTGTTCCCGGTGTATATTCAAATGCATCAACCGAACGGTCGACGATTATCTCAGCAGTATTGGATAACAAGTTTCTGGCCATCAGCGGCAACCCCGGCACGATATAACCACCCAGATGCACACCGGCCTCTGACAGCTTCTCAACAGTAACAGCACTGCCACAATCGACCACCCAGCATGCCCCCTGCTGACGCTTGTATGCAGCCACCATTGCCAGCCAGCGATCAACCCCCATCCTTGACGGATCTTTATAACTGTTAGTCACTCCCAAAGCACTTGCCCCGGTGACAGCAAATTCAGCCTCCAGGCCAAGCTGCTCCCTCACCCAGGTCTGGAGCGCACTATTCACAGCACCACCGGCAACCGACGCAACTCTGACTCGCGCAACCCCGGCCAGCAGCCCGCCACTAAAAACCTGCGGATAATCCGCCACCAGACAGCGGCCGCTTTGTGACTGACCGGTCTGGCTCACCAAACGCCATTTCAGAAAGCTGTTACCGATATCAATATCCAGTACTGTCATGACGCTCTCAGACTGACTTCGCCACCATGAAATGCTTCCGTTCCGCTGCCGGTTTCAAGCAATAGCGCACCGGTTTCATTCACACCGCGGCACACCCCCTGAATACTGTGCTGCGCTGTCTGCAATACAACCGACTGATCCTGAAAACCGTTAGCCGCCTGCCACTCATCCCGCAGACAGCCAAACCCTCCCTGAACAAACTCTTCCAGGGTAGGGATCAGGGCATTCATCATTGCACTTAACACCCGCGTTCTCGAAGGCGCACCGCCCATAATTTCCGCCATATCCACCCAGGGCTGATCAACGCTGCTCATCTCCTGCCGTGGCATATTCACGTTCAGCCCGACACCGATCACAACGTTACAGTCACCGGATGCATCCCCCACCATTTCCAGCAGCACACCGGCCAGTTTACGGTTGCGCCATAACAAATCGTTCGGCCATTTTACCGAGACATCATCCACACCCATCTGACGCAGGCCACGCAACAGCGCAACGCCCACAACCAGGCTCAGCCCTTCCAGTGCCGCCACACCACTGCTGAATTGCCAGGTCAGGGAAAAGTACAGATTAGCCGCAAACGGACTGACCCACTGACGACCCCGACGGCCACGCCCGGCGGTTTGCTGTTCCGCTACATATAACCGGCAACCGGCAGGAAGATCCGCAAAGCCTGCCAGCGCTGCCGCATTCGTAGAAGGGATACTGTATTCAACAGGTTGCAATTCCACCTTACCCGCAATCCCCGCATCAAATCCGGCCACCAACTGCTCAGCATCGAGCAGGTCTATTCCGCCGGGCACCCGGTAACCACGCCCTTTAACGCTGTAGACTTCCAGACCGAGCCCCTGCACCAGTTGCATCTGTTTCCATACAGCACTGCGACTGACCCCCAGTGCATTACCCAAATCCTGGCCGGAATGAAATTTACCGTCAGCCAGCAAAGCCAGAATTGCCGATAGCATGGTTATGCCGCTCCGCTGATACGCTGCAATACAATAAAACTGTATGCATAAGGGTTAGTCTCATCAGGCTGATAGGTTTCACGGCCTGATTCAGCCCACTCTCCCGGATGAAACTCAGGAAAAAAAGCATCACCGTCTACACTGGCATGCACCTGCGTCAGGTACAGCGTATCGGCATCTGCCAGGGCCTGATTATAAATTTCGGCACCGCCAATGATCATCGCCTCATCACGCCCGTCAACCAGACAGATACTTTCCGCCAGCGCCCGCGCGTCTGCCAGACTGTGTACAACTTTAATGCCGTCATGCTGATATGACGCATCCCGGGTAATCACAATATTAGCTCTGCCGGGCAAAGGCCGGCCGATAGACTCAAATGTTTTACGGCCCATGATAATCGGCTTACCCATCGTCACCTGCTTGAAGTAACGCAGATCTTCCGGCAAATGCCACGGCAGATTATTGTTGATACCAATGACGCGGTTTTCGGCCTGAGCCACAATAATAGCGAGTTTCATGAATATCCTGTCAGATAAGAGCAGCCAGCCAGACGGGCCGGCCTGCCATAAATATGCGCCTAATAATAAGGCATGTTGCCAAAGCGCTTCAAAACAAAAAAGCAGCGACAGAATAATCTGCAGCTGCCCGTACACAACAACCTTTACTTATCCACAGTCAGCACAGACTGTAATCAGACAGCAATCGGCGCACCGATATGCGCATCCGCTTCATACCCGACTATTTCAAAGTCATCAAACTCATAGTCAAAAATCGAAGCCGGGCGACGCTTGATACGCAGCTGCGGTAAAACCTTGGGAGTACGCTGAAGCTGGGTCTCGACCTGATCGAAGTGATTGGCATAAATATGCGCATCCCCCAGACTCAGCACGATATCCCCCACTTCAAGATCGCACTGCTGTGCCAGCATATGCGTCAGCAACGCCAGGGAAGCCGTATTGTAAGGATGCCCCAGAAACAGATCGTTACTGCGGATATACAGCGACGCACTCAGTTTATTGTCCGCCACATAGAACTGATACAGCGCATGGCAGGGAGGCAAAGCCATCAGACCATCTGCTGCATTTTCCTGCGGGCTTTTAGACTCATCCGGCAACAGAGCAACATTCCAGCCGTTAATAATATGACGGCGAGAATTCGGATTATTCTTTAAACCGTCCACCAGCGCCTGCACCTGATCATAAAACTGCCCGTCAGCGCCCTGCCAGTTACGCCACTGCGCACCGTAAACAGGGCCCAGCTCGCCATTTTCCAGCGCCCACTCATCCCAGATACTGACACCGTTTTCTTTCAGATAACGGATATTAGTATCGCCCCGCAGGAACCAGAGCAGCTCAACAGCAATGGACTTAAAGTGCAGCTTTTTAGTGGTCAGCAGAGGAAAGCCTTCCCCGAGGTCATAGCGAATTTGCCGGCCAAATACAGAACGCGTCCCCGTACCGGTACGGTCCCCTTTATCAGTACCCGTGTTCATTACATCTGTTAATAAATCCAGATAAGCCTGCATACTATCGGTCTCCGGTATTCTGAAGATAATGCCTCACACCCGGGCATCACCTGCGACACGCTTGTGTGCCATCAATAAAAAAATCGAACCGACAACAATCATCGGTAAGGATAACAACTGCCCCATGGTCAGCCAGTCCAGCGCGACAAAACCAATATGCCCGTCCGGCTCACGGAACAGCTCCACAAAGGAACGGAACAGACCATACATCAGCAAAAACAGACCGGATGCGGCCATCGGCGGCCGGGGCTTCCGGGTATAAAACCAGAGCACCGCAAACATCACCACGCCTTCCAGCACCATTTCATACAACTGTGAAGGATGGCGCCCCAACTGATCACCGGCACGGGGGAAGATCACCCCCCAGGTCTGATCGGTTGCCCGGCCCCACAGCTCTCCACCGATAAAGTTTCCCAAACGGCCCGCCCCCAGACCTATCGGAATCAGTGGCGCGACAAAGTCAGCAATCTCAAAGAAGCCCTTCTTATACTTCCAGGCAAACACTGCAATCGCAGTAATCACCCCCAGCAGGCCACCATGGAAAGACATACCACCTTCCCAGATCGCAAACAGCCATAACGGATCATTCAGAAACTGCGGGAAGTTATAGAACAACACATAACCAAACCGACCACCCAGCACGACCCCCATCGCCCCCCAGAAGATCAGATCTGAAACTTGCTGGGCATTCCAGCCGGAACCCGGCTGAGCAGCACGGTAATTACCCAGATACCACGCAGACGCAAAACCTATCAGATACATCAGGCCATACCAGTGAATCTGTAACATACCCAGATCAACCGCAATCGGATTGATATCATGAACCCACATAGAAATCCTTTAATTTAAATTCAGTAATCGCCAGATGAAGACAGGCCAGACAAGCATCCGTTCAATGGATGCTCATATTAATATCAGACGCAGGGATTATACAGAGGCTAATAAGATTATGCCTGCAGGAGTGATTCAGCCAGCGCCCATATCACTCCTACCGGAAAACTCAGATATTCGAAAGGATAAACTTACCGGCAACCAGCAACAGAAAGACTGAAAACGCACGGCGCAGCATGGTTGGTGACATAGAATGTGCCAGCCTGGCCCCAAGCTTGGCAAACCCGTAACTGGTCAGACTGATCCCCAGCAGGGCAGGCAGATAAATATACCCCAGGTTCCACTCATCCAGGCTTGTGTTGCCCTGCCCCATTAAAGCATTGGTGACCGCACCGGCCACCGCGATAGGAAAGCCACAGGCAGCTGAGGTTGCCACCGCTTCCTGCATATTCACCTGTTTCCAGTTAAGGTATGGCACGGTCAGTGTTCCTCCGCCGATACCAAAAATAGCCGAGACCCAGCCAATAAATCCGCCGGACACCACCAGCCCGGGCCGGGAAGGCTTACCACCGCCTTTTGGCACAACATCCAGGCCCATCATTACGGCAACATACAGAGCAAACACCCCGATCGCTAACTGGATAACCTGACCTTCAAGCTCGATCGCGGTAACTACCCCCAGCGCCGAACCAAAGGCAACCCCCAGGCCAATAAAACGAAATAAACGCCAGCGCACCGCGCCTCGCTTATGGTGCGCAGAAATTGAACTGATAGAGGTAATTACAATGGTCGCCAGCGATGTTGCTACCGCAACATGCGTGAGCACTTCCGGTGCCATCCCCTGCAGCTGAAATGTCACCACCAGCACCGGTACGATCACCAGCCCGCCACCGACACCAAACAAGCCCGCCAGTATACCGGCGAACGCCCCCAGCACCAGGTATCCCAAGAACAGTAGTAACATCACTTTTTTCCCGATAAGGTTGACTGAACCCTGCAGAGAGATACCAAATGTGCCTGATTGTTTTCGCCTACCGGCAACACCCGACATACAACCTGATACTGGTTGCCAATCGTGACGAGCAATACGCAAGACCCACACAGTCACTTCATCTCTGGGGTTCTCCGGCTGGCATCATTGCCGGCCGGGACTCACTGCATAGCGGCACCTGGCTGGGTATTGCCAGAAACGGCCATTTCAGCGCCATTACAAACCACCGCAATGGTTTACACACCGCATCTTCGAACCCGTCCCGTGGCTTACTTACGACAGGATTTCTGAGCTCTTCCGTAAGCGCGCACCGTTATGCCTCAGATGTGATTCAAACAACCGTTCCATACGATGGTTTTAACCTTATGGTAGCGGATTCGTCCGGTCTATTCTATGCCTCAAACGTGACGAACAAATGCCAGCAACTCTCCCCCGGAATTTTTGGCATCAGTAATGCTCAGTTGGATACAGACTGGCCTAAAACCCGCCACCAGAAACAGCGTCTGGCTGAGATCGTTCAGACGCCCGCCCCCGACCCGCAGACACTGATCCGGATGATGGCCGATCCGCAACGCTACCCTGACAAACGGCTACCCGACACCCACGTGGGAATAGAAATCGAAAGAGCACTGTCCAGCAGCTTTATAAAACTTGAGCATTACGGCACCCGGGCCACCACAGTCATCCTGCAGGACTATCAGGGCAGAACCCGTATTATCGAACAGAATTACGATGCCACAGGCGCAATTGAGCAGATTGAGTTTGAATTGGTGATTCCGCCTTTCGGCAGTTTGAAAAATACAGCAGAACCGGTAACAGACAGCACCGGAAAAGCTCCGATACCCTGAGAACAGGGTATCGAAGATACATATCAGTCGGGAATCGTCGGCCGGGTAAACTGCCCCAGCCCCCACTTTTTCAGAGTATCGCGAATCAGCAGGTGAATTTTATCGGCATCATCCATCGACAGAATGGTGGATAACAAGCCGCTGGCCTGCTCGATCGTCACATGCCGGATGGTATATTTTACCCGTGGGAGATTCGTCGCATTCATCGACAGCACATCGTACCCCATGGCCATCAGCAGCACGGCTCCGCCAGGGTCAGCAGCCATTTCACCACAAATACTGACCGCTACGTCTTCTTTGTGCGCTTCCTGAACGATAAACTGTAACGCCCGCAATACCGCCGGGTGATAAGACATATACAGGTTAGCCACCCGTGGGTTATTCCGGTCGACCGCCAACAGGTACTGGGTTAAATCATTAGACCCCACTGAAATAAAATCTACCCGCCGGGCAAAACGCCGCACCTGATACACCGCTGCAGGCACCTCGACCATCACGCCAATCTGTGGTTGAGCCACCGTAACCCCTTCTTCACGCAGCTCGTTAACGGCCTGGCTGATCAGGGACTTCGCCTCATCCACCTCATGAACACTGGTTACCATCGGCAACATAATACGCAGGTTATCCAGCCCCTCAGCAGCCCTCAGCATAGCCCGGATCTGTACCAGAAAAATTTCCGGATGATCCAGCGTAATACGGATCCCCCGCCAACCCAGAAACGGGTTCTCTTCTTCTATCGGGAAGTACGGCAGGGGCTTATCCCCACCTACATCCAGTGTCCGCATTGTCACCGGCCGGGGCGCAAAGGCCTCCAGCTGACGCCGGTAAGTCTCGGTCTGATCCTGCTCACTGGGGAAAAAGTCACGGATCATGAACGGAATTTCTGTCCGGTACAGGCCGATACCTTCTGCCCCCCGGTCAAGGGAGCGGGCAACATCCGTCACCAGACCGGTATTCACCCACAAGGGCATCCGGTAACCGTCTTTGGTTTCTGCCGGTAACTCCTTGAGGCCTTCCAGATCCGCATTAACCTGACGTTCTTCGTCAATAATGTCCTGGTAGCACTTCAACAGATCATCCGACGGATTAACAAATACCCGCCCGGAGAAGCCATCCAGAATGATCTGCATACCTTCAATACGGGTATAAGGCAGATCCACCGCCCCCATCACTGTCGGAATGCCCATTGAGCGGGCCAGAATGGCCGCATGGGAATTACCGGAACCGTTTACCGACAATAAGCCCACCAGCTTATCAGTCGGCACTTCTCCCAACATGGCAGGTGTCAGCTCATCGGCGACCAGAATAGCGTTTTCCGGAAAATCAATTTCCGCCAGAGAGGGAGCGGAAGACTGCAACCAGGTCAGAATCCGGCGACCAAGATCCCGGATATCACTGGCCCGTTCACGCAGGTAAGGATCTTCCATCAAAGAAAACTGACGGACATGCTCCTCAACCACTTTACGTAATGCACCCTGCGCCCAGTTACCGTTTTCAATCTGCGTAACCACTTCGCCAGCCAGCGCATTGTCATCGAGCATCCGCAGGTAGACATCAAACAGCTCCCGCTCCTCTGAACGCAACCGTTTGGATAAGCTGCGGGCAACCTTCTTGATATCTTTGCGGACTGACGCCAGCGCCCCCTGGAACTTTTCTTTTTCCAGCTCAATATCTTTGGCCTGCCGGTCCGGCACACCGCTCAGGTCCGCCAGCGGTGTCATCACAACAGCCTGACCAATGGCCACACCTACACAGCCGGACACACCTTCAAACTTACGGTCAGTTTTGCCTTTATTCTTTACGTCATTCAGCTTACCGATGGAGCCGGTCGCTTCGGCATGAGCAATCACACCGGCCAGCTGAGCGGACATAGTCACCATGAAAGCTTCTTCAGTCTCATCAAAGCGACGGATAGCTTCCTGCTGAACCACTAATACCCCCAGCAGCTCACGGTGATGGATAATCGGCACCCCCAGAAAGGCGTGAAACTTCTCTTCACCGGTTTCCTGAATATAGCTGTAAGCCCGGTGTTTGGACGCATCTTCGAGGTTAATGGGTTCAGCCCGCTCACCGACTAACCCGACAATGCCCTCAGAACGGGAAAGACTGGCCTGCCCCACAGACTTCTTATTGAGCCCCTGGGTCGCCTTCAGAATGAAACGCTGAGTGGCCGGATCAAGCAGATAGATAGAGCAAACATCAGTACGCACTGCACGCTGTACGCGTCGAACGATAACCCGTAAAACAGACTCAAGATCCGGTGCCGAGTTAACTTCTTGTACTATTTTCCGCAGTGCTTCTAGCATGCTTTCGCTCTCCCAGGCGTTGTTATTATTCAATACCGCTCAGGCCGGACATTATCAGAGACCGGCCCGGCCAGCATGACACCGGACGACCGGCACCACACCCTTTCATGTATATCCTCTGCTGATAAGTTACAGCCAACCGTCCAGTACTAACCGGGTCAGCTTAGGAGACAGTTCGCGCATTGCCTTACGATAGACATCACGCTTAAAGGCCACTACCTGTCCCAGCGGATACCAGTAGCTAACCCAGCGCCAGCCATCAAATTCAGGCGTCGCTGTTTCATTGATACTGACAGCGCTGTCTTCACTCAGCATCCGCAGTAAAAACCATTTTTGTTTCTGGCCGACACACACCGGATGTGAGTGGTGCCGAATCATTCTCTTGGGTAGTCTGTACCTTAGCCAACCACGGGTCACCGCAACAATTTCAACATCTTCCGGCGACAACCCGATCTCTTCTTTGAGTTCCCGGTACATCGCCTGCTCAGGTGTTTCTGAGCGATCAATCCCCCCCTGGGGGAACTGCCATGCATCTTGTCCAATTCGTCTTGCCCAAAGTACCTGACCCATCGAGTTTGCCAGAATGATACCGACATTCGGTCTGAACCCGTCTGAATCAATCACGGTAATTCCTTATAAATCTTTTGCCCTATTGTTCCATAATTCCGCGCGCTGGCGCAAACCGCAAAGCCGCCAGCAGCAAGGATCATTTGCGAGGATCGTGCCAAGTCACTATGCTAGCGCCTTTAGAAGCAATTTCAGACGGCAGGTTCCGTAATGCCTGCCGCATTTCAGGAGAACAGTAGCGTGGCACTGGCAATTTTTGATCTTGATAACACCCTGTTAAACGGCGACAGCGATCACGCATGGGGGGAATTCCTGTGCGAAAAAGGTATCGTTGATACAGACGCCTACCGTCAGGCTAACGACTATTTCTTTGATCAGTACGTCGCCGGCACGCTGGATATTGAAGAGTTTCTGGAATTTGCGCTGAAGCCTCTGGCAGCACTGGAACCTGAACAGCTGCAAAGCCTGCATCAGCAGTTCATGACTGAAAAAGTCGCCACCATGATGCTACCTAAAGCGGCTGCCCTGCTTCAGAAACATAAGGATCAGGGCGATTACACGCTGATCATTACTGCTACCAACCGTTTCGTCACAGGCCCTATCGCTGCAGAGCTGGGTGTGGACGAAATCATTGCCACCGATCCGGAAATGATCGACGGCCGCTATACGGGCAAGGTAGCTGGCACCCCCTGCTTCCAGGCCGGTAAAGTTACCCGCCTGAACAGCTGGCTGAAAGATAACCCTCACACGCTGGAAGGCAGCTATTTTTACAGCGACTCAAATAACGACCTGCCATTACTGAAGCTGGTTGATCACCCGGTGGCTGTTGATGCTGATGAAACCCTGACTGCAACCGCCGAAGCCAACCACTGGGAAATCATCAGTCTGCGCTGATTTCACCGATACAAAGGAGCGCCCCATGTCAGAAAAAACAGTTTTGATCACTGGGGCGAGCCGCGGCATTGGCGCGGCAACTGCCCGCCTGCTGGCCAGCCAGAACTACAATGTTTGTCTGAATTACCTCCGGCAAACCCAGTGCGCCGAACAGCTCAGTACAGAGCTGCGTCAGCAGGGCTGTAACACTTTGCTGCTGCAGGCCGATGTCAGCCAGGAGCAGCAGGTGACTGAGATGTTCCGCACCATTGACGATACCTTTGGGCCTCTGACTCATCTGGTCAACAATGCCGGCATCCTCAAACCGCAAATGCGCCTGCAGGATATGAACGCCGCCCGCATTAATGAAATCCTCACAACCAATGTCACCAGCTACTTCCTGTGCTGCAGGGAAGCCATTGCACGCATGTCTGCTGCTCACGGCGGAAAAGGCGGCGCCATCGTGAATGTATCCTCTGTTGCCGCCCGCACGGGCTCCCCCGGCGAATACATCGACTACGCCGCCTCCAAGGGCGCGATTGATACTCTGACCACAGGACTGGCAACCGAACTGGCCGCAGAAGGCATCCGGGTGAACGGTGTGCGGCCCGGTTTTATTTATACCGATATGCACCGCGACGGCGGCGAACCCGCACGCATTGAACGCTTAAAACCGGCAATACCCATGCAACGGGGCGGACAACCGGAAGAGGTAGCAGAGGCCATCGCCTGGCTGCTCTCTGATAAAGCCTCCTACACCACAGGAAGCTTCATCGACCTTGCCGGTGGAAAGTAATCCGGCTTAGCACCACCAGCCATCAACAAAAAAGCCGGCATCCAAAGATACCGGCTTTTTTCAGTCAAACTGACAATTAAGAACGCGGCTTGCCGTTCTCCGGATCGTACAGCGCACCGTAGCCTACAGCTTCAACAGTTACCTTATAGTTATCACTGCCGAAAGTAAGCGCGATTTCCAGCTCTCTTCCCCAATGCAATGCACAAATAAAAAAGCCGGCATCCAAAGATACCGGCTTTTTCAGTCAAACTGACAATTAAGAACGTGGCTTGCCGTTCTCCGGATCGTACAGAGCACCGTAACCTACAGCTTCAACAGTTACCTTATAGTTATCACTGCCGAAAGTAAGCGCGATTTCCAGCGCTGTCACTCCAAAGTACAAACAAAAAAGCCGGTATCCTGAGATACCGGCTTTTTGATTAGTACAGCTGACGATTAAGAACGTGGCTTGCCGTTCTCCGGATCGTACAGTGCACCGTAACCTACAGCTTCAACAGTTACCTTATAGTTATCACCGAAGTATTCGATTTCCAGCTCACGGCCTTTTTCGCAATACTCGTATGGCAGGTAACCCAGCGCAATGTTCTTACCAATGCTTGGACCATACACAATACTGGTAGTGTAAGAGCGACGACCTTCAGAGTCGATCAGCGCCTCACCTGTCGCAGGATCCAGAATCGGGCAGTTACCGACCGGATAACGGGCAACACCGGCAGAATCGATGTTGTCGTTCATTGTCAGTGTACACAGGTACGCCGGCTGATGCTCACGCTCACGCTGAGCCAGCAGTGCATCCTTACCGAAGAATTCCGCAGCCTTAACCTTAGGACGGGCCAAGTCAACTTCCAGCAGGTTGTATTCAGTCAGGATATCAGCGTTCTGCAGACGCAGACTCTTCTCAAGACGACGGCTGTTCGCGTAAGTCTCGATACCGACAGGGGTTACACCCTGCGCGTATACCGCATCCCACAGCGCCAGACCATCTTCCATCTTGAAGTGGATCTCCCAGCCCTGCTCACCTACGTAAGAAATACGGAAGAAGGTATAGTCAACGCCACCGATCTTGATGTCTTTAACTGCTGCGAACGGGTAGTTTTCAGTGCTGATAGACGCAGGATCATCAACTACTTTTTCCAGAACTGTACGGGCGTTAGGGCCCCATACACCCAGACAACCGTAGTTCTGAGTTTCGTTAGTCACCTCAGCATTGAAGCCCATATCCTGAGCCATACGCTTCAGCCATACCAGGTCACGGTGACCAGCATCACCACCATCAATAACACGGTAGTGCTGCTCACCCAGACGCAATACTGTCAGGTCGGCACGTACGCCACCTACAGCATCCAGGAAGTGTGTGTATACACCCTTACCAATCGGGGTATCGCCACCTACTTTAGCGACACAGGTGTATTCCATCAGCTTCTCAGCATCCGGACCGGTAACATCGATGATCGCGAAGTGAGACAGGTTAATCATGCCTACATCTTCAGACATCTTCAGATGCTCAGCGTTAGATACGCGGAAGAAGTGACGGCTATCCCACTCAGCTTCACGTACCGGAATACGGTCGCCGTATTCTTCTAACAGATGCTCGTTGCTCGCGTAACCATGCGCACGCTCCCAACCAACGATTTCCATGAAGTAACCGCCCAGCTCATTTTCACGCTCCCAGAACGGGCTGCGGAATTTACCACGGGCAGCGGTGTAAGGCTCACGGTTGTGAACAGGTGGGTTATAAATCTTGAATGCAGACTCGTAGCAACGGTCGTGGATGTACTGCTCTTCACACTGGAACGGGTACGCACGTGCAACGTCGATGCTGCTGTGGTCGAATTCAGTACGGCCATCAGTCATCCAGTCAGCGATAACTTTACCGGTACCCGGACCGTCTTTAACCCATACGGAAACACCGTACCACAGGCCACGGACGTTAGAAGATTCACCGATCGAAGGACCGCCATCCGCCGTTACCTGCAACAGGCCATTGAAAGAGTATTTCTCATCGTAACCCAGTTCAGCCAGAATAGGCGTCAGTTCCATCGCCTTTTCAAGCGGCTCGATAACTTCTTCCAGTTCCAGGTCACGCTGTGAAGGAGACAGACGCGCTTCTTCTTTTTCTAGAATGTCACGTGGGTGACACATGCGCGGCTCTTTCTCTTCGTAATAACCCCATTCCAGCTGACCGCCTTCGGCGCTCTTCGGGTCACCGGTATCACGCAGGTAAGCAGAGTTACCCTGGTCACGCAGCAATGGGTAACCGATTTCTTTACCCGTGTTTTCAAACTCGTTAAACGGCTTGAAGAATGTCAGCGGGTGGTCAACAGGCATAACTGGCAGATCTTCGCCCGCCATTTCTGCGATCAGCCGGCCCCACAGGCCCGCACATACAACAACGTGCTCAGCTTCGATATAACCGCGCTCGGTTTCTACACCTTTAATGCGGCCATCTTCAATTTTCAGACCGGTACAGGATGTGTTTGCAAACGTCGTCAGCTTGCCGGTTTTCTCAGCCGCTTCTACCAGTTCACCGGCAACAGTCTGAGAACGTGGCACAACCAGACCTGCATCCGGATCCCACAACGCACCCTGAATTACATCTTCTTCCAACAGCGGGAATTTTTCTTTGGCTTCAGCCGTGCTCATCATGCGAACGTTGTTACCGAAAGCTTTACCGGATGTTACACGGCGCTTCAGTTCATCCATACGCTCAGTATCGCCATTACGCGCAACCTCAATACCACCGATACGCTCATAACGGCCCATCGCCTCATAGAAGTCGATAGAGTATTTCGTTGTGAACATAGTCATCTGATCGTGAGCTGTGTTGAAACAGAAGTCAGATGCGTGAGCAGTAGAGCCGATGTCTGTTGGGATGGCAGACTTATCAATACCAACGATATCGTCCCAGCCACGCTCAATCAGGTGGTGGACGACTGACGCGCCAACAATACCGCCCTGGCCGATGATAACGACCTTGGCTTTACTCGGAAATTTAGACATGTAGATTACGCCTCCAAGCTGTCAGCTTCGCGAACAGCAAGACTAATAATTGTTATGGGATACCTCAGTAGGTATTCAACATACTGATTAGGTGAGATGTTAATTTATAGCGTAAGCGACAACTTATCCATTCACGCCATCCTTTTACGTCAACATGTCGGACTTTGACTCCGGGGCTGTTATTTCAAAACTGAATCACGTATAAGGCTGCGCCTTTTTCACGCTCACTGTTCAGTAAATAACCTGTCAAAACACTGCCTCAGCCACAAACAGGATGATTAAGGCATAAGTCACCGGCTATTTTTCTGTCGATCAACGGACCTACACTGAATACGACCCGCCCGGCGGCCAAAGACTGAAAATAACCGACCCGTAAATTCCGCCTGCCAAAATAGTCCTAGTGTTTTGACAAGATAGTTCTACCCCCAGCAGACCTTCATCACCTATTTTGTAGTGCATGGCCACTGTGAAGGTTCTTACCCCCCCGGGAACCTTCACAGATGGTAACCCGCAGTAACAGAACCGGCTTCAGGAGGATATGACTATGCACAACCCGGCGCTTCAGAAGCGATAATCCACCCGGCTGGTTTCGGAATGCTAAATTTGATCACACCTTTATTGGTGGCGTCGCCCTGATTGCCCTGCTCTCAGGGGTATGCGTCATCCTCAGGCCTGAACTGTTCCCGGTGATTCTGATCGCCGATTTATGGCTGCTTGGCTACCACCATGTGATCGCTACCTACACCCGGCTGGCATTTGACCGGAACAGCGCACGGGAACACCGCTTTTTCCTGTTTGGCCCGCCGGTGATTGTCTTTTCCGTCACCTTCTTGCTGGCCTGGACATTTGGTTTGTGGATTATCACGACTATCTATCTTTACTGGCAATGGTTTCATTACACCCGTCAGAGCTGGGGCATCAGTCAGGCCTACCGGGGCCGCTCCGGCGGATTAGTGACAGACAACCCGCTGTTCGCCCGGCTATCGTTTTATCTGGTTCCCCTGTGGGGCATTCTTTACCGGTCCTGGCAGGCGCCTGACACGTTTCTTTTCGTTGAATTACAGGTCATCCCGGTTACTGAACTGTTAGTTGATCTGGCAGGCCTGTGCGCTGCGGCTTCGGTACTGTTCTGGGGCTACAGCCAGTTCCGTGCCTGGCAAAAAGGTCAGTTAGCCGTGGCCCATACTTACTACATGCTATCCCACTACATCATCTTTCTGGTGGGCTACCGGCTGATCGAAGACATAACCTTTGGCTGGCTGGTTATCAACGTCTGGCATAACGCCCAGTATGTATTGTTTGTCTGGTTATTTAACGTGAACCGTTATAAACAGGGCATTGATAACAAGGCCGTCTTTCTGTCGACCATCAGCCAACCGGGGAATTTTCTGCGCTACTTCTTCGTCTGCCTGGCACTCAGCACACTGGTTTATGGCCTGATAGCCGTCATCATCAGCCATCAGACCCTGATGCTGGCTGACCTGCCTCTGGCTGCCGTTATTTACCAGACCATCAACTTTCACCACTACATTGTTGATTCCCGGATCTGGAAAGTCCGTAAAAAAACCATGCAGGAAACACTGCGACTCAAAACGCGGTGACCGATTGCGCTGATCACGCCCTTTAATGGCACATTGCTGATAACACTGACAGGCACGCGGGCCCGCTCAGTAGATATACAGACTCACCACATCCCTTACCCTTTGCAGCGCCTGCGGTAAATCTTCCAGCGCCACAGACCCCAGCGCCAGGCGCAATGCATGAGGCACATGCTCAGTGGTTGCATACGGCTCAGCAGTGGACACCGATATATTGACCGCCAGCAGTTCAGTTACAATCTGATCAGCGCGGGCCTCTTCCGGCAGAGGCAGCCAGATCAGATACGAGGCGGGATGACTGATATAATCAACGCCCTGCAATATCTGCCTGGCAATCTGTTGCCGCTGCATCGCATCGCTGCGCTTCTCCGCCTCCAGCTGCGCCACGGTACCATCCGTAATCCACTGACAGGCCATCCGGGTAACCAGCGCCGGCGTGTTCCAGGTGGTGGCTCTGATAACCCGCTCAATCGCTGCCACTTTTTGCGGGGGGGCCACCACAAATCCAAAACGTAACCCGGTCGCGACACTTTTTGACAGCCCGGAAACATACACGGTCCGCTCCGGCGCCAGAGACGCCAGAGGTGGCGGCGCATCTTCAACATGCAAGGCATAGGCAGCATCTTCAATGATCAGCAAATCATACTGGCGGGCAATCCTCACCAGACGCTGCCGCCATGCCAGGTCCAGCACCCATCCCATCGGGTTGTGCAGGGTTGGCATGCTATACACCGCCCGCACCTTTCGCTGCTGACACACGGCCTCCAGTGCATCCAGATCAGGGCTGCGACGGCCCAGCGCCAGCGGGGTCAGCTCAAGGCGGTGCGTTTCCGACACCACTTTAAAGCCCGGATAAATCAGCGCATCGGCTGCTACCACATCCCCCGGATTCAGCAATCCCATGACCGTACAGGCCAGCCCGTGCTGAGCACCGCTGACAATCAACACCTGCTCCGTTTCTGCCTGCACTCCCCGGCACTTGAGAAATTCCGCCACGATGGCCCGTTCATGCCATCGTCCGGCATGGGGCTGATAATGCAGCAAAGCTTCCAGATCTCCCGCCAAGCTCAAATCTCTTAAGCTGTTGCGCAGCAGCCGGGTCTGGCTTGGCAGTGACGGTGAATTAAAATTCAGATCCAGCACGCCGTCGGCAACCGGCTGCTGATCGACACCGTGCCCGGCCGGCACCGAGATATCCCGAACAAAGGTGCCACGTCCCGTTTCGCCGCTCACCAAGCCCATTTTCTCAAGCTCGGCATACACCCTTGAGGCCGTCACCAAAGCCATGTTGTTATCTTTCGCCAGTTGACGATGCGTCGGCAAGCGGGTGCCGGGCTCCAGCTGTCCGGAATGTATCCGGGCAGCAAACTGATCCACCAGCTGTTTATAACGGGATGCGGACATCAACAATGTATCCATGACAATAATTTTATTGTCATGATACTAAGCAATACACTGAGGCCTCTCAAGTTATTACAGCGCTGCAATACCCACACAGAACAAAAAAGGACAGACGCCTCATGCATATTTCAATTCTCAGCTTCGATGCATTTAATGAACTTGATTCACTGATTGCGCTGGGCATTCTTAACCGGATTCAGACACCCGGCTGGCGGGTCACCATTGCAGCCCCCACTGCACAGGTGACATCCATGAATGGGGTCACCATGCACCGCCACATATCTCTCAGCGAAGCAAGTCAGGCAGACGCAGTGATTGTCGGCAGCGGTATGAAGACCCGCGACATTATTCAGGACCCTGAAATCATGTCGCAATTGCAGCTGGACCCGTCTCGCCAGCTCATCGGCGCACAATGTTCCGGCGCGCTGATACTTGCCAGACTGGGTTTACTCAGCAATATTCCCGCCTGCACAGACCTGACCACCAAACCCTGGGTGCAGGAAGCCGGGGTTGAGGTGCTCAATCAGGCATTTTTTGCACAGGACAGTATCGCCACCGCCGGCGGATGTCTGGCATCACAATATCTGGCTTTCTGGCTGATTGCCCGGTTACAGGGAACTGAAGCAGCAAAAGAAGCGATGCATTACGTTGCCCCGGTCGGTGAGAAAGAAGCGTACGTGCAAAGGGCAATGAACAACATTGTGAACTATTTACCGGACAACACTGACGTGTGATGTCCGCGCAAGAAAGATAATCAGACTTTGCGCCGGGAGCGGGAAGAAACATCCGCACGCCCATAACGAAAACAAACCTTGCCGGTTGCTTAAAGGGGAAGAAAGCACCGGGAAGGTTTGCAGTAGCAGGGATCCGTTATATGTTCAGTCCATCCCTGAAAGACTCCGCTTAGCTATGATAGGTCGCCACGATGGGTTGCGAACGGCGTGCTTTCCAGGCCACCACCAGTGACAGGGCTATCATGCCGGCAAATGCCGCACCGACAACCGCCAGTCCTAAAGTGGCAAATCCCACCAGCGCCAGACTGCCAATAATCAGTGAGGCAATCATAACCAGAATCTTGTTAACAGTTTTCATACAGGTCTCCAGTTTGCAGTTAACTCGTCGGGTAATTCCCTTTCGATGAAGCCAGTATGTAACTGCAAACTGACGCTTACCTGCCACGAAGTTTACATTTTTGTAAACTTTCCGTTTATCACGGCTCAGCGACCGGAAATGCCAGCTGAATTTTAAGCCCTTGCGGACTCTTATCCACCCCAGTATCAGTGAGTACTAACTTTGCCTGATGCAACTGAGATATGGTACTGACCAGAGACAACCCCAGCCCACTGCCCGAGGTACTGCGGCTTTTTTCAAGCCGGTACATCGGTTCCAGCACCCGTGTTCTTTCATGCTCAGGTATACCGGGGCCGTTATCTTCGATTGTCAGCACTCTGCCATGACAGGTAAGCCAGATAACACTGTCCGGCGGGGTATGGCGGATCGCATTCTCAATGAGGTTTGCCAGCAACTGAATCAACAGTTCACGGGAGCACAGCACCGCTGTATGCCCCTTCACATCCAGAATAAGCTGCCGCCCTGAATCCTCTACCACCGGGCTGTATATATCAGCGGTTTCACGCACAATGTCCGCCAGTGGCAACGGCTGAAAACGTGCCCGGTATTCCCCGGAATTCAGATAGGCGATCCGTAAAATCGCTTCAAAAGTCGCGATCATTTTATCTATCTGCTCGAGTGCAGCCTCGAGCGTCACGGCATTATCTTCTGCGTCCGGGCTGATCAGCGCCGATTCAAGCCGCGCCCGTAAACGCGCCATAGGCGTCTTCAGATCATGGGCTATATTCGCTGAAAGATCCTGCGTCTGTTTAACCAGACTTTCCAGCCGGACCGTGGTCAGATCAATACGCTGTGCCACCAGATCCAGGTCATCCCGGGCTTTCGTCTGATTGATCCGGGCAGAAAGATCACCCGCGGCAATGGTATCCAGCGTCTGGCTGATCCGGCTATAACGGCGCTGGTTATACAGGCCGATCATCAGCCCCACCACCAGCGTGACGACACTGACAATAATACTGACAACAAGATAAGACTGCCCGATACGTTCTAACACGTCATAGCGGTGATCCAGATTGATCGCGACCACCAACTGACCTCCGGCGGCAGGGGCGTTATAGATACGCCAGCGGCTTTCTTCATCGGAGTGGGTATCCTCAAACTCAATTTCAGACACCCCGGCACGGCGGTATAGTTTCTTTGAATTGTCGCCAAAAACCTGCTGACGGGCATCGGTAAAACTGGCGAACATCACTGAGCTGTTAGGTAACAGATTGCCCGGTGACGGCTGGTCTTTTAATTGCCGGGAAAGTGCCTCATGCCGCAGTTTCAGTTCATCATTGATGCCACTGTCCAGCTCCCGGCTTATCCACTGTGCACTGAACCAGCCGGCAATCATCAGCACGGCCAGAAACACCAGCGTCAGGAAGGCCGCCTGACGCAACGCCGTCATTTTTTTCAGACGGCGTAACGCATTCAGGTTAACGGGTAAGGTCAACAACATAACCGGCCCCCCGGACTGTCCTGATCAGAGTTTCATCAAAAGGTTTATCAACCTTGGCGCGCAGCCGGCTGATATGGGTTTCCACAACACTGGTGGTTGGATCAAAACGCAAATCCCAGACCTTTTCCAGAAGCATTGCCTTGGTCTGAATCCGCCCGGGATTACGCAGTAAAATTTCAAGCAGCAAAAACTCTTTGGTATTCAGCTCAATATTCCTGCCCTGCCGGGTACACTGACGCTTCAGTAAATCGAGCTCCAGATCCCCTGCAGTCAGCATCTGCACAATCTCCTGAGCTCCGGTCTGAGAGCGGCGGCCCAGCGCATTAATACGCGCTAACAATTCCGTAAAGGCAAACGGTTTGGCCAGATAATCATCGCTGCCCGCATCCAGCCCCTGAACTCTGCACTCCACATCCCCCAGCGCCGACAGTATCAGTACCGGCACATTATTCTTGGCGGCACGCATCGCCTTCAGCACCGACAGACCATCCAGCCCCGGCGTCATTCTGTCGAGAAGTACCACGTCATACTCTTGTGTTGTTACTGCTGCCAGCGCATGGCGACCATCTTCCAGCCAGTCAACCACATGACCGGCATCCGTAAGACCGGTCTGAATCCAGTTGCCCAGTTCGGAATCATCTTCAAGTACGAGAATACGCATTTATCTGCCCTTTTATATATCGGCTAATCCGGTGCATACCCACAGGTAACAACCTGTGAGGCAACGATGGTAGGTTTATAGCACTGCGGAAGTCAAAATCTTCATGGTATACCGAATGCCCGGGGGCGCGCCGCTGCCACAGCGGTATCAGCATTTTCTTCAGTGAAGCCGGGCCACAGATATACAGATCCGCCTGCCACCAGCAATCGGGCATACTGTTCAGGCTATCGGCATTCAGACGCTGATCCGACGTAAACACATGCAGGCTGAATTGCGGCAAACGCTGCTCATGCGCTTTCAGTTCCTGCAGCACAGACGCGTCGTTCACGGCGTCACAACAATACAGCAGATCAATTTTAGCGCCCGCATCAGCCGACATAGCATCAAGGCTGGCCAGAAACGGCGTAATCCCTACCCCGGCGGCGGTCCACACCTGGGCCTGACGGCGTTCAGCGGTTGCCGGCTGAAACCGGCCGGCAACCTCCTTAAGCAGTACCCGGTCGCCCAACGCAATCTCTTTGTTCAGCTGCCGGGTAAAATCACCTGAAGCATTAATGATGAAACGTGCTATTCCTGTTCCCGGCGCAGAAGCAAAACTGAACGGATGATACTCATCCAACCCTGGCCGCTTAACCGCCAAATTAACAAACTGGCCCGGCTGCCAGCTGAAATCAGCCGGCACCCGCAGGGTGACATCTGTCCTTCCTGAAGTTTTATCCAGCGCAACAACCCTTGCCTCCACTTCACCTCCTGCGCGTCGGTATAAGGTTGCCAGCCAGCCGGCCACTCCCACCAGACTCACCCCCAGCAAAGCCTGCCATGCATGACTGTCGGCACTGAAAGGCAAGGCAGAGAATAAGCTGTGGAAAACAGTGATCAGATACACCGGCCCCATTAACAGATGGCTTTTCTTCCACCAGTGATAAGGCACCAGCTTCAGCGCAGAAACCGCAGCAAGGCTCAGCAAGGCTATTGCGGCGAACTCACCAGTCTCTCCGGCAATATCTGCCAGTAAAGGCACCGCACCTTCCAGGCCTTCTTCAGCCAGCGGCCAGTGAATGACCGTACCGGTTAAAGCCCCGTAACCCAGCCAGCGGTGCAAGCGGTAAGACCGGTCCGGCCCACCACATACTTTATCCAGCCAGCGCCACCGCGCTGCCAGGCAGACACTCAGTGCCATACAGCTCAGAGCAACGCTTCCCGTCAGCGCAGCCAACAGATTATCAGCGGGAACACTGTGATACAGCACCCCCAGATGCAGGCCGATAAAGCCAATAACAAATAAAGCACGTTTCAACATCTTTTAACCCTCAGAAGTTTATCTGAAGATTAAGTGGCGCAACTTTAGAGAGGCTGTCATCAAACTTACAAAAATGTCAGGTTAAGCAACAGCAGGACATACACACCCAACGCATCGGTCAGTTAAATAACATTCTGCTTTTCGACACAACACCCCAGAATTCAAACATAAACCGGACATCTGAAACCCGGAAAGCAGCGACAAAACTCACAGAAAAAGGAAGTTGCAGAGCAGATGGGACTTACTGATTACAGATCAACGGCCCTACCCCACGCCACAGACAGTTAGCGAAGAACGTTGAAATGAATGACTACCCTATACTGTAAACGGACGGTGTTATACATAACCACCTCCGGTGGAAAAACAGACGGTGTAGATCATTGCCCACAAAGATGGCAAACAACGATATCCGGCCGGGTAACAGAATCTTATGAATAAAATGTCAGACGCCAGCCATATACTCAACGCAGCACTAGAGCTGGCGCAGGCGCAGGATAACTGGTACGACCTCAGCCTTGTGGAGCTGGCGGACCGCTGCAACACGTCAATACCAGAGATTCACAGCCACTTTGCCGATACCAACGCAATAGCTGATGCCTGGTTTGCACAGGCACTCGAAGCCATGCTGTTTCCGGGACCTGATAACATTGATCACCTGCCCGCCATAATCCGCCTGGAACACATAATCTGGCGCTGGTTTGAAGCGCTCGCGCCTTATCACAGCGTGACGGCTCAGATGTTAAAATCGAAGCTGCATCCACCACACATCCATCACTGGGCCCCCATGGTTTTTGATCTTTCACGCCTGGTACAGCTGTGGCGTGATATGGCAGGGCTACGGGCGGGTGGACGGCGCAGACAGGCTGAGGAAATTATCCTGACAGGTATTTTCCTGATTACCTTAAGCGCCTGGTGCAGGGATAACAGCCCGCAACAGTCTGACGCCCATTCCCGGCTGTTGAATCTGCTGGCAAGAGCCGAGAAACTCGGCCAGTTCTGACTCACTGAAAAAAACAGCTCAAGGCACAGCCTGGATGGCACATAATACAGCGGCTACTTAATATAAGGGGCGATCAGTGCACCTATATCTACCTGCGCACGCAAACGGGCACATAGCAGGTAAGTACCTGCAAATTTACGGTGCAAAAAGAGCACATCACTGGACGGCAAATGCATGTAACGCTGATGCAGCCGTAAAGATATTGCCTGCTCAGCAACTCTCCGCGACAGGTCAGAACGGCCAAAATCAAAGATCCCCTTTTCCCGCATAGGCTCAGTCACGGTATAGATCATCCTGCATACCCCCTGGCGGTATAGCTTTGCTTCATCCCCGCGCAAATAACCAAGTTCTGTGGCATAAGTTTCAATGGCAGCAAAATCGTCCCTGCTTGCAGTGCTCATCAATTGATTCAGTGTCGCAATAAAGTTTGTGGGATAGTGCCGTGTTGCTCCAAAATCAAGAAGACCTATACGCCCCTGACCTGGCTGATAACGGTAATTACTGAAATTAGCGTCGGTTTGTACCAAGCCCCATTCGAATACTTCTCTTAACAGCAGAGTCAGCAGACGTGTGGCTATTTGATTGCGGACCGAATCCGGCCCGGTAACAAGCGTTTCAATCGGGACACCCGGGACAAATGACATGCTTAGCACTTGCGCGGTACTTCGTGACCGATCCACGACGGGAAGCTCGAAATTGACATCATCTCCCAAGTAACGCTGATATTCTGCAATGTTGCCTGCTTCAGCCAAATAATCGGCTTCCTGATGCAATTGCAGCTTAGCGTCTTCCAGCAGAGGTGTAATATTATAATGCTTGGGCACCAGCCGCAGAATTTTGAAAAGGCCTGCTACATTATTAACGTCACTGTCGATACTGTCGCGAATCCCGGGATACTGGATTTTTATGGCAAGGTGTTGACCATCTTTGCTTCTGGCTTCATGTACCTGGCCTATAGATGCCGCGGCAAGCGGAGTAAAAGAGAACTGTTCAAAATCATCTTCCCACCTCTTCCCCCAGGCATTCTGCAGAACGTTTACCACTTGCTCCCGTGGCATTGAAGAAGCACTCTCACGCAGCCTTGCCAGAATATCGGTCAGCTCTGCAGGAAGGTAATCACCAGCTTCCATAGAAAGTAACTGACCAACTTTCATCGCAGCACCGCGCATCTCAGACAGTCTTTCAGTCAAATGCCTGGCATTCGCCGGTGTCAGCAGGAGATCTGAAACTCTGGGCGGTTTCCCTGCCAACAGTTGGCTTGCCCCTTCATAGACCATTTCGCCAGCAATCCCTCCAACAAGACGGCCCAGCTTTAATATACGACCAGTTCTGCCTGCCGGTAACTTTTTATCTCTGGCCAAAACAAATCACCCTTCCAGCTGTTAGGGAATCCGTTAAAAGTACGCAGGTAAGACGTATTGCCAGTCAACAGATCCTGTTGCACAGTATAGGAAACCATACCAGAACCATGAAGGAGCCTGCTTTATACAGCCCGTGAATAACCAACAGCCAGAAGATCCTTCATTCAGAACACCCGGATACTGAGGAACGGCTGCGGTAAAGAACAAGTACCCGTAATCCAGCTGAGCAGAATCACAAGTGCCAGAAAACAAAAAAAAACCGCACTCTTTAACTGAGAAATGCGAGGCTTAAAGTGGCGGAACGGACGGGACTCGAACCCGCGACCCGTTGACCTGAACAGATGACAGGCAGGTATTCTTTATAAACCTAAAAGAAAAAGTGGCGGAACGGACGGGACTCGAACCCGCGACCCCCTGCGTGACAGGCAGGTATTCTAACCAACTGAACTACCGCTCCGCAGCGGTCTGCCCTGAGACTTCAGAAGCAGAAATGGTGCCGGCACCAAGAGTCGAACTCGGGACCTACTGATTACAAGTCAGTTGCTCTACCAGCTGAGCTATACCGGCTAAGGCTTCACACTGTGTGTGAATAATTGGCGCGCCCGGAGGGATTCGAACCCCCGACCAACAGGATCGGAACCTGCTACTCTATCCAGCTGAGCTACGGGCGCATCAATGCGGCTTTCGACGCGGGCTGTATATTACCGATGATGCTCAGGGCTGTCTATCTATAATCGGGATATTCTTCATCAAAAAATCACAAAAAATAGAATTTTGCCTGCTGGCCGGTTAATGACTAGGCTTAAGGATACTCTGTAGTAATTTGAAGGTCATGGAGGGACTACAGATGAACTCCATCAGAAATAAACAGGCAGGCCTCACAACAGTTGAATATGCACTGATCGCCGCACTGTTGTCTGTTGGAATTGTCGGCAGTTTTACCCAGCTTGGAAACTCCGTTGGCAGCACTGTCGATGATCTGGTTGCTGCTGTTGACACTGGTTCCGGTGGTTCAGGCTCAGGTGGTTCAGGCTCAGGTGGCTCAGGTTCAGGTGGCTCCGGTTCAGGTGGCTCCGGTTCTGGCGGTTCAGGATCTGGTAGCTCAGGTTCCGGCGGCTCCGGTTCCGGTGGTTCGGGGTCAGTTGGTTCTGGTGGCTCGGGATCTGGCGGCTCTGGTTCTGGTGGCTCGGGATCTGGCGGCTCTGGTTCTGGTGGTTCTAGTGGTTCTGGTAGTTCTGGTGGCTCGGGATCTGGTGGATCAGGTTCAGGCAGCTCCGGTTCCGGTGGCTCGGGATCCGGCGGATCTGGCTCCGGTGGTTCTGGTGGCTCCGGTTCAGGTGGTTCAGGTGGTTCAGGTGGCTCGGGATCTGGAAGCTCCGGTCCCGGTGGTTCTGATAGCTCAGGATCAGGTAGCTCCGGTTCTGGCAATAACGCAACCGGCTACGCAAGTTCAGGCAGCGCCGGCGCAGGCAGTTCGGGCTCCGGTGGCTCCGGTGGTTCGGGCTCCGGAGGATCGGGTTCCGGTGGTTCCGGTGGTTCCGGCTATAGCCCGGGCAATTCAGGCAACAACGTGACCGGCAACGGCAGTCCGGATTATTTAGCCTTTGTTGAAACAAACCACAGCGGCATAGCTACTGGCTATTCAGGCCTCCCTGACTCATCGCCCTTAAATAAGCAGGTCAGGCAGACAAATAGTGTCAGTGAAGAAGCAATTCCCGCATCAGGAACCGTCATACAGGAAGAGACTAAATGGCTCTGGGGCATACTGATACCACTGTTACTGTTAGCCATTATTTACTTTGTAAAACGGCTCATCAGCGGCAAATCTGTGCATCACCCCAGCAAAGCTGACTCTGGCTGACGCTGCGACTACGGCAAGTAGCTAAACTCTGGTGATTACCTTATCAAAGGTCTGAATACCACCGACGGAAAAACATGAGCAACACTTCCCTGCGAATTGCTTTTTCCAGGCTTCGGAAAGACGCCCCCCCTGAAACGAAAAACCTGATCAGGCAAATGAACATGTTCCTCTGCTGCGGGGACAATAGCTTTTCCGGAATATGTCCGTTCCGGCGAAGATGTCCGGCTTTTTATCCTACTATCGACTAAATAATTGACCCGGCGCGTAAAGTCCCCATTTTCGTTGCAGGCTTTTACCGCTATAATCCACGCCGACAAGATTTATACGCAACTGTTGCCAAACACTGGCCGGCTCCAAAACCGGTATCAAAGAACAGTTGTCAGACTTTAAAAATTAAGCGATGAATGAGGTCGTGACTGTGAGTAATATTGCTGCCAAAGCTGTTTCTGCCCTGTTTGCCCTGGTTGTGGGCTTCCTGGCAACCACTACACTAGCAAACACCGATGACAATGCAGCGATTGCTGATCGTCTGAAGCCTGTAGGCAATGTATGTATCGAAGGTGAAGAGTGTGCAACTGCAAGCCCTGTAGCATCTGCTTCCAGCGGTGGCGGTGCCCGTTCTGTTGAAGACATCTACAACACTAAATGTGCAGCATGCCACGGCACAGGTGTTTTAAGCGCGCCTAAGTTCGGTACGGCAGACTGGGCTGACCGTGCTGGCAAAGGCATGGAAACTCTGCTGGCAAACGCGATCAACGGCTTCAACGCAATGCCACCTAACGGTACCTGTTCAGACTGTTCAGAACAGGAAATGCAGGACACTATCCAGTACATGATCGACAGCGCTAACTAAGCCGACTGATCAGCTAACTGATAAAAGAAAACCGCTGCCTGGTAACAGACAGCGGTTTTTTTATATACAGATCAGTCCGGTTTACAGATCATCCAGCAAATCACGCAACCCTGACAGGGTCGCGCGCCCACGGGCTTTATTGGTGGTTTCGCACACATCACCCTTGCCTTCAAATACCAGGTCATCCTGTGGAATTTCTTCGATAAACCGGCTCGGGGCACAATCAACTTTTTCACCGTATTGCTTGCGCTGTCTTGCCAGCGTCAGAGTAAGCTCCTGCTTAGCCCGGGTAATTCCCACATAGGCCAGCCGCCGCTCCTCTTCGATATCACCGTTTTCAATACTGTTACGGTGCGGTAGCAATTCTTCTTCCATCCCGATCAGATATACGTACGGAAACTCCAGCCCTTTCGATGCATGCAAGGTCATCAACTGCACCTTATCGGAATCATCCTCTTCTTCCTGACGCTCCATAATATCCAGCAGAATCAGACGGGCAATCGTTTCCCGGATACCCGCGTCCGGATCATCTTCCTGTAAGCGCTCCAGCGTGCTGCGCAGTGAGTCCACCAGAAACCAGACATTCTGCATACGCTTTTCACCGACAATATCACTGGAGCTGTTCTGCATAATCCAGCCGGTGTAATCAATATCGTCGATCATCTTAGTGATCCCTTCGATAGGATCCCCCCGCTCACATTGCTCCAGAATGCCCTGCAACCAGTTATTAAAACGGCGTAACCGTTCTACCGCCGCAGCCGGCAGCACCTGCTCCAGCCCAAGTTCATCACAGGCATTGAATAAACTGATGTGACGGGAATTGGCATATTCCCCCAGTTTTAACAGGGTCGTCGGACCGATTTCCCGGCGGGGCAAATTAATGATTCGCAGAAAAGCGTTATCATCATCCGGATTCACCAACACCTTCATATAAGACATGATGTCTTTAATTTCGGCACGGCCAAAAAACGAGGTACCGCCGTTGAGCTTATAAGGTATCTGATAGCTTTGCAGTTTAAGCTCCAGCAAACGGGCCTGGTGGTTACCCCTGTACAGGATGGCAAAATCTTTAAAAGACCGGCGTACCCGTAAGTGCTGATCCAGAATCTCTGTGGCTACCCGTTCACATTCTGCATCTTCATCCGCATTAAACACCACTCTGATAGGCTCGCCATAGCCCATATCACTCCAGAGGGTTTTATCAAAAACGTGCGGGTTATTCGAGATGACGCAGTTAGCAGCTTTCAGAATACGGCCGGTTGAGCGGTAGTTTTGCTCCAGCTTAACCACCTTCAGGCTGGGAAAATCTGTTTGTAGCTGATTAAGGTTCTCCGGCCGTGCTCCTCGCCATGAATAGATAGACTGATCGTCATCCCCCACCACGGTTAATGCCCCACGCATACCGACCAGCATCTTAACCAGCAGATACTGGCTGGTATTGGTATCCTGATACTCATCGACCAACAGATAACGGATCTTGTTTTGCCAGCGCTCCAGCACTTGCGGATGATTCAGGAATAGCTGAGCAGGCAATAAAATCAGATCATCAAAATCCACTGCGTTGTAAGCCCTGAGACTCTGCGAATAGGCGTCATAGGCTCTGGCAGCCAGAATATCCGCAGGCCCCTGCGCCTGAACAAGCGCCTGCTCTGGGCTGACCATCTCGTTTTTCCAGTTCGAAATAGTATTTTGCACCGCATCAACCTGGTCCACATCCTCATTGTTATGCAACATAAGGCTTTTCAGCAGTGACTTGGTATCCTGATCATCAAATAGCGAAAAGCCCTTTTTAAACCCAAGGGTCTTGTGCTCTTTACGGATGATGTTCAGTCCCAGGTTATGAAAGGTTGACACGGTTAATCCACGGGTGGCAGATCCTTTTACCAGCGTACCAACCCGTTCTTTCATTTCCCGGGAAGCCTTATTGGTAAAGGTTACCGCAGCAATGTTATGTGCCTTAATACCACAGGTTTCAATCAGATAAGCGATCTTCCGGGTAATTACACTGGTCTTGCCTGAACCGGCACCGGCCAGAACCAGCAGCGGTCCGCTGATATAATCAACCGCTTCTTGCTGGCGAGGATTAAGTTTTGCCATAAAAACCTGAAAAAATAGCTAAAGTTATTACCCAAACATGCCGATAGCTTACTATTGCTTTAAAAAAAACGCTCACAAAAAACGGTAAGATATTATTTTTAAAACACTTTTTGTGACAGAAAATATTTGATCACAGCTATCGCCATGTTACTCTTGAATGAGTAAGGCGTATGGATTTTTAGAAATAAGTGTCTTTGCAAACTTCTAGTCAACCTGCTCAGGTACTGAGCCGAGGCTGTTAAACCCCAGGTTGCAATTATGTCATGGAATGGCATCGCATAGAATTGCAAAACGATGGTAAACAGTTACAGGACGTTTTCAACAGCTTTGTTTTGAGATGTCTTATGACTTCTGTTCAACCCACATGCATACAATCCGGCGTTGATTGTCTACTGATCGGCACCGATGACGACACCCGGCGACTGGCAGAGCTGCTCGCTGAAGAACCCCTGTTTGCATGTCGCCAGTCATCTCCTGATAATCTGAACACACCACTGACGCCCCGGCCGGATGTCATTTTTCTGCAAACCCGTCTGCCCGGCCATTACCCGATTTTGCTGCTACAGCAGTTCTGCCAGCAATATCCCGATATCCCTGTGATTGCCTTTGAACACGCATTCAGCCGGTTTCGTAACCAGAGCTTTCTTGCTGCAGGTGCAACAGAATACCTGGTAGCTTCAGACCTTACCGCCGACCGGCTGAAACGGATTATCCGCTACTCGGTTAAATCCGCTCCTCAACAACAGGCTTACCCGTCTGAAACACAGCATTCAGCACCGCAAAATGACCTCTTAACCGGACTGCAGAACCGTCACCACTTTTATACCCGGTTATGCGAAGCCCTGAGCAATACCGAACAAAACATCGCACTGATCAATATCGATCTTGACGGTTTCAGCCGCTTTAATCACCTTAACGGCAGCCAGGCTGGCGACCGTATCGTCCAGATTCTGGCACAACGAGTTTCGAACCTGTTTGACTGTGATATAGCCCGCATGGGAGCCGACGAATTCAGCCTGTTTTATTTTCCTGAAGAAAATCGGGATACCGAAACCGGCCTGAAGCCGGTTTGTGAGGCCTTACTCGCCTCCCTGAGTGAACCTTATCAGCTGAATAATCAGGAGTTTACGCTTCCCTGCAGCGTCGGCATCAGTATTTCAAGGCAACATCAGGACGCCGACAGCGTCATATTCCAGGCACATCAGGCAAGATTGCAGGCTAAACAGCGCAGCGAATGCAGCTACAGCTTTTTTGCCAGCAGCCTGCCGGATACGGAAGGGGAATATAATGATCTTGAACCGGATCTGATACTCGCCCTCCAGAAAGAGCAGTTCGAGCTGTTTTATCAGCCCCGGGTCGATATTCGTACCGGCACGATTATTGGTGCAGAAGCCCTTATCCGGTGGCGGCACCCGGAGCGCGGACTCATCGCCCCCGGCGAATTTATCGAGCTGGCGGAACGTACGGGCCTCATCGTGCCGATTGGCTACTGGGTTATTTATCGCGCCGGCATGGATATGCAGGCAATTAAACGGGCCCGGCTGGATATTGGCAGAATCGGCGTCAACCTTTCATTCCGCCAATTTGAAGACCGTTACCTGAGCCGTACTATTCAGAGGTTGATTGAAAAATACCGGATCGATACATCTGTTCTGGAATTCGAACTGACAGAGTCAGCCCTATTCAGCAATGAAGCTCATGTCCGCCAGGGAATTGAAGAACTCAATCAACTGGGAATCACTTTCTCACTGGATGATTTTGGCACCGGCTATTCATCATTCACCCTGCTGCAAAAACTGCCAATAAACAGTCTGAAAATCGACCGTTCATTTACCGGCGGCGTTATTGAACAACAGGACGACCGGGAGATTGTAAAAGCAATTATCAATCTGGCACGCAGCCTGAACATTGAAGTGATTGCCGAAGGCGTTGAAACCCGTCTCCAGCATGACTTCCTGATAGAACACGACTGTTATCAGGCTCAGGGCTTTCTTTACAGCCGCCCGATGCCATTCCAGGACTTTTTTAATATGCTGCAAAACAGCCAGCTTTCAGCAACCAGCCAAAAGCAAACCGGTTGCTAGCCTACTTCCTTGTCGCTAAACCTGAACCCTAACGCTTCCAGCAAAGCAGCCTCTCCAATCACATCTGCCTGATGTAAATCCGCAATCGTTCTGGCAACCTTCAGAATCCTGTGCGCTGCCCGGGCCGATAATTTCAGCCGTTTTACCGCACTAATCAATATCGCCTGCTCAGATGTATCCAGCGCACAGTGCACTTCAAGACCGGTTGCAGACAGTTCAGCATTCCTGCATCCCTGCCGTTTCAGCTGGCGCTGGTACGCCCGCATCACCCGCGCCTGAATAGCAGCACTGGTTTCACCGTGCTGTTTAGCTAAAAGCTGCTCAGCAGGCAACCCTGCTACCCAGGCAAATAAATCAATGCGGTCCATTAACGGACCGGATATTTTATGCTGATATCGTCTGACCTGATCCGGCGTACAGCGACACCGGCCATCCGGATCACCCATGAAACCACAGGGGCAGGGATTCATCGCCGCCACCAACTGAAAACGGGCAGGAAAACTCAATTGCTGAGCAACCCTGGACACCTCTACTCTGCCGGACTCAAGCGGCTCACGTAAAACCTCCAGAACCGAACGGGGGAACTCCGGCAGCTCATCCAGAAACAGCACCCCCTGATGCGCCAGAGAAATCTCTCCCGGCCGGGGCCGACTGCCACCTCCGACCAGAGCCACCGACGAAGCTGTATGATGCGGTGCACGAAATGGCCTGATACCGGCCAGCAACTTACTGGGGTCAAGACCCGCGACAGAATATATCGCTGCAGTTTCTAAAAGATTGTGCCGGGATAACTCAGGCAAAATGCCGGGCAAGCGGGATGCAAGCATGCTCTTACCGCTCCCGGGAGGCCCCGCAAACAGAATATTATGCCCACCCGCTGCCGCCACTTCTAAAGCACGCCGGGCCTGATGCTGGCCTTTTATATCTGCCATATCGGCAGCCTCAGCAGGCTGCACACTGATAATTTCTGCACTGGCAGGTAAACATTTCTGTTCATCAGCCAACATGTTACAAACGCTGAGCAGATCAGTAGCGCTATACACGTCAAGCGCTTCCACCAGAGAAGCTTCAGCAATATTTTCCTGTGCCACCCAACAGCCATTGCCCATTCGCTGACAGGCCATTGCAGCAGGCAGCACACCCCGAACCGGGCGCAGCTCCCCTCCCAGCCCCAGCTCTGCCATAAATTCAAAAGCCAGATGTTGTTTTACTTTCAGCTGATCACTGGCCAGCAAAATACCTAATGCAATGGCAAGGTCATAACGCCCGCCTTCTTTAGGTATGTCTGCTGGTGCGAGATTGACGGTAATACGCCGGGCAGGGAAATCAAAACCGGAATTAAGTAATGCGCTGCGTACCCTTTCCCGGCTTTCTCTCACTGCCGCCTCAGGCAAACCCACAATTGCAAAACAGGGCAATCCGCCGGAAAGGTGTATTTCCACACTGACCGGCGGTGCACTGACACCGAGCTGTGCCCGGGTATTAAGTACTGCGAGCGCCATATAACCTTCCCTGGTAAACGCTTAAAGAAATGAACTGTCGCTGCAACGCCGGTATTACTGGCTACCAGAGTCTCCAACCCGGGTTTCAAGAGCTGCCAACTGTTGCTCCAGCGCTTCCAGCTTTTCACGGGTTCGGGCCAACACAGCAGACTGCGCGTCAAACTCTTCCCGGTTGACCAGATCCATCTTACTGAAAGCGCCCTGTAACACCCCCTGAATCTGATTCTGCAGATTCGCACTGCCACCCGGCGCTTTATTCATTAACTGGCCAAGCTGTTCACTTAACCCCTGTAAGAATGCCTGATTAATCATAAATCCTCTGATACCCCGGTATTCGGGTTCTTTCATATTAATGTTGCAAATATATCAAGCCCCCCTTTTTTTAACACCTTTATCCGTTGCAAATTAATGCACCAAAAAAGTGCAGCACAGCATTCATCACGCGCCAAAAAAGCCCCACTCATAAAAACAATAGCAGACATAAGTAACCATAAAACAGAAAAACAAGATGTAACCATTTGTTATTTAACATAAAAAATATTGCTGGCATATTTACTGCCATATAACACATAACAATGATCATTAAAGAATCAGCTATTAACTGGAGGATATGATGGAAAATCAGATATTTGCCTTACAGTACGCTATGGATACCTTTTACTTTCTGGTATGCGGCGCACTGGTTATGTGGATGGCCGCAGGCTTCGCAATGTTAGAAGCCGGGCTGGTCAGATCCAAAAACACCACCGAAATACTGACCAAAAACGTCGCGCTTTACGCAATTTCATGCTTCATGTATTTGCTGTGCGGCTATCAGATAATGTATGGCGGCGGAATCTTTCTCGACGGAATAGGCGATCTGGATCTCAGTCAGGTTCAGTCGGATTCAGCCAGTAACGGATTTGACGGCGATGCAGTGTATTCCCCGGCATCTGATTTTTTCTTTCAGGTGGTTTTTGTCGCCACGGCAATGTCCATTGTATCCGGTGCGGTTGCAGAACGTATGAAACTGTGGGCATTCCTGAGTTTTGCTGTGGTTATGACCGGCGTAATTTACCCGATGGAAGGCGCCTGGACCTGGAACGGCGATGATGTATTCGGCCTTTACAATCTGGGGGATCTTGGATTCTCAGACTTCGCCGGCTCAGGCATTGTACATATGGCCGGTGCCAGTGCAGCGTTGGCAGCCGTGCTTTTACTCGGCCCCCGCCACGGCAAATACAAAGGCAATACTGTCAAAGCCATTCCCGGTGCTAACCTGCCTCTGGCAACCCTGGGTACTTTCATCCTGTGGATGGGCTGGTTTGGCTTTAACGGTGGCTCAGTGTTAAAGCTGGGTGATGTTAGCAGCGCCCACAGCGTTGCCATGGTATTCCTTAACACCAATGCCGCAGCAGCAACCGGGGCGATTTGCGCACTCTTAACCGCACGGGCACTGTTTGGTAAAGCAGACTTAACCATGTTACTGAACGGCGCACTGGCCGGCCTGGTAACCATTACCGCAGAACCCTCCACCCCAACGCCGTTGCAGGCCAGCCTGTTCGGTGCCGTAGGCGGTATTCTGGTGGTCTTCGCTATCTTATCTCTGGATAAACTGCGCATTGATGATCCGGTAGGTGCCATTTCGGTACACGGTGTGTGCGGCCTGCTGGGTCTGCTTCTGGTACCGGTAACCAATGATGGTGCCACCTTTAGCGGCCAGATTATCGGCGCAGCAACCATCTTTATCTGGGTATTCACCAGCAGTCTGATCGTTTGGGCCATTCTGAAAAAGATCATGGGAATCCGGGTCAGCGCAGAAGAAGAATATCAGGGTGTCGACCTGGCCGAATGCGGTATGGAAGCCTATCCGGAATTTGGTAACAAAAGCTAATTAATCAGGTTTTCAACCATGCAGCAGCGACACTTACTGACCCGTTCCTCCACAGCTGCTGCACCGTTGATTTATTAAACAGCCAAAGCTGGGTATAATTGCCTCCCAGATTTTAGGCTTAAACTCCAACTGTCTGAGGCACTTATAAAGTGCACCAAAGCAGACCCAAGCGAGGATACAATGATGAAACTGGTAAGCGCGGTGATCAAACCGTTCAAACTGGATGACGTACGTGAAGCCCTGTCGGAAATCGGCATTCAGGGCATCACCGTGACTGAAGTAAAAGGCTTCGGTCGCCAAAAAGGTCATACCGAACTCTACCGCGGCGCCGAATACGTGGTGGATTTTCTGCCTAAGGTGAAAATTGAAGCTGCCATCGATGAAAACATGCTTGATCAGGTGATCGAAGCTATCAGCAAAACGGCCAATACCGGTAAAATCGGCGACGGTAAAATCTTCGTAACACCTCTGGAGCAGGCTATCCGTATCCGTACAGGTGAAACTGACGTAGACGCGCTCTGATACTGACGCCATACAAACTCAATCTCTGCGGCCTGAGCCCTGAGATTGAGTTTCACTTGTACCCTATTCCCGCCTCCCTTTCATAATTCCAATCTTTATCACCCACCGACAACCGGGCTTATAACGTCTCCCTGATATCCCCCCCTCTGCTTCCTTTCAGACCAGCAAAGCAACGACGATTCAGATTTAAACCTTCAGCAGTGCCTATCACTGAACACTAACCTTCCAGTCAGTAATCATCCGACATGAGTAGCACCACAAATACTGCCGTAGCTCAGGTGCCTGGCAACACAAGCCCTCACAAAAAACTGTAAGTTGCCGCCCAGACTACAATCCCGCACTGTTATACCAAGCCCTTATAAAAAGTCTTAAATGGTGGCGTCCATCAGAAGAACGACCCGTTTCTGCGGATATAAAAACCTCGCTACACCGTAGCAGCCTGTGTCTTATGAAGTGTCTTAAAGAGAGTCTTAAAGAGAGTCTTAAAGAGAGTCTTAATCAGGTGCCTGACGGTGGAAGCCTTTCCTGCAGACAAAAAAACCTGCTACAAGGTAGCAGCCTGTGCCTTATCAAGAGCCTTAAAAAGAGCCTTAATCAGGTGCCTGGCGGTGGAAGCCTTTTTTGCAGACGAAAAAACCTGCTACAAGATAGCAGCCAGTGTCTTAAAGAGAGTCTTAATTAGGTGCTTGGCGATGAAAGCACTTTCGGCAGACGAAAAAAAACCCGCTACAGTGTAGCGGGTTTTCTTAATTAGGTGCTTGGCGATGACCTACTCTCACATGGGGAAGCCCCACACTACCATCGGCGCTAAGACGTTTCACTTCCGAGTTCGGTAAGGGATCGGGTGGTTCCATCTCGCTATAGTCGCCAAGCAAAAAAAGGTAACAATCTAAATCCTGTGTGCCTTATTCAGGCCGAGTCTTAAGCTTATGTTTCAAAACAATGTACAAACTCTAATCCGTCTCGCTTTTCAGCAAGCTCTTCAATGTATCTTCAGTTCTTGATCATGTTGCAGTCTTCTCTGCAACCAAACGCTTTTGGCGTTATATGGTCAAGCCTCACGAGCAATTAGTACTGGTTAGCTCAACGCCTCACAACGCTTACACACCCAGCCTATCAACGTCCTGGTCTTGAACGGCTCTTCAGGGGACTCAAGGTCCCAGTGAGATCTCATCTTGAAGGGGGCTTCCCGCTTAGATGCTTTCAGCGGTTATCCTGTCCGAACATAGCTACCGGGCAATGCCATTGGCATGACAACCCGAACACCAGAGGTTCGTTCACTCCGGTCCTCTCGTACTAGGAGCAACTCTTCTCAAATCTCAAACGTCCACGGCAGATAGGGACCGAACTGTCTCACGACGTTCTAAACCCAGCTCGCGTACCACTTTAAATGGCGAACAGCCATACCCTTGGGACCGGCTTCAGCCCCAGGATGTGATGAGCCGACATCGAGGTGCCAAACACCGCCGTCGATGTGAACTCTTGGGCGGTATCAGCCTGTTATCCCCGGAGTACCTTTTATCCGTTGAGCGATGGCCCTTCCATACAGAACCACCGGATCACTAAGACCTACTTTCGTACCTGCTCGACGTGTCTGTCTCGCAGTCAAGCGCGCTTATGCCTTTATACTCGATGCATGATTTCCGACCATGCTGAGCGCACCTTCGTACTCCTCCGTTACTCTTTGGGAGGAGACCGCCCCAGTCAAACTACCCACCACACAATGTCCGCGATCCCGATAAGGGACCTGCGTTAGAACCTCAATAGTACCAGGCTGGTATTTCAAGATTGGCTCCACTCGAACTGGCGTCCAAGTTTCAAAGCCTCCCAGCTATCCTACACAAGTAATATCAAAGTCCACTGCGAAGCTATAGTAAAGGTTCACGGGGTCTTTCCGTCTAGCCGCGGATATACGGCATCTTAACCGCAATTTCAATTTCACTGAGTCTCGGGTGGAGACAGTGTGGCCATCGTTACGCCATTCGTGCAGGTCGGAACTTACCCGACAAGGAATTTCGCTACCTTAGGACCGTTATAGTTACGGCCGCCGTTTACTTGGGCTTCGATCAAGAGCTTCGCCGAAGCTAACCCCATCAATTAACCTTCAAGCACCGGGCAGGCGTCACACCCTATACGTCCACTTTCGTGTTTGCAGAGTGCTGTGTTTTTAATAAACAGTCGCAGCCACCTAGTATCTTCGACCCCCAACAGCTTAGAGAGCAAGTCTCATCACCGTCAGGGGCGTACCTTCTCCCGAAGTTACGGTACCATTTTGCCTAGTTCCTTCACCCGAGTTCTCTCAAGCGCCTTGGTATTCTCTACCTGACCACCTGTGTCGGTTTGGGGTACGATTTCTTGTTATCTGAAGCTTAGAAGTTTTTCCTGGAAGCATGGCATCAACCACTTCGTCCAAAAGAGGACTCGTCATCAACTCTCAGCCTTAGGGAACCGGATTTTCCTAATCCCCCAGCCTACAGCCTTAAACACGGACAACCAACGCCGTGATGGCCTAGCCTTCTCCGTCACTCCATCGCAATAACAAGAAGTACAGGAATATTAACCTGTTTCCCATCGACTACGCCTTTCGGCCTCGCCTTAGGGGTCGACTCACCCTACCCTGATTAGCATTGGATAGGAACCCTTGGTCTTCCGGCGGGGAGGTTTTTCACCCCCCTTATCGTTACTCATGTCAGCATTCGCACTTCTGATACCTCCAGGATGCCTTACAGCTTTCCCTTCAACGGCTTACAGAACGCTCCTCTACCACGCAGACAAGCTGCGTCCGTAGCTTCGGTGTATGGTTTGAGCCCCGTTATATCTTCCGCGCAGGCCGACTCGACTAGTGAGCTATTACGCTTTCTTTAAAGGGTGGCTGCTTCTAAGCCAACCTCCTAGCTGTCTAAGCCTTCCCACATCGTTTCCCACTTAACCATAACTTTGGGACCTTAGCTGACGGTCTGGGTTGTTTCCCTTTCCACGACGGACGTTAGCACCCGCCGTGTGTCTCCCATAATTGCACTCTACGGTATTCGGAGTTTGCATCGGGTTGGTAAGTCGGGATGACCCCCTAGCCGAAACAGTGCTCTACCCCCGTAGGTGAGATATGAGGCGCTACCTAAATAGCTTTCGAGGAGAACCAGCTATCTCCGAGCTTGATTAGCCTTTCACTCCGATCCACAAGTCATCCGCTGGCTTTTCAACGACAGTCGGTTCGGTCCTCCAGTTGATGTTACTCAACCTTCAACCTGCCCATGGATAGATCGCTCGGTTTCGGGTCTAATCCCAGCAACTATACGCCCTATTAAGACTCGGTTTCCCTACGGCTCCCCTAAACGGTTAACCTTGCTACTGAAATTAAGTCGCTGACCCATTATACAAAAGGTACGCAGTCACAGAACAAGTCTGCTCCCACTGCTTGTACGTACACGGTTTCAGGTTCTATTTCACTCCCCTCACAGGGGTTCTTTTCGCCTTTCCCTCACGGTACTGGTTCACTATCGGTCAGTCAGGAGTATTTAGCCTTGGAGGATGGTCCCCCCATATTCAAACAGGATATCACGTGTCCCGTCTTACTCGATTTCACTGCGTATAAGTTTTCGTATACGGGGCTATCACCCACTACGGCCGCACTTTCCAGAGCGTTCTACTAACTACAACACAGCTTAAGGGCTGGTCCCCGTTCGCTCGCCGCTACTAGGGGAATCTCGGTTGATTTCTTTTCCTCCGGGTACTTAGATGTTTCAGTTCCCCGGGTTCGCCTCTCTAAAGCTATGTATTCACTTAAGAGATACCCAGCTTATACTGGGTGGGTTTCCCCATTCGGAAATGTTTGGATCAAAGTCTGTTTACCGACTCCCCAAACCTTATCGCAGGTTACCACGTCCTTCATCGCCTCTGACTGCCAAGGCATCCACCGTGCACGCTTAGTCACTTGACCATATAACCCAAAAGGGTCTGATTCAAAGTAACTGATAAAACTTCATAGCCAACTGTTAAACAGTTAACGCTGAAGTAACGATACATTTACGCCGGATTAGCGCTTGTACATTTGTCTTACTTAATTCTCGTTTTTACAGGATTTAAATTGTTAAAGAGCGTTTTGTCTAAAAAGACAAAAGGTAATCAACAAACCCGAAGGGTTATTCATTAGCTTTTGTGTTCTCAACAAAGCATTTAAGTACTGACCGTTCTTCGGGGTGAAGAATGGTGGAGCTATGCGGGATCGAACCGCAGACCTCCTGCGTGCAAAGCAGGCGCTCTCCCAGCTGAGCTATAGCCCCAGTACTTACTCTACAACTGATCAGATAATTCGTGTGAACGCTTGCTAAGAATCCGCTATCGTTTAAGGAGGTGATCCAGCCCCAGGTTCCCCTAGGGCTACCTTGTTACGACTTCACCCCAGTCATGAACCACACCGTGGTAACCGCCCTCCCGAAGGTTAAGCTAGCTACTTCTGGTGCAATCCACTCCCATGGTGTGACGGGCGGTGTGTACAAGGCCCGGGAACGTATTCACCGTGACATTCTGATTCACGATTACTAGCGATTCCGACTTCATGGAGTCGAGTTGCAGACTCCAATCCGGACTACGACCGGTTTTGTGAGATTAGCTCCCCCTCGCAGGATTGCAGCCCTCTGTACCGGCCATTGTAGCACGTGTGTAGCCCTACTCGTAAGGGCCATGATGACTTGACGTCGTCCCCACCTTCCTCCGGTTTGTCACCGGCAGTCTCCTTAGAGTTCCCACCCGAAGTGCTGGCAAATAAGGACAAGGGTTGCGCTCGTTACGGGACTTAACCCAACATTTCACAACACGAGCTGACGACAGCCATGCAGCACCTGTCACTGCGTTCCCGAAGGCACATCAGAATCTCTTCCGACTTCGCAGGATTTCAAGAGTAGGTAAGGTTCTTCGCGTTGCGTCGAATTAAACCACATGCTCCACCGCTTGTGCGGGCCCCCGTCAATTCATTTGAGTTTTAACCTTGCGGCCGTACTCCCCAGGCGGTCTACTTAGTGCGTTAGCTGCGCCACTAAGACATCAAGTGTCCCAACGGCTAGTAGACATCGTTTACGGCGTGGACTACCAGGGTATCTAATCCTGTTTGCTCCCCACGCTTTCGCACCTCAGCGTCAGTATCAGACCAGGTGGTCGCCTTCGCCACTGGTGTTCCTTCCTATATCTACGCATTTCACCGCTACACAGGAAATTCCACCACCCTCTTCTGTACTCTAGTTATCCAGTATCAGGTGCAGTTCCCAGGTTGAGCCCGGGGCTTTCACATCTGACTTAAATAACCGCCTACGCGCGCTTTACGCCCAGTAATTCCGATTAACGCTCGGACCCTCCGTATTACCGCGGCTGCTGGCACGGAGTTAGCCGGTCCTTCTTCTGCAGTTAACGTCACAGTATGCACGTATTAAGTACACACCTTTCCTCACTGCTGAAAGTGCTTTACAACCCTAAGGCCTTCTTCACACACGCGGCATGGCTGCATCAGGCTTGCGCCCATTGTGCAATATTCCCCACTGCTGCCTCCCGTAGGAGTCTGGGCCGTGTCTCAGTCCCAGTGTGGCTGATCATCCTCTCAGACCAGCTACGGATCGTCGCCTTGGTAGGCCATTACCCCACCAACTAGCTAATCCGACGCAGACTCATCTGATAGCGCAAGGCCCGAAGGTCCCCTGCTTTCCCCCGTAGGGCGTATGCGGTATTAATCCAAATTTCTCTGGGCTATCCCCCACTACCAGGCAGATTTCTACGCGTTACTCACCCGTCCGCCGCTCGTCAGCAAAGTAGCAAGCTACTCTCTGTTACCGCTCGACTTGCATGTGTTAAGCCTGCCGCCAGCGTTCAATCTGAGCCATGATCAAACTCTTCAGTTTAATTTTTTCGACACCGGAATTTGGTGTCTTAAATCTAGCTCAAAGTTACACTAACTTTCATAAAAACATCTTAAATGAATTCACGTGTTTGTCCGAAGACAAAAGTTGCTTACTTTGATAAAGCTTTTGTGCTTCATCTCAACAAGCGCCCACACGAATTATCTGATCAAATTGTTAAAGAGCGTTGCTTGAAACCACTTTCGCAACCGGTGTAACCGTCGTTGCTGTCGTCTCAAGCGAGGTGCGTATTCTACTCAACACCCGGTGGAAGTCAACGGTTATTTTCAGAAGATTTTGATTAATTCCGAAGAACTTATCAAAACCGGAAAACACCTTTTTCGTTCCGGTCGAATCAGTTGACTCACACTGCAAAACAATTTGTTTTTCAGTAGTTTATTCTGACTCTCATTAAGCTTGCTTAGCTGCGTTGCCGCTGCCCTGCGTCTCAATGTGGGGGCGTATTATAGGCACGCAGCCAAAAGTGTCAACAGGCTTTTTGCAGAAAGCTGAAATTAGTTTTTGCGCTGCAACAAGTACCTGTTCCTGCACAACTTATATAGCTAAACAGCAGGCATAAAAAAAACGCAGCCTTCGGCTGCGTTTTTTATTGCTCATCTGACTGACTAAGCAGCAGTGCCAACCTCAGGTAACTTCAATGAAATCGCAGCCGCCACCATCAGACATAAAGCGCTGACTAATAAGCAGGCCTCCAGCCCCCACACCTGATATACCCCACCGGACAATACCGTACCCAGCAACCGGCCCGCGGCATTAGACATATAGTAGAACCCCACATCAAGAGACGCTCCTTCTGTACGGGCATATCTGAGTATCAGATACGAGTGCAATGATGAGTTCACTGCAAAGACGGCACCAAACACCAGCAACCCGGTGACCAGAATTGTCCCTGACAACCCTCCGGACAGCATAGCAACCAGCAACATCAGGAAAGGAACCATACTCAATACTGAGACCCAGCGAAAAGCAGCTTTCCTTCCGGGCAACACACCGGCATGGCCGCCAGACGTTTTATCTGAGCCTGTAATCGCCGGCGCACAAACCTGCACCACACCATAACCGATAACCCAGACAGCCAGAAAAGTCCCCACATCTGTATGCTCCCAACCCAGCACCACTTGGAGATAGACGGGTAACGCCACCACAAACCAGATATCCCGGGCACCAAACAGAAACAGACGGGCCGCTGACAGCACATTAACTGACTGGCTGTTGGAGAAAATCTCCAGAAATTTCGGCTTTACTTTCATTTGCCCCAATTCACTGCAGACGAGACTCGCTGTCAGGATCAGCACAAAGACTAATACGCCCGCCATCACCATAAGGCTGCCAGCAAAGCCAAACACCTGAAGCAAGACAGCACCCATGAAGAAACCCACGCCCTTCAGAGCATTCTTTGAGCCGGTCAGTAACGCGACCCAGCGATACAGCCGCCCCTGCTGTTCTTCTGGCAGCAATGTTTTGATCGCACTTTTTGCGCTCATCTTATTCAGATCTTTGGCAATACCGGACAATGCCTGCGCCAGCATCACATACACCACAGTCAGATATTCATCCGGGACTGCAAGCATAAACAACGCAACTATCTGAATCAGCAAGCCCGCATGCATCGTCCGGTTAAGGCCTAACCGGGTAGCCAGCCAGCCGCCCAGCAGGTTTGTGACTACACCGCAGACTTCATAGAGGACAAACAGCATGGCAATTGCAAACGGGCTGTACCCCAAGCTGTTGAAGTGCAACACCACCAGCATCCGTAATGCGCCGTCGGTGAGGGTAAAACTCCAGTAGCTCAGGGTAACCAGTAAATACTGTTGCCAGGGCGTCAGGGCTTTTTGGGCCAGAATACTCACAACCGGGCTGCAACCTTCTTCGTCAGTTCCATCATCCGGTTTACATAACCGATTTCATTGTCATACCAGACCAGTAATTTGACCTGTCGCTTGTTGATGACCATTGTCGAAGGCGCATCAACGATGCCGGAACGGATATCATCCACATAATCAACTGACACCAGCGGACGTTCTTCATACCCCAGCACTCCCGCGAGATAAGTCTGTGCCGCTTCCTTCAAGACGCGATTAACTTCTGCAATATCGGTATCCCGGGACACTTCAAACACACAGTCCGTCAGGGAACTGTTCGTCAGCGGTACCCTGACCGCAATCCCATTCAGCTTACCCTCCAGTTCAGGAAAGATCAGCGCAATGGCCGATGCTGAACCGGTACTTGTCGGAATCAGCGACATCCCGGACGCCCGTGCCCGGCGTAAATCTTTATGGGGGGTATCCAGAATGCTTTGAGTATTGGTGATATCGTGAATCGTAGTCATGGAGCCGTGCACGATCCCCAGTTGCTCATGGATCACCTTGACTACCGGCGCCAGACAATTAGTTGTACAGGAGGCCGCCGTCACAATGTGATTTTGTTGCGGGTCATAGAGATGGTCATTTACGCCCATTACGATATTTAAAGGACCGTCCTTTACCGGCGCAGACACCACCACCTTTTTTACCCCCTGAGCAAAATACGGCTGCAGGGCCGGTGTCGTTTTATGCACACCGGTACAATCAACAACGATATCAACCTGATTTTCCGCCAACGGCAAATCATTGATGTTTCTTTGCTGGCAATACTGAATCTGCTTATCAGCAACTTCAATTACTGAACCATCCTGCGATGCGTCAGCCTGCTGCACCCAGCGGCCATGCTGAGAATCAAAGTTCAGCAAGTGGGCAGCCGTCGCGGCATCTGCAGCCACGTCATTAATCAGTACAATATCCAGTTCAGGCCAGCCCCAGCAGGCTCTTAATGCCAGACGTCCCATGCGGCCAAAACCGTTAATCGCAACCCGGATACTCATCACACTCTCCACACAATAAAATTAGTCAGTTACGCGTCTGCACTTTTGCAGCACGCCAGTTCAGTTAGGGCCTGCAGGTCAGTGATCAATTGCTGTTCACGTGTAGCCAACTGATCCAGCATTTCCTTTAACCAGTTCATTTGCCAGACATCAGCCTGCAAACGATAGTGCATCCAGACGCCTTCCCGCCGGGCCTGCACCAGACCGCTGTTGCGTAAATAGGCAAGGTGCCGTGAAGCCAGACTTTGTGAGATTCCCAAAGCATCCACCAGATCACATACACAGACTTCTTCATGCTGATTGAGAATATTCAGCAGACGTAACCGAACGGGCTCGGACAAAGCTTTAAAAAACTGCGCACTGGATTCCATCACACACCTTATACGTTTCAGATCCATGACAGATTTAATATATCTGTCTATGCGCATATAATAATATTTAAATTTTTCTTTGCAACATCTTGTCTTATTTTTTATCCACAAATGCCTGCCACTATCCGACTGAAGGATTCCGTCTAAACTTAATCACAGAGAAAAACTGATCTGACCTGTTTATAACTCTCTGCGACATCAGGAGTGTGATACATGGATACCACTGCCAATCTGATCCGGCCGATCACCATTAAAGACCTGGATGTTCTTTACGATATAGCGCTGGAAAGCGGCCCGGGCTTTACTTCTTTACCGGCCAACAGGGATTTACTTGCAGAACGTATCCGTCATAGCTGCAGCGCAATGGAGCGATCTGTTTCGTCGCCTAAAGGTGAAACCTATCTGTTCGTCATGGAAGATGCTGAATCAGGTGAAGTGGTGGGCGTCTGTGGCATTGAATCAGCCGTCGGACTGCAGCTGCCGTTTTATCATTACCGCATCGGTATCGTCGTACATGCTTCCCGGGAGCTTGACGTACACAACACCTTTGAAACCCTTTATCTGTGCAACGATTACACCGGCTGTGCCGAAGTCTGCACCTTATACCTGCGCCCCGGTGCAAGAAAAAATCAGAACGGCAGCCTGCTCTCCAAAAGCCGTTTTATGTTCATGGCCGAGTTCAGGGAACGTTTCAGCCAGAAGGTCATTGCGGAAATGCGCGGGGTCAGTAATCAGGAAGGGGAATCGCCTTTCTGGAATGGCCTGGGACAGCACTTCTTTTCCATGGAGTTTTCTCAGGCTGATTACCTGACAGGGACCGGCAACAAAGTATTCATTGCGGAACTTATGCCGAAGCATTCCATTTATATACATTTGCTCCCCGACACCGCAAAGGATGTCATTGGTGAAGTACACGAACATACCGCACCGGCCAAGCAAATGCTGGAAAACGAAGGGTTCCGTTACGAAAACTATGTGGATATTTTTGATGGCGGCCCGACACTGGCCTGTAAACTCAATGATATCCGTGCGGTCAGGGATAGCGAAAGCCTCACAGCTCTGATCCAGACCGATGCCCCCGCAGCCGTCATCAGTAACCGCTTTCTGGTGAGTAATTCCCGGCTGCAGGAGTTTCGCTGTCTGCTGGCTGACGCTTGCCGGGACACAGGACATATCTACCTGCCGGAACGCTGTATCAGCCAGTTGCATATCCGCCCGGGGGATCAGGTTCGGGTCGTGCCATTAAAGCCCTGAGCGGTATCCAGGGCTATTATTCACGACAGATCTGATATCAAAAACAACTTATCAATATATAAAATTGATTACTCTAAATCAGTATCAGCTATTTAAATGGCACAGAGCCTTATAAAAGCACGCCTTAATTTTCTTATAACCGTATAAAAAACAATGTGTTAATCAACAATATCCTGAAATGACAAATATCAGTCAATATTAAATACTGATTGCTCACTAAAACTAGGATTCTTTAGCCAGCGGTAATTCAATACACACCTGAAGCCCTTTACCCGGCGGGCTGTTCGCTTCAATCCGCCCGCCAAGCAACTCAACCGCCCGCTTGGCAATACTCAGACCCAGACCGTAGCCGTTATCAACCTGTTGCTGCCGGTAAAACGGATCAAACAGCCGCTCCAGCTGAGCATCGTCCACCCCCGGCCCGTTATCGTCGATACAAATCCTGCAACGCGTGCCAGCCTGGCTGACGCTGATGCTGATATCACTCCCCGCAGGCGTATGTTTAATGGCATTACCCAGGATATTATCCACGGCACGCCGCAACAGTTCGGCCTGACCAAAGAGCCCGGACCGTTCTCCGCTCTCCTGCCATTTCAGAGTATGTTCAGGGGCAATAAAACGGCAGTCTTCAATCAGGCTGCTCAGTAACGGCTCCAGCTCAAAAAACTGCGCGTCACCGGACTGACTTTCAAGACGGGCCAGGCTCAGAATTTCATCAATCAGCCGGCTCAGCCGTTCACACTCAAGATTGATTCGGTTTACCAGGCTCTGGTCATCGTCACCGAGTCGCTGCTCCACCAGCCCGGTTGCCATCTGTAAACGGGCCAGAGGTGCCCGCAACTCGTGGGACACATCCTGCAGCAAACGCTGATTCGCATTCAGCGCCTGCTCAACATGATCGGCCATGCGGTTAAATTCCCGGGCCAGATCGCCGATTTCATCTGCCCTGGCCGATAAGCGGGTGTCCGTACGTACCGAATAATTCCCCTGATAGAGGTCTTCTGTATGCTGCCGTAAACGCTTAATCGGCCGGATCACAATCCAGGTTAATAACAGGCTGGCCAGTGCCGAGACGACGATAATAATCACCATCTGCACCGATAACATAAATTTAAATATTGACCAGAACAGCGACTTGCGCGGATTAATATCGACAACGACCCGATAATTACTGCCGGTATCCGACTGTAACGTCAAAAACATACTGCCGGCTTTTGCCTCACCCACCGGTCGCTTCGGCCCCGCTATCTGCTGCTTATCTTCGGTATAAATCCTGAGTTTGAAATAGGGCAGATAGTCCCGCTCACGCTGATTATGCTTACGGCTGCCATGATCCCGCGATTCACCCTTGTATTTCTGCCCGTCATCACGCCCGTCATCCTTCCGGTCACGGTCATAATCTTTCTTACGCCACGGTTCCTGACGCTGCACAGACCCGGTCCGCTCATAACGCTCCACCAGCACCTCAGCAAATCCCATGGCTTTAGCGACCAGCACTTCCTGATGTTTCTCCCGTTCTACGATCTGCCCCATCACGAACGCAGTAATCAGTACTACCAGTAAGCTGGTCAGCCAGACCGAGAGAAAAATTTTCCAGCCCAGTGAAGTAAACCGTTTCATCACACCGCCCCGGCACTGTCAGCAATAAATAAATACCCTTCGCCACGAACCGTCTTAATGATGGCCGTCGCCGGTAACTGCTGCTGAATTTTCTGCCGCACCCGGCTTACATGCACATCGATTGCCCGGTCATACGCCGTCAGCTTGCGGTGCAGTACTTTTTCAGTAAGTGCATCCTTACTGACCACCTGACCCGCATTCACCATTAACTGTGCGAGTACATTAAATTCAGCACTGGTCAGCGAAAGCTCGTTGCCATTCAGTTGCACTTCCCGGCAAGCGGTATCCAGCGTGATGCCGTGCATGTTTAACTGATGTTGCTCATCGACCCGCTCCGGAGGGTTAGCCCGGCGTAAAACTGCGCGAATCCGGGCAACCAGCTCACGGGGATTACAGGGCTTAGCCAGATAATCATCCGCCCCCATCTCCAGCCCCAGAATCCGGTCGACATCATCTCCCCGCCCGGTCAGCATAATCACCGGCGTCTGGACCGCCGGACGAATCTGCTGCAGCAACTCCAGCCCGCTCTGTCCCGGCATCATGATATCCAGAATCAGTAGGCTGTATGTCTGTTGCTTTAAGCGCGGCAGCGCCTCTTCTGCACTGTGAGCAAAACTGATATCAAAGCCTTCATGGGACAGATACTCGCCCATCAGCTGACACAGCTCCGGGTCATCATCAATTAATAAAATCTGTGGCTGCTCGGCCATATTGTTTACGCCTCAGTAATCTCTTGTGCCAGTTTCTGTGCCAACCAGAATAAGCAAAAGCAGTACTCCTTGCACAGGCTTTACCTAACTTTACACCGACTTAACCCAACTTAGCACTGACATCTCACATACTGCAGTCATCGAATTAAGACGCAGTTTTCAAAGGAGAAAGATCATGCGCAAATCACTCATCATCGCAATCACAACAGCAACCGTTGGCCTGACAACTTTAGGCATCGGCGCCGCCCAGGCAGACAGTAAAGAAGGATACGGCTGCGGCAAGGGCGAACACGCTGAATACTCCCGCGGCGACCGGGGAGATCACGGCAAAGGCCGTCACGGTAAATTCGGCATGCAGGGCATGTCACTGGAACGGCTCGATAAAAAACTTGACCTGACTGACGCTCAGGAAGACACCCTGGCGCCACTGTTTGACCAGCAGTTCCTGGACATGCGTAACCAAATGCGGGAAATGAAGTCCCTGCGTCAGGACTTACGTCACCTGAACGTTGCCGATGCGGACTATTCTCAGCAGGTTGAAGCCCTGATTAAACAGGGGCAGGACGCCACCGCAACCCTGATTCGCAACAAAGCTGAGCTGAAGCAGAAGGTATATGCTGAACTGACACCGGAACAGCAGGAAAAATTTGCCAGCCTGGCAAAAAAGTAATCCGGCAGATCCTTATCAGGCCTCACGCTTTTTCACACACAAAGCGTTTTTTCAGAGCACCTCAGGGTGCTCTTTTTTTATTTAACAGTAACGCGACCATCCGTTGTAACTCCGGGATCAGCAATTCTTCAAACCATGGATTGCGCTTCAGCCATATATTGTTCCGCGGGCTGGGATGCGGCAAGGGCAAATTACGAACTTTCCCCGGCTCGGTTTCATAGTATGACTGCCAGTCCTTTACCCGCTCCGTCAGGTTCTGATCACTTTTTCCCAGATGCCATGCCTGCGCATACTGACCAATTAACAAATTCAGCTCCAGCGCCGGTAGCGCAGCCAGCATTTTCTCCCGCCATGCCGGGGCACATTCCTTACGGGGTGCCAGATCGCCTGATTTGCCGGTCCCCGGGTAGCAAAACCCCATAGGTACAATGGCAAAACAATCAGGATCGTAAAAAGTGTCTTTATCTACCCCCAGCCACTGCCGCAACCGGTCGCCGCTCGGGTCATCAAAGGGAATCCCGCTGGTATGCACCCTGCGTCCCGGCGCCTGCCCGGCAATCAGAATCCGTGCCTGTGCCGATACCTGAAATACCGGCCGGACACCGTGGGGCAATGCTGGCTCACATAGTCTGCAGGCCCTCGCCTCCCGGCTGATCTCTTCAATACTTTGCATATGTGCAGCTCTCAGTTACGTCAGAATGTATACAGCCAAACCGGCCCTGTTACTTCATCCTGTTTGCATCATAGAAGTGATCACAGCGGTAACCAAGCCTGATCATCCGCAAAACCCTGCAAACCGTACATATTCCCGCCACCCTGACGAATCACAGCCCGCCGGTAACGGAGTACAGCCCCTGAAGGAAATACATTCTGGTATAAATACTTACCTGAACCGCCATAAAAGCTGATCTGCAACAAAGAGAATACACATGTTTTTCACAGGGTTATGATAGAATTCTGAATCAAACTAATTATCATTTAAATTAATGCTTATGACCCGATCTACTCCACTGCTCTGCGCCGTTACCCTGATGATCGCTACCACCCAGACTCAGGCGACTGAACCGGCCCAGGCAACCAAAACAGAGCTTGGCAGGGCACTCTTCTTTGACGTTAACCTGTCAGCAAACCGTAATCAGAGCTGCGCCACCTGCCATGATCCTGGCAACGGCTTTGCAGACCCGCGGGATAACGGCGTCGCCGGCGCTGCCTCGCTGGGCAGTGACAACTCCTCAGTAGGCGACCGCAATGCTCCGACGGCTTCCTACGCAGCATTCAGCCCGGCTTTTGAACTGAAAAACGGTAAATATCAGGGCGGTCAGTTTCATGATGGCCGGGTCAATACGCTGGCGGAACAGGCAATGGGCCCGCCCACCAATCCGGTTGAAATGGCGATGGCAGACAAACCGGCCATTTTACAGCGCCTGCTTGAAAATACCGCCTACCGGAGCAGCTTTGCAGCCCTCTATGGCCCTAAAGTACTGAACGACGCCGAACAGGCATATCTGGCCATGGCGGACAGCATTGAAACCTTTGAGAAAACCGAATTCTTCTCTCCTTTCGATTCCAGGTATGACCGCTACCTGAAGGGCGAATACGAACTCAGCGCCCAGGAAGAACTGGGGCGCACGCTGTTTTTCTCTCAGCAATTCACCAACTGTAACCAGTGCCACCAGTTACAAAGCCGTCCGGGGGCAGATCAGGAAACCTTTACTAACTACCAGTACTTCAATATTGGTACACCGACCAACACCGAACTGCGCAAAGTCAATGGCGTCAGCCCTGCCCATCAGGATCTGGGCTTGCTGGACAACCCTGCTGTCACCGATCCCGCACAGGCCGGCAAGTTTAAAGTACCGACCTTACGCAACGTGGCCGTCACCGGTCCGTATATGCATAACGGTGTCTTCCAGGATCTGCGCACCGTCGTGCTGTTCTACAACAAGTACAACAGCCGCAGCGCTAAACGGCAGATTAACCCGGAAACCACTGCTCAGTGGCAGGTACCGGAAGTGCCGGAAAACATCGCACTGAAAGAACTGGAATCCGGCCCTGCGCTGGATAACAAACGCATTGATGCCTTGGTCGCCTTTATGAAAACCCTGACCGATCAGCGTTATGAGTATTTGCTTGAGAAAAAATAGATCGTAATAAACAGAAAAGGCGCCATCCGGCGCCTTTTTTATATGTATGATCAAATGATCAGAACACAACGTTCATCATCACAATCAGCACCACCAGGAACAGCAGCGTCATCACACCACCGGCCCGCATAAAGTCAGGTACCCGGTAACCGCCCGGCCCCATAATCAGTGCATTCACCTGGTGCGTCGGGATCAGGAAGGAGTTTGACGTTGCCAGTGCAACCGTCAGGGCAAACACGGCAGGATCAGCGCCTGCGCCAATGGCGATATTCACCGCAAGCGGCACCAGCAGCACCGTCGCACCGACATTCGACATAACCAGTGTGAAGAAGGTCGCCAGCACGGCAACTGCCAGCTGCAATCCCCAGATCGGCATACCGTCCAGTAAACTCAGCGTCTGATCGGCAATCCAGGCGGCGGTTCCGGTCGTTTCGACCGCCATCCCGAGAGGTATCAGACTGGCTAACAGAAATACCGTTTTCCAACTGACTGACTCGTAAGCTTCTTCAATGCTCATCACCCCGGACAACACCATGCCCACCGCACCGGTTAACAGTGCAATCGACAGGCGGATATCAGTAAACAGCACCATGGTTAACGCAATCAGGAAGAAACCCAGCGCCCAGCCAACCTTGTGAGGACGTAAATCTTCTTTCGGATAGTTACTGGTCACTACAATGAAGTTCAGGCTGTCCTGTGCTACACGGTTCAGTGCTTCCCAGGTGGTATGACATACCAGGGTATCACCGGCCTGAAACTCAACCGTACGGATGCCCTGTCCGGCCATCGACGTTTCCCCTGCCCGGTGCATCGCCACCATCGCCAAACCGTAGGCGTTCCGTAAACGGACATCCTGTGCAGACTTACCTACCAGTTGAGAACTTGGCGGAATAACGACTTCAGCAATACCTGCTTTGGCTGCAGACAGTGCTTCAGAAAAGGAATCCAGCTCCGGACGACGGTCCAGCTCAAAGTCTTCGGTGAACTTATCCAGCGCATCGGCAGACCCCATGACCGCCAGAATGGTATTCGACTCAATACCGACGCTACGCTCCAGGCCACCGGCACCGATACGGCGGATACCATTGGTAAACTGTGCCGCAGTCACACGTACCTGGTAAGGCCGTTCGATTTCCGCCAGCGTCTTATCAACCAGCGTACTGTCTTCCGGTACCCGGACTTCCATCAGCTCATAATCAACACCATAAGTGTCTTTAAAGTATTCCAGCGTACTGACCGCTTTACTGTCGCCCTCATTGTTTGGCAATACGAAACGGCCGGCAACCACAAAATACAGGATACCGGTCAGCACCAGACAGATACCCACCGGCGTCACGGAAAACAGTGACCAGGTATCCATTTGCTGATCTGCCGGTAACGCCTGATTAGATGTCAGGATCAGGTCATTCAGCAAAATCAGCGGGCTGGAACCAATCATCGTCATGGTGCCGCCCAGGATGGCGCAAAACCCCATCGGCATCAGCAACCGCGACATCGGTAAGCCGGTACGCCCTGAAATCCGGCTCACGACCGGCAGGAACAACGCTGCAGCACCCACGTTCTGCATAAAGCAGGAAATAAAACCCACCGTACTGGAAACGATTGGAATAATCCGTTTCTCGGTACGTCCGCCAACTTTCAGAATCCAGTTGGCAACCTTACCCATCAGTCCTGTCTTATCCAGACCGGCACCAATGATCATCACGGCAATAATAGAGACAACCGCGTTACTCGAAAAACCATTAAACAGGGCGGTACTGGGCACCAGCGCTTCTTCCAGCCCCATGATCGGCGCAAACAGCCCGGTCAGGCCCAGCAATACCATAATCAGAACGGCTGCGACATCTACGCCCACAATCTCAAATGCAAACAGATAAATTGTCAGTATCAATACTGCAGTCACCCAGGCAATTTCTATGCTGGGTACAACCTGACTCATCAGAATGGCTAACACCAAAAATACCGCGCCCGCGACGGTTTGTTTCATGGGCAAACGCTTTAACCAACGGAGTGAAGAACTCCGGGATTGCGTTTCTGTGCTTGTATTCACAGACCTTATTCCCCTCACCAATATTCTTACGGAAAGATTCCGGGCGTAATTCTAGTTATGTTTTGCTATTCTAAAAAACGAAAAAAACAAGCGACTATGAACAAAAAAACCGAATTGCGATTATGGATACTGTTTTACTGAAAACCTTCCTTGAGGTCACCCATGCCAGAAACTTCGGCAAAGCCTCAGAAATATTGTGCGTCGCACCATCCACGGTCAGTGCGCGCATCCGACAACTCGAAGAATTACTCGGCCTGAGCCTGTTTATCCGCAACCATCAACAGGTAAGTTTAACCCCCGCCGGGGAACACATGGTGCGTCATGCACGCTTTATTCTGAATGCCTGGGAACGGGCTTATGAAGACATTGCCCTGAGTGCCAATCTGAATAAAAGGCTGGTCGTTGCCGGCACACCCAGCCTGTGGGATATTTTCGTGCAGGACTGGCTGAACGAAGTTCACAGTAAAATGCCGGAACTGGCTCTGCGTGCAGAAGACAGTACCACCCTGCGGGTCATGGAAAAGCTGGAAAGGGGGTCCATTGATATCGGCTTTATTTATGAACAGCCAAAACTTGCCAACCTGGTAATCGAAGAACTTAAATCCATTCCACTGCAACTGGTATCAACTCAGCCAGGCCTGAATGCTGACCAGGCGACGTCCAGTGGCTATATCCGGGTCGAATGGGGCAGCGTCTTTAACTCACTGCATGAGCGCTATTTCCCCCAACGGCCACTGGCCCCGGTACGGGTCAACAGTATGCGCATCGCCATGAAGCTGATGCTAAGCAGCGGTGGCTCCGCATACTTACCGGTCGTCAGTACCGCAGAGCGGGTCAACAGTGGTGAATTATTTGTGGTTGAAGATGCCCCCCATCTGGAAATGAAAGCTTATGCGGCATACTCCCCCCACGGCGAGCATCACGACCTGATCAGGCAACTGCTGGCAATGCTGTAAGCCCTGCTTATTACGCCCGGTTTACAGGCAATAAAAAAGCGCCCTCAGGCGCTTTTTTAATTCACAGAGTAAGCAATCTTACATCTCACCTGCGCTGTACTTGTCAGCCATATCTTCCAGAGAGATTGCTGTCAGCTTGCTTGCCTGACCGGCAGCCCCGAACGCTTCATAACGGTCAGTACAGATATCACTCATCGCCACCATGGTTGCTTTGAGGAATTTACGCGGGTCAAACTCAGACGGGTTTTCCGCCATAAAGCGACGTACGGCACCGGTAGACGCCAGACGCAGGTCAGTATCGATGTTAACTTTACGCACGCCGTGCTTAATGCCTTCAACGATCTGCTCAACCGGCACACCGTAAGTTTCCGGAATCTCACCACCAAACTCGTTGATCACTGCCAGCCACTCCTGTGGTACAGAAGAAGAACCATGCATTACCAGGTGAGTATTCGGAATACGTTCGTGGATTGCACGGATACGGTCAATCGCCAGAATGTCACCGGTCGGTGGACGGGTAAACTTGTAAGCACCGTGAGACGTACCGCAGGCAATCGCCAGGGCATCAACACCGGTCTTGCTCACAAAATCAGCCGCTTCATCAGGATCAGTCAGCATTTGTTCCTGAGACAGGGTACCTTCAGCACCTACGCCATCTTCTTCACCGGCCTGACCGGTTTCCAGCGAACCCAGGCAACCCAGCTCACCCTCAACAGAAACACCACAGGCATGCGCCATTTCTACCGTACGGCGGGTAACGTCAACGTTATACTCATAGCTGGAAGGTGTCTTGCCGTCGCTCATCAGGGAACCGTCCATCATGACCGATGAGAAACCCATCGCGATAGAACGCTGACACACAGCAGGAGAGGTACCGTGATCCTGGTGCATACACACAGGAATATGCGGAAATTCAGCAATTGCCGCCAGAATCATATGACGCAGGAAATTAGACCCTGCATACTTACGGGCACCAGCAGACGCCTGCACAATGACCGGAGAATCGGTTTTGCTCGCCGCTTCCATAATGGCGCGCATCTGTTCCAGGTTATTTACGTTATACGCTGGAATACCGTAGCCATTTTCTGCGGCATGATCCAGCAGTTGGCGCATACTGATTAGAGCCATGTTTCCACCTTTAATTTGCTCATGTAAGTGATCGCGCTATTGTAGCATTCAAACCACCATAAACAGACCCCAAAAAAGCTCATACTTAGCGCTGAATGCCGCAATTTCCGACAGTTTCATATCGCCTTAATGCGAACAATTATTGATTGCAATTTCAGTTAAAAAAGCTTACAAACATCCCCCGTCAGAGAAACTCACATATAACTTCCGGTGTACTGAAAAAGTCCGGGTAAAAGTTCCCGGTGAGCAGCGTAAAATAGCCAACTCAGGAGCACCTCATATGGCATCACAGGCCCAACAAGACATGCTGAACAAAGTCGCCAGCGATACCGGCTTCATTGCAGCACTGGATCAGAGCGGCGGCAGCACCCCAAAAGCCCTGCGTTTATACGGCGTGGAAGAATCCGAATATGACGGTGATGACGCCATGTTCACTAAAGTGCATGAAATGCGCAGCCGGATCGTCACTGATAAGGTCTTTACCGGTGAACGGGTGCTCGGTGCTATTCTGTTCGAAAACACCCTGGACCGGGAAATTCTGGGTAAGCACTCTGCACAGTATCTCTGGCAGGAAAAGCAGGTTGTTCCCTTCCTGAAAGTGGACAAAGGCCTGGCGGAAGAAGCCAATGGCGTACAACTGATGAAAGATATGCCTGAACTGGACGCCCTGCTGGCCAAAGCCAATGCACAGGACGTCTTCGGCACCAAGATGCGTTCCGTCATTAAAGCCGCCGATGCAACCGGCATTCAGCAGGTTGTGACGCAGCAATTTACCGTAGGTAAGCAAATTCTGGCGGCGGGCCTGGTGCCTATTATTGAACCGGAAGTGGATATTCACTGCCCGGATAAAGCCATCGCCGAAGCCCTGCTGAAAAAACAACTGCTGGACGCGCTGGATCAGTTAGGCCGTGAGCAAAAAGTTATGCTGAAACTGACGCTACCGGAAAATGATAACTTCTATCAGACATGCATTGAACACCCGAACGTTATCCGTGTCGTGGCGCTGTCCGGCGGTTACAGCCGTGAAGAATCCAACCAGCGCCTGAGCCGCAACAATGGCATGATCGCCAGTTTCTCCCGGGCGCTCACCGAAGGCCTGTCCGCTCAGCAAAATGACGCGGACTTCTCCGCAACCCTGGATCAGACCATTGAATCCATTTATCAGGCATCAGCCAGCTGATAATTGCCCCGAAAAAACAAAAAAGCCGGTTTAAAAACCGGCTTTTTTTTATTTTCAGAACAGCTTTATGCGCGGCTTTCCAGCATCGCAACCGCCGGCAGAACCTTGCCTTCAACAAACTCAAGGAAAGCACCGCCGCCGGTAGAAATGTAAGACACCTGATCAGCAATGGCATACTTATCCACTGCTGCCAGTGTGTCACCACCGCCGGCAATCGAGAAGCCACTGTTAGCAGCAATCGCAGCCGACAATACCTTAGTACCATCACCAAACTGATCAAACTCAAATACGCCAACAGGACCGTTCCAGATAATCGTACCGGCATCCGCCAGTAACGCTGCCAGCTGAGCCGCAGACTCAGGACCGATATCCAGGATCATGTCATCTTCAGCAACATCGTCAACCGACTTGATTTCAGCCGCTGCAGATTCAGAAAACTCTTTCGCCACAACCACATCCACCGGCAGAGGAATGTTCACCTTCGCCATCAGCGCCTTGGCGGTATCAATCAGATCATGCTCGCACAGGGATTTGCCCACAGGCTTGCCCGCCGCGGCCAGGAAGGTATTAGCAATACCGCCACCGACAATCAGCTGATCAACTTTGTCAGACAGTGACTCCAGCACCGTCAGCTTGGTCGATACTTTAGAGCCACCAACGATCGCCGCCATCGGACGGGCCGGGTTATCCAGCGCTTTGGCCAGTGCATCCAGCTCACCTGCCAGCAACGGACCGGCACAGGCTACCGGTGCAAACTGCGCAACACCGTGAGTAGATGCCTGGGCACGGTGTGCTGTACCGAATGCATCCATCACATAGACATCACACAGCGCGGCCATTTGCCGGGACAGTGCTTCGTCATCTTTCTTCTCGCCTTTGTTAAAGCGGACGTTTTCCAGCAATACCAGATCGCCTTCAGCCACGTCAAAACCGCCTTCCAGCCAGTCACGGACCAGCGGTACTTCACGGGATAACAGCTCAGACAAATGCGCGGCAACCGGCGCCAGCGAGCTGGCCTCGTCAAACTCACCTTCAGTCGGACGGCCCAGGTGCGACATCAGCATCACTTTCGCGCCCGCTTCAAGTGCGTGCTGAATTGTTGGCAGAGATGCACGGATACGGGCATCGCTGGTCACCTTGCCGTCTTTAACCGGCACGTTTAAGTCTTCACGAATCAGAACCCGCTTACCGCGCAGTTCCAGATCAGTCATTTTCAGTACGCTCATAAGGCTTCCTATCAACTTTTTTCAGCGGTCATCCGACTCGGGACGACACGCCAGCCAGGCCTTTGCCACATCCAGCATGCGGTTGGCAAAGCCCCATTCATTATCAAACCAGCACAGCAGCTTCACCAGTGAGCCGCCGCTGACCCGGGTCTGGGTTCCGTCAACAATCGCTGAACGGGGATCCCGGTTAAAATCCACCGAGGCGTGGGGTTCTTCGGTATACCCCAGCAACCCTTGCAACGGCCCTTGTGAAGCCTCCCGCAGCAGTTGATTTATCTGCTGTGCATCGGTGGCGGTACGGACATTCAGGCTAATATCCAGTACCGATACATTAATGGTCGGCACCCGCAGGTGCAGACACTCAAAACGTCCGGACAATTGCGGTAATAAACGCTCAATGCCCTTATTCAGCCCGGTATCCACCGGAATAATGGAGTGCATCGCACTGCGGGTAAGGCGCAGATCTGTCTGGTGATAGCTGTCGATCACCGGCTGGTCATTCATCGCCGAGTGAACAGTGGTGGTCACACCGCTTTCTATCCCCAGCTCACGGTCCAGCAAATCCAGCAGCGGTACAATACAGTTCGTGGTGCAGGAACCCGCCGCCACGACACGCTGGTCAGCCTGCAACAGATGGTCATTGAAACCATATACAATGGTGGCATCAACATCGGCCTGGGCCGGCTGGGAAAACAGCAAACGGGCTGCGCCGCTGTCCACGTGCCGTTGTGCGGTAGCGCGGTCACTGAAGGCACCGGAACATTCCAGCACCAGGTCAATATCCATTTCCCGCCAGGGCAAGCCTTCCGGTTCAGGCTCGTTCAGCACCCGGATAGCATCGCCATTGATCAGCAGGTTCTCACCATCATGATCCACCGGCGCCGGGAAGCGCCCGTGGGTCGTATCATAACGGGTCAGATAACAGACGGTCTCAATATCTGATAATTCATTCAGCGCAACCACATGCAACTGATCACGGTAGCCGGACTCATAAATTGCCCGCAGCACACTCTGACCGATGCGCCCGTAACCATTGATTGCCACTCTGTATGTCATTAACAGCCCGCCATAATCAAAAACGGCCAGTCAAAAGACCGGCCGTTATCGTGTCAGTAATTAAAGTACTGACTTAACTTTCTCAACTACATTTTCGACAGTGAAGCCGAACAGCTTGAACAGCTCGCCTGCAGGGGCAGACTCACCAAAGCTGGTCATACCGACGATCGCGCCGTTCAGACCTACATACTTGTACCAGTAATCGGCCTGTGCCGCTTCAACCGCAACACGGGCTGAAACCGCTGCCGGCAGAACCGCTTCACGGTATGCTGCATCCTGCTTATCAAAGACATCAGTGGCAGGCATAGATACAACGCGTACCTGCTTACCTTCAGCTTCCAGTGCAGCCGCTGCATCCATCGCCAGACCCACTTCAGAACCGGTCGCGATCAGAATCGCATCAGGGGTACCCTGAGTGTCACGCAGGATGTAACCACCCCGTGCCACATTCGCCAGCTGTTCAGCAGAACGGGCCTGATGAGGCAGATTCTGACGGGAGAAGATCATAGCTGTAGGACCGTCGTTACGCTCCAGTGCAGACTTCCATGCCACCGCAGACTCAACCGCATCACACGGACGCCAGGTGCTCATATTCGGGGTATGACGCAGGTTAGCAATCTGTTCGATTGGCTGGTGCGTCGGACCGTCTTCACCCAGACCGATAGAATCGTGCGTGTAAACGTGGATAGCACGCTGCTTCATCAGTGCCGCCATACGCAGCGCATTACGGGCATATTCCATGAAGACCAGGAAAGTCGCGCCGTAAGGAATGAAACCGCCGTGCAGGGCGATACCGTTCATGATGGCAGACATACCGAATTCACGTACGCCGTAGAACAGGTAGTTACCGGATGCATCATCTTTGGTCACGCCTTTACAGCCAGACCACAGAGTCAGGTTGGAACCGGCCAGGTCAGCAGAGCCGCCCATCAGTTCAGGCAGTAACGGACCAAATGCATTCAGTGTATTCTGAGACGCTTTACGGCTGGCGATGGTTTCGCCTTTATCCTGCAGCTGCTGGATAACTTCATCCGCCTGCGCAGAGAAGTCAGCCGGCAGTTCACCGCTGTAACGGCGAATCAGTTCACGGGCCAGCTCCGGATATGCCTTGCTGTACGCAGCAAAGCTTTCGTTCCAGTCATTTTCAGCATTCTGACCGGCTTCCAGCGCACTCCACTGGGCATAAATATCTTCAGGGATTACAAAAGAGTCGTGTTCCCAACCCAGTTCTTTACGGGCCAGTGCGATTTCTTCTTCACCCAGAGGCGCACCGTGGCAATCCTCTTTACCCTGTTTGTTTGGAGAACCGAAACCGATAATGGTCTTGCAGCAGATCAGGGTAGGCTGTTCAGTATTTTCATTCGCAGCTTCAATCGCAGCACGGATCTGATCGTGGTCATGGCCGTCAACATTCGGAATAACCTGCCAGCCGTATGACTCAAAACGCTTCGGCGTATCGTCAGTGAACCAACCTTCAACTTCACCGTCGATAGAAATGCCGTTGTCATCGTAGAAGGCCACCAGCTTACCCAGACCCAGCGTACCGGCCAGTGAGCATGCTTCGTGAGAAATACCTTCCATCAGGCAGCCATCACCCAGGAAAGTATAAGTATTGTGATCAATGATCTCGTGATCTTCACGGTTAAACTGCGCTGCCAGAGATTTCTCAGCAATCGCAAAACCTACCGCATTAGTGATGCCCTGACCCAGTGGGCCAGTGGTGGTTTCAACACCTGGCGCATAGCCATATTCCGGGTGACCTGCCGTTTTAGAATGCAGCTGCCGGAAATTTTTGATGTCATCGATAGAAAGGTCGTAACCGGTCAGGTGCAACAGGCTGTAAATCAGCATGGAGCCATGACCATTAGACAGGACGAAACGGTCGCGATCCATCCAGTGCGGGTTGGACGGATTGTGTACCATGAAATCATTCCACAGTACTTCGGCGATATCTGCCATACCCATTGGCGCACCAGGGTGGCCAGATTTAGCTTGCTGTACAGCATCCATGCTCAGTGCACGGATTGCATTCGCCAGTTCTCTACGCGAGGACATTCATTCACTCCGGGGTTGAAACCCTAGTTGAGGTTGAAATATTTGAAATACACTGATGCCACCACAGGCGACGTCAACAAAAGTGGCGGTATTTTCGCTCAACCGGCAGGCAGCTTCAAACCTATTTCGAGTAAAATTCATAAAATTGAGCCAAATTCATGATGAATTGCGAAAAAAACCTCTCAAACAGAGATATTCCCCATGCATTCGGGCCACAAGATCATTAAACTATCCGCCAATTTATTTATCTCATCCCCGATGGTCAGACCCCCACAGAGTCAGCGACCCCACCGCCCAGCCATAAGCCAGGTACATGCCGGGGAACTTAAAAGTTTTGAGGACTCCTGAACGCCATGAGCGAATATAGCCTGTTTACCTCTGAATCCGTCTCTGAAGGTCACCCGGATAAAATTGCCGATCAGATTTCCGATGCGGTACTGGATGCCATTATTGCCGAAGACAAATACGCCCGGGTTGCCTGTGAAACACTGGTTAAAACCGGTGTAGCAATTGTCTCCGGTGAAGTCAGCACTTCTGCCTGGGTTGATCTGGAAGACCTGGTACGCGGTGTCATCAACGACATCGGTTACACTTCATCTGAAGTAGGCTTCGACGGCAACACCTGTGGTGTGATGAACATCATCGGTAAGCAGTCCGTAGACATCGCGCAGGGCGTGGACCGCTCCAAGCCTGAAGATCAGGGCGCCGGTGACCAGGGCCTGATGTTTGGTTATGCCAGCAACGAAACCGACGTGCTGATGCCAGCACCAATCTGCTACGCACACCGTCTGGTTGAGCGTCAGGCTGAAGCCCGCAAGTCAGGCTTACTGCCATGGTTACGTCCGGACGCCAAGAGCCAGGTAACCTTCCGTTATGAAAACGGCCAGCCTTCCGGCATTGATGCGGTGGTTCTGTCTACCCAGCACGACCCGGATATCTCAATGGCTGATCTGCAGGAAGCGGTGATGGAACTGATCATCAAGCACACCCTGCCGGCAGAATGGATTGATGCCAGCACCAAGTTCCACATCAACCCGACCGGTAAATTCGTGATTGGTGGCCCGGTAGGCGACTGCGGTCTGACCGGCCGTAAGATTATCGTTGATACCTACGGCGGCATGGCCCGTCACGGTGGTGGCGCATTCTCCGGTAAGGACCCGTCAAAAGTAGACCGTTCAGCCGCGTACGCCGGCCGTTACGTTGCCAAGAACATCGTTGCTGCCGGCCTGGCAGACAAGTGTGAAATTCAGGTGTCTTACGCCATCGGCGTTGCTGAGCCAACTTCAGTTTCAATTAACACCTTCGGCACCGGCAAGATCAGTGACGAAAAGATCATCGAACTGGTACGCCAGCACTTCGATCTGCGCCCGCATGCCATTACCCGTATGCTGGACCTGCTGCATCCGATGTACCGTCAGACAGCGGCCTACGGTCACTTCGGTAAGAACCCGTTTGAAATGACGGTAAAAGACGAAACATTTACCGCGTACAGCTGGGAAAAAACCGATAAAGCTGACGCGCTGCGCGCCGACGCCGGTCTGTAATAACCGCTGACAGCCAGACACGCTTGATAAGCACATAAAAAAGCATCTGCCCTCAGCAGATGCTTTTTTTTCGCCTGCCAAACCCGCTATTATTCCCGTCACCGATAATCACCGACAGATCAGGCCAGAAACCGCCATGAGAATCCCCCGTTTTTACGAAGATCAGCCCCTGACAGACGGCCAGGAGGTTCAGCTCAGCGATGCGGTTGTACAGCATGTCGCCCGCGCACTGCGTATGCGACCGGATGATCAGCTCACCCTGTTCAACGGCGATGGTAATGAATATCACGCCCGTCTGAGCGACGTTGCCAAACGTAAAGTCAGCGCCCGGATCGAATCCGTCAGTCAGCCTGCCCGTATTTCTCCCCTGAATATTCAGATCGGCCAGAGCCTGTCCCGGGGTGAACGGATGGACTATGCCATTCAGAAAGCCACAGAACTGGGCATGACCGGCATGACACCGCTATTTTCGGAACGCTGTGAAGTCAAACTCAACAATGAACGTCAGGACAAACGCCTGCGCCACTGGCAGCAAATTGCGATCAGCGCCTGCGAACAGAGCCTGCGCTGTGATATACCGGCTATTGAGGCACCGCAAACTCTCAGCGACTGGATCAACAATGCAGAGGCCAATCTGAAACTGGTACTGCATCACCATACAGAACAGCCACTGGAAACCCTGCAGCCACCGGGCTCAGTTGCCCTGCTCGTCGGCCCGGAAGGCGGCCTCAGCGAAGCAGAGGTAGAACAGGCGCTGGCAGCCGGATTCAAACCCGTCGCATTCGGCCCCCGGGTATTTCGCACCGAAACCGCACCGGTAGCAGCATTATCTGTGCTGCAGTTCCTGTGGGGCGATTTGGGCAATAAATTCTGAACCCAGAGTGACAGATGTTTTCTATAACTCTGTATGGCACAGTCACCTGTAGCCAAGTAAACTCTGCAATAACGTATCCAGCCACACCGGAATGACGCGTGTTACTCCGGCCACCTGCGGCTCACCAACTACCAGGTTATCGAATGACTATTAAAATCGGCATCGTGATGGACCCTATTGAGGACATCAGCTTTAAAAAAGACAGTTCTCTGGCCATGCTCTGGGCAGCGCAGCGTAAAGGCTGGGAAATCTGGTACATGGAACAGCAGGATCTGTACCTGCGGGACGGCAAGGTGCTGGCCAGAATGGCCCCGATGACCGTCGCCATGGACCCGGATAACTTTTTCCAGCGCGGTGAATATCAGATTCAGGAAGTCTCTGCTCTGGACGCCGTTCTGATGCGCAAAGACCCGCCGTTCGATAACGAATTTATTTACACCACCCACTTGCTGGAAATCGCTGCAGCCGCCGGCGACACACTGATGGTCAACCGGCCACAGGCGCTGCGTGATTACAACGAAAAAATCTTCGCGACACACTTCCCGGAGTGCTGCCCGCCGGTACTGGTGACCCGCCGGGATGACCTGTTACGTGAATTCCATGCCGAATACAAAGACGTTATTTTCAAACCGCTGGACGGCATGGGCGGTACCTCAATCTTCCGCATTCAGGAAGAAGGGGTCAACCTGGGGGTCATTATCGAAACCCTGACCAAATTCGGCACAGAAACCATCATGGCGCAGAAATATCTGCCGGAAATTGTCGATGGCGATAAGCGTATTCTGCTGGTCGACGGCGAACCGGTTCCCTATGGTCTGTCCCGGATCCCCACCGGCGGAGAAGTGCGCGGTAACCTGGCTGCCGGCGGTGTTGGCGTAGGCCGGGCCCTGACAGAACGGGAACTGTGGATCGCAAAACAAGTAGGCCCCACCCTGAAAGAACAGGGTATTCTGTTTGCCGGTCTCGATGTTATTGGTGACTACCTGACCGAAGTAAACGTGACCAGTCCAACATGTATCCGCGAACTGGACGAACAGTTTGGTCTGGATATCGGTATGCAACTGATGGACGTCGTCGAAGCTAAACTGGCTGCCCGGAAATAAGGTCACCTGATGCCGGTCTTCCCCCACCCGCAACCGGCAGAGCACAGCCTATGAGCAATGCTCTGCAATCCCCTGTCTCCTCCGGTGACCGTCTTGGCTTCACAATATTCATGGCAGTCGCCATTCATGCCGTCGCGATTCTTGGCATCAGTTTCTCACTGCCGGACGTCAGTGAAATCCCGCAGACACTGGAAGTCACCCTGGCCAACTTCAACAGCGAAGACGCACCGGAAGATGCGGACTTTATCGCTCAGAATAATCAGGCAGGCAGCGGTCAGTTGGAAGAAAAGCAATTACCCACTACCCGGGAAAAGGCTGAATTTCAGGCAGATGATATACAGGACGTCAGCTCCCGTCTGGCCGTGGATAACCGCCAACTGACACCTGACGAAATGTCGGCGATTGACACCGCGCTGGCTGAAATAGACGGCATCAGCCAACAGCAACAGAGCAACAGCCAGCACGAAGTAATCACCACTCTGGCCAGACAGCAGCAACAGGCGGCACCACAAAGTCAGGCGAAACAACAGCAGAAAAAGTCCTCAGCATCCGTGCCCGGTAATACCGACACGATCCTGACCCGCAGCCTGGAGATCGCCAGTCTGGAAGCCCAGCTAGCGTTGCAGCAACAGGCCTATGCACAACGTCCCCGGGTTAAATGGATGACCTCCGCCAGCACGCTGAGCCACAAAGATGCGGAATACCTCTACAACTGGAAACGCCGGATCGAAGCGGTTGGCAACCTGAACTACCCTGCGCAGTCACATCAGTACGGCAGCCTGATATTGTTAGTTGCCATTAAACCCGACGGCACTGTCAAAGATATTCAGGTTCGGCGCTCATCCGGAAGCTCCCTGCTGGACAATGCCGCTGTTCAGATTGTCAAACTGGCCTCCCCCTTCCAGCCATTCCCGGAAGAAATGCGCCAGACCACCGATATTCTGGAAATAATTCGTACCTGGAAATTTGAGAAAACCACCCGGGTGTACTAGTCCTAGTACTAAGGTCATAACAAATGATCTGAGTGCCGGGGGTTAAACAACCCGCTTTACACAGCAATGCTGCTTTTGCATCAGCCAGAACCAGCGGCCGAAAAGGAGCCAATATTATGTCCTTACCGCCTGACTCCGACACACCCGGCAACCATCAGGAAAGCATGTGCCTGCGGGACCACTTTCTGATCTCAATGCCGCACATGCATGATGGCAACTTTGCCCAAAGCCTCACCTATATCTGTGATCACAATGAACACGGCGCCATGGGCATTATCATTAACCGTCCGCTGGACCTCAGCTTTCAGGCGCTTCTCAGCCACCTGGAGATTGAAGCCGACCATGAAGCCAGTGCACAGCCGGTGTATGCCGGCGGCCCGGTACAGACCGACAAAGGCTTTGTCCTGCATCTGACCGGTGACCGGGAATGGTCGTCCTCCTACGATGTCAGCGACCGGGTCAGCATCACCAGCTCACTCGACATCCTTGAAGACCTTGCCAACAGCAAACAGCAGATCCCCAGCCTGGTTGCTCTGGGCTACGCTGGCTGGGGTGCCGGTCAGTTGGAAGACGAAATCCGCCAGAATGCCTGGTTAAGTTGCCCGGCAAATTTAGATATACTGTTCCATATGCCTGCCGAGCAACGGCTACATGCCGCCGCTGCAAGTCTCGGTGTGAATCTTGATCTTATGACAGCCCAAAGCGGCCACGCATAAATTTCATAAGAAGTATTAATGAGCGAAACTACTCAAACCGTTCTGGGATTTGATTTCGGTACCAGCCGCATCGGTGTGGCTGTTGGCCAGAGCCTCACCGGCACTGCAGCGCCACTGGAACCGGTAGCCGCCCGCGACGGCATCCCTGACTGGCAGATCTTCGATCGGCTGATTGCTGAATGGCAACCCACTGCGCTGGTTGTCGGTATTCCCCTTAATATGGACTCAACCATCAGCGACATGGCCCGCCGGGCCCGTAAATTCGCCAACCGTCTGAAAGAACGCAGCAAACTGCCCTGTTATCTGATGGATGAACGGCTGACATCTGATGAAGCCAAGCGGATCAGCGTATCCCGCGGCGGCAGCAATAACTTTAAACAAAACTCTGTGGACGGCATCGCCGCCCAACTTATCCTGGAAGACTGGCTGGCAAGCGAAACCCGCATCCCCAGCGAAACCCGACTGGAGGACCTCTATGGTATCGGGCGTAATTAAGGTCGACGCGTTATTAGAAAAAATGACCCTCGAACTGCAAAACTATCTGAAAGCCAGAGCAATCGACAACCCGATGATCATCGGTATCCGTACCGGCGGTGTCTGGATTGCAGAAGCCCTGCAGGAAAGTCTTGAACTGGACAGCCCCATGGGGGTTCTGGATATTGCGTTCTACCGGGATGACTTCACCCGCATGGGCCTGCATCCGAAAGTACAGCCGTCTATACTGCCCACCGCCACCGAAGGCAGACACATCATTTTGGTGGACGATGTGCTGATGAGCGGCCGTACCGTGCGGGCAGCTATGAATGAAATTTTCGATTATGGCCGGCCAGCCTCAATCACCCTGGCAGCCCTGATCGACCTTAACCGCCGCGAACTGCCCGTGCAGGCAGATGTCGTCGGAGAGGTGATGCTGCTGGCACCCGATGAACGGGTCAAACTGACCGGTCCGGCGCCACTGTCCATCGAAATCAGCAAACGTGCCGACTGAATCCTGGCAAACACAGCGGAACCCCAACATGTTTGAACAACAAGATCCAAACCAAATACAGCTTAACAGCGAAGGTCAGCTGAAACACTTTCTGACCACCGAAGGCCTGAGCCGTGAACTGCTCAGCGAAATCCTCGACACCGCTGACTCCTTCGTGGATATGAGCGCCCAGCAGGTTAAGAAAGTCCCGCTGCTGCGCGGAAAAACCGTTGTAAACCTGTTCTTCGAAGCCAGCACCCGCACAGCCAGCACATTTGAACTGGCTGCCAAGCGCCTGTCTGCCGACGTCCTGAACCTGAATATCAGCACCTCTTCCACCGCCAAGGGCGAAACCCTCAGGGATACCCTGATGACCATGGAAGCGATGCACTCTGACATGTTCGTTGTCCGTCACTCTGACAGCGGTGCTCAGCATTATATCGCCCAGAATGTTACCCCTGACGTCGCGGTCATTAACGCCGGGGACGGCCGCCATGCCCATCCGACGCAGGCAATGCTCGACATGCTGACCATCCGTCAGCACAAAGGCGACTTCAGCCCACTGAAAGTGGCCATTGTCGGTGACATTCTGCACTCCCGGGTCGCCCGCTCACAGATCCACGCCCTGCGCACGCTGGGCGCAGCGGAAGTACGGGTCATTGCCCCGCACACCCTGCTGCCAAGGCACATTGAAGCGCTCGGCGTTCAGGTCTATACCGATATGAAACAGGGCCTGAAAGACGTCGACGTTGTCATGATGCTGCGTCTGCAGCGCGAACGCATGCTCAGCGCCCTGCTGCCAAGTGAAGCGGAATTCTACAAGCTGTATGGCCTCAGCGAAGACAAGCTGCAACACGCCCATCCGGATGCCATTGTCATGCACCCCGGGCCGATTAACCGCGGTGTGGAAATTGAATCCGCCGTTGCCGACGGTCCCCGTTCCCTGATCCTCAATCAGGTAACCAATGGTATCGCCGTACGGATGGCCGTCATGTCGATGTCCATGAGCGGCCAGACTACAGAAGCTGCGCGCCGGGCTGAACAGCACGCCAGCCGTACAGAATAAGCGGGAATGAAAAACATGAATATTAAAATTCAGGGAGGCCGTGTCATTGATCCGGCCAGCCAGCTTGATCAGGTAACCGACCTGTATATCAGTCACGGCAAAATTGCTGCCATTGGCCAGGCACCGGCAGGCTTTAACGCCGACCAGACCATCGACGCTAGCAATCAGGTTGTCAGCCCCGGCCTGATCGACCTTTGCGCCCACGTCCGCGAGCCGGGCTATACCCGCAAAGGTAACATCAGCACGGAAACAGCCGCCGCTGCCGCCGGGGGTGTCACAACGCTGTGCACCCCGCCAAACAGCAAACCCATTGCGGACACCACCGCCGTGGTTGACCTGATTCAGGACCGTGCCCGTGAAGCCGGCAATGCCCGTATTCTGCCAATGGGCGCGCTGACTCAGGGGCTCGCCGGTGAGCAGCTGAGTCCAATGCACGGCCTCAGTCAGGCCGGCTGTATTGCCTTTACCAACATGCGTCAGCCGGTGAAAAACTCACTGGTGCTGACCCGTTGTCTGGAGTACGCCGCCACCCACGACCTGCTGGTTATTTTCCAGGCGGAAGATGCAGGGCTCGCAGAAGGCGGTGCCATGCATGAAGATACAACATGTACCCGTCTTGGCCTGAATGGCATTCCGGAAAGCGCAGAAACTATCGAAGTGGCCCGTTGCCTGTTACTGATCGAACAGACCGGCGTACGCGCTCACTTCGGCCAGCTATCATGCGAGCGCTCCGTGAAAATGGTCATGGACGCCCGTGAACGTGGTTTGCAGGTCACCGCCGACATTGCTATTCAGAACCTGCTGTTAACCGATGAAAACGTTAACGGCTTTGATCCGAACTTCCACCTGATTCCGCCACTGCGCAGCCAGCTGGACCGTGCCGGTTTGCGTCAGGCATTGCTCAGCGACGGCTTTCAGGCGATCTGCTCAGATCACCAGCCCCATGAAACCGCCGCTAAACAGGCACCGTTTGCTGCCACTGAACCGGGCATGACCGGTCTGGAAACCCTGCTGTCACTGTCACTGATTCTGGTGGAACAGGAACTGATCAGCCTGCCGCAGATGCTTTCCAAACTCACCTGCGGCCCGGCGAAAGTGCTGGGCATTGAAAGCGGACAGATTGCCGAAGGCATGCCCGCCGACCTGTGTATCTTTGACCCGCAGGCAGAATGGTCACTGACCCCGGAAATCTGCCGCTCAGCCGGCCAGAATACGCCATTTATGGGCCACACACTTAAAGGCCAGGTCAGTCATACCCTGCTGGACGGTGAAGTGGTATTCAGACTCGGCTGAACAAAGCCTGCTGTTTCGATAACCCACAAAAAAAGCCGGTATCTTTCGATACCGGCTTTTTTATTTCAACCATAAACCTGGCTGAAAAGCCTAGGACATATCGGAAATTTCTTTATTTATCATTTCGCGAATCTGCTCTTCATCCTGCACCATATCACTGCTTTCTTCGCGCAGTGATTTAAGCAAGCCAATGGTCATCGCAATGATTACGAAGGTGAACGGTAAGGCACCGGCGATAGAAGCAGCCTGCAAGGCTTTCAGCGCTTCCTTACCGCCCAGTAACAGGATCATCAGCGTAACTGCACCCAGCAGCATACCCCAGATGATACGCTGCTGTACCGGCGGACGACGGCCAAATGACAGCAGACGGCCCAGTACCAGCGTGCCGGAGTCAGCGGAGGTAACGAAGAACACAACCACCACAACCAGCGCAGCCAGCTTGGCAACCGTTGCAATCGCACCCGGCGTTACCACATCAAATGCAGCATACAGGGTACCGGCATAATCCCAGTTATTAACAGCAGTGTTGTAGATGCTCATATCCGCACCGTAGATACCTTCGTAGATACCTGCAGAACCGATAATACCGAACCACAACACAGCGACCATAGAAGGCACCAGCATGACACCGAAGACAAACTCACGCACGGTACGGCCACGGGAAATACGCGCAATGAACATACCTACAAACGCCGCCCAGGCAATCCACCAGCCCCAGTAGAAGATAGTCCAGCCACCCTGCCATGTACGTTCTTCAGGGCTGCGGGCAGTCCACAGCGTCATCTGAATTGCTTCAGACACATACTCACCCAGACCGGTCAGCGTGCTGGCAATCAGGTAGTTCGCATTACTGGCCACCAGGAAGTACGCCAGAATCACAATACAGATCCAGGTGTTCAGCTCAGACAGAATCTTAATGCCTTTCGCCACACCTGTGGTTGCAGAGAAGGTCGCAATCACAGTGATCAGCAGAATCGATACGACGGTAACTGTCTGTGATTTCTCTTCCAGTACGCCCAGAGATACCAGACCGGAACCGATCTGTTCAACCCCTAAGCCCAGTGTGGTTGCAATACCGAAGATAGTACCGAATACCGCCAGGATATCGACAGTATGACCAATCGGGCCGTAGATCTTGTCACCGATCAGCGGATACAGGGAAGAACGCATAGACAGCGGCAAACCTTTACGGAAAGCGAAGTACGCCAGCGACAGACCCACAATGGCATACATGCCCCAGGCAACGGTACCCCAGTGGAAAATCGTCAGTTTCAGACCACCGGCAACCGCATCAGCCACCAGATCATTCGGCACAGGGAAACCTTCATCACCCGGCATCAGACCCGCATTCAGCGCCGCCTGCTTCGCTTCGAAGAAGGTCGCAACAGCCGCCTTTACTTCAGAACTGAGGAACGGGTTACCGCCACTCCAGCCGCTGGCGAAATGAATCAGAGGTTCAGACATCGAGAAAAACAGCATACCGGCACCGGTACCGCAACCAAACAGCATGGAGAACCACGCAAAGTTGGTAAACTCCGGACGGTCACTGTCCTGGCCCAGACGGATCTGGCCAACCTTTGAAAACATCACATATGCACAGGCAATAAATGCCATCAGCATCACCGCAATGTAGTACCAGCCTAAAGTCTGTTCGATCCATGCTTTCAGGCCGAGAAACTGTTCACTTGCCGCCTTGCCAAGTAAAACAGTGTAAAGAATAAACACCCCGACCATCACAATGGCCGTGATGCCGAGCGTAGAATTGAGGCCCTTGAGAATGCCTCGCTTCTCTATGAGTCGGTCTAACTCTTCATCGTTATACATCATGCATCCTTTTTATAATTATTTTCAGAAACACCGCCTGACACCTTTCTCTAACCGAAAGCGACATATCCCTATCAGACCAGGCAATGTGCTGAGATCCAGACTGTATCCGGCATACGCCGTTAACGGACCCTTAGGCAGACGGCTGATACTCTCCCGGTAAGAAAAGTAACAGCATCCGGCTGCGTAACCGCCCGATATTGCATACAGAAAACGGATCACGTCTGTTCAAATGAACAATTGAGCAACCATACGCCGGGAATCAAAAGCCGGAAAAGGCCTTTCATCACAGCGAAATAGCAGGTTCAGCAAATACGCCGAAAATCACGGTAGCAAAGCGGTACGCCAGAAGATTGTTCAGAATCGCCATAAACACGTTGAAAATCGTCATCCCTTAACACATTTGCGACGTGCTTATGTCGTAATGATACATTTATTTTATTGGAATTAATGTATAAAAATCAATCAATTAACAGTTAATTGCCTGCTCAAGATCGGCAATCAGATCACTGATATTTTCGATCCCCAGAGAAAACCGCAGTAAATCATCCGGCACCGGACTGGTTTCCCCCTCAATCAGGGCACGGTGTTCCACCAGACTTTCAACACCGCCAAGAGACGTTGCCCGCACAAAGTGTTGTAAACGGCCCATAATGCGGGCTGTTTTTTCCCGGCCGCCGTCAAAACGTACCGACAACATACCGCTAAAGCCGCCCTGCATCTGTGCAGCAGCAACACTGTGCTGGGGATGGCTTTCCAGTCCCGGATACAGCACCGCTTTTACACCGGGATAGCCTTCAAAATGACGGGCAAACGCCATGGCGTTTTCACAGGCCCGCTGCACCCGCACATGCATGGTGCGCATGCCGCGCAGTAACAGCCAGCTTTCAAACGGCCCCAGAATGCCGCCATGCTGTGCACGGATCAGGGCCGCCTTCTGCCAGCGCTCATCTTCACGGGCACAGATCAGGGCACCGGCCACCACATCACTGTGGCCATTGATGTACTTAGTCGCTGAATGGAACACATAATCAGCACCCAGTGTAATTGGCTGAGTCAGCAAAGGGGTGCCGACGGTGGAATCCACCACCAGCTGGGCACCGGCCTGATGAGCCAGCTCAGCCGCCCGGGCAATGTCCACGACTTCCCAGGTGGGGTTTGCCGGTGTTTCCGTCCACACCAGTTGCACAGGCGCCGCCTGAATGACATCCGCCAGGCTCTGCATATCCCCGGCATCATAGAAATCCAGCGTAATGCCCCAGTCTTCACAGAAGGTTATCAGCCAGCCGCGCAGTGACCAGTACATCACTTTCGGTGCCACTATCCGGTCACCGGGCCGCAGGGTCTGTACCAGTGCCGTCGCCGCCGCCATACCGGAGGCAAACAGCTTACAGGCGGCACCTTGTTCCAGTGTACACAGCAGCTGCTCTGCCATCTCAGCATTGACACTCTGATCACGGGCATAAATACGGCTGCTGTCATACAGCTCACCCTCTTCATCCCGGGCAAACGTCGTTGACGGCTGAATCGGCGGTACCACCGCACCGGTTTGCTTATCCAGATAATGACCGGCCTGCGCCAGCAACGTTTCGACTTTATCCTGCTGTTCCATAAATAGATTCCTTGCCGGTTATCAGCATACCGGCCTCATTCAGTTATTACTGTTCACACGTTACCGGCCTGCTGCTTCAGCCAGTCTATAAAAGTCATTACCCGGGTATCATTCAGTAATGCCTTGGGGACCGCAATGCCCCATTCGCCATTTCCGGCGGTATATTCATCCACCGGCCGGATCAGACGCCCCGCCGCCAGATCATCCTCCGCCACCGGGCCGTTGACCAGCGCGATGCCCTGGCCGGCAATTGCCATTTCCAGCGCCACCGCCAGTGTATCTACCACCAGCGGGCTTTGCCGCAGCTGATTGCCGGTGCCCAGGGTCAGAAACCATTCATCCCAGCCCCAATAGCCCTTTTCGGTGGACACCGTCAGTAAGGGGTAATTCTCCAGCGCCGCAGCCGTCAGTGGAAGCTGGGCATCTTTCAGTAACTGTGGCGCGCAGACCGGGTACACCCGTGAAGGAAATAAGCTGATCCAGTGTAAATGCGGCGGCATCACCGTACGGCTGTATATCAGCCCGATGTCAGCATTGGCTTCATCAAATTCCCAGGCGGAATTGTTCGCCTGTAAATGAATGTCTATATCCGGATACTGACGGCGAAAATCACTCAGACGCCCGGCCAGCCAGCGGATCGACAGGGTGATATACGCCTGTAGTCGCAGCGCCGGATTCGCATTCTGCTCTCTGGCGGTTTCACAACCTTTAATCAGCAATTCCAGCGCCGCCCGTACACTGGGGTAAAACGCTTCCCCTGCCGGGGTCAGCACCACATTACGGCCCTGCCGGGCAAACAGCTTCACACCCAGAGCATCCTCCAGGGTGTGAATCTGATGGCTAATCGCCGGATGGGTCAGGTTCAGCTCATCAGCCGCCCCACGGATACTCTGCAACCGTGCCGCCGCTTCAAAACCTTTCAGCGCCTTAAGCGGCGGTAATTTACGCAGATCAATAGCCATCGGGAGACAACAAAAATTGAGAAATAACTGCAATATTTAACTTACCAATCCGGCAATTGGAAGATTTTTTTTACCAGTCATGTAAAAAAAGATCAATTGTTGCCCACCCCGGCTCCGCCTACCTTTAAGTGCATACCTTTTTATAAACAATCCAAACCGCAAGACACACAATAAAAACAGAGGGTGGCACATGAAAATCGGATTTATCGGCCTGGGCAATGTCGGTGGCAAACTGGCGGGCAGCTTATTACGTAACGGCAAGGACCTGACCGTCCGGGATCTTAACCAGGCGTTTGTGGATGACTTCGTCTCCCGCGGCGCTGAAAGTGCCGGCTCGCCAAAAGAAATGGCCGAGAAATGTGACGTCATCATCACCTGCCTGCCATCCCCGGCAGCCTGTTCAGAAGTGATGGAAGCCGAAGACGGCGTCATCGCTGGCCTGTCGGAAGGCAAAATCTGGATGGAAATGAGCACCACCGACGAAGCCGAAGTACGCCGTATCGCCGCACTGGTCGAAGCAAAAGGCGCTATGCCGGTAGACTGCCCGGTATCCGGCGGCTGTCACCGTGCCGGTACCGGTAATATTTCAATCTTCGCCGGCTGTACCCGGGAAGCCTTTGACCGGGTGCTGCCAATTCTGACCACCATGGGCCGGCGCATTCTGCACACTGGGGAGCTGGGCTCAGCCTCTATTCTGAAAGTGGTCACCAACTACCTGTGTACCGTTCACCTGGCCGCACTGGCTGAAGCCCTCACCGCGTCAAAAGTGCTCGGCATGGATATGAACGTGGCCTATGAAGCAATTAAAGCATCATCCGGCAACTCCTTCGTCCATGAAACCGAATCTCAGGTGATTCTGAACGGCAGCCGGGATATCAGCTTCACCATGGATCTGGTATTAAAAGATGTCGGCATCTTTGACGAAGTGACGAAACGTAAGGGTATGCCGCTGGAAATTGCACCGCTGATGGTCGATATCTTCCGGGATGGCCAGGACCGCTACGGCCCCCGCGAATTCTCACCCAACATCATCCGCCGGATGGAAGAAGCCTGTGACGTACAGGTACTGGGGACAAACTTCCCGGCTGAAATGGTCGACGATGAGCCGGAAGAACCGGGTTACGAAGTGGTCGTACCGGGCCGTCAGGATTACTGATACCCGGACACTGAAAACGCCGGTCACTCAGACCGGCGTTCTGACTTGTGCACTCAGCAAGGTCAGACACACTATTATCCGCGTTATCAGCTAACAGGCAGACAGATGAAAACTCTCGATAAACTGTATATCAACGGCCAGTGGCAGGCATCCGCCAGTGACCGCTTCATAGACGTCATAAACCCGGCTGACAATCAGACTTTCTTACGCGTCCCGCAGGGCAACAGTGACGACATTGAACAGGCCGCTCTGGCCGCCCGGCAGGCGCTGCCCGGCTGGGCAACTTCACTGGCCAGCATCCGCGCCGATCTGATGCGAAAAATCGCCACTGAAATGCGCAACCGCTACGATGACCTGGTCGACGCCCATGTCAAATCCATGGGCTGTCCGCGCCACCTGACCGGTGCATTTCATGTGGATGCTCCCATCGAAGCCATGGAGTACTACGCCGATCTGGCCTATAAGATGGAAGCGGTAGAAGAACGCAATGACGTCCTGTTACTGAAAGAACCGGTCGGGGTCTGCGCCTTTATCAATCCATGGAACTACCCTCTGCACCAATTAATCGGCAAGGTCGCCCCTGCCCTCGCCGCCGGCTGTACCATTATTGCCAAACCCGCTGAACAGACGCCGGAACTGGATTTCATCATGGCCGAAATTTTTGATACAGCGGGGCTACCGGCCGGGGTATTCAATCTGGTCTCCGGCCTTGGCACAGAAATCGGCCCGGTTATGTCCAGCCACCCTCAGGTCGACATGGTCTCCTTCACCGGCTCCACCAGAGCCGGCATTCAGGTAGCGGCTGCCGCGGCCCCGGGCGTCAAGCGGGTCTGCCAGGAACTGGGCGGCAAGTCCGCCTTTATTATTACTGAAGACGCCGACCTGAACGCCGCCGTACGCTACGGTGTTGAAGATGTCATGGCCAATACCGGCCAGACCTGCAACGCCCTGACCCGCATGCTGGTACCCCAAAGCCGTTATGAAGAAGCGGTAGCATTGGCGGCTGAAATTGCCGGAGAACAGGTAGTTGGCGATCCGACTGACAGCGCCACCACCATGGGCCCGATGGCCTCACACCGCCAGAAAGAAACCGTTGAGCACTATATCCGCCTCGGGCTGGAAGAAGGTGCCCGTCTGGTCACCGGTGGCCCCGGTGCACCGGCAGATCTGCCTCCCACCCTGCAGGAAGGTGCCTTTGTACAACCTACCGTGTTTGCAGATGTGCATAATCAGATGCGCATTGCCCGGGAAGAAATCTTCGGACCGGTACTTTGCATTATTCCGTACAGCGACACTGAAGACGCCATCGCCATTGCCAATGACACCCCTTACGGACTTTCCTCAGGTGTCTATGCCAAAGATGCTGCTTCGGCCATCCCGATTGCCCGGCGTATGCAGGCCGGCCAGTGTTACATTCAGGGCGCATATTTCTCTATGGATGCCCCCTTTGGCGGCTACAAACAGTCCGGTAACGGCCGTGAATGGGGTGAACATGGCATGGATGAATACATGGAAAGCAAAGCCATTATCTGCGGCTGAAAACCCTGCTGCACAGCGCCATCAGCCAGCGACTCAACGGCTGGCTGATGCGTCCACCCTTTCCCCACATCAGTTTTTCATCCGCCTAGCCAGACTTAAAAATATGGTCAAATTAACCACAAAAGTCTTTTTGTCCATTATTTTTTACACCTGAAGAATTTATTTTTTCCTGACGTGCCACAGGACATCTGAATAATGTACTGTATACACTGGGTAAAACGCCTTTTTTGGTACAGACAAAAATCCGTTTCGACTAGCCTTTTTGGGCTATTTTTCAGCTTTACCTAAAGTAGTACTGTAAGCGTCGTTGATTAAGATCAATATACACGCTGGCAGTTGCGGATCTGCTCACCGTTACGTCGCAAACAGGTACAGACAAACGCAGGAGCTGCTATATATAATTTTTGTTCAGGCTATCGCCCGGTAATCATCCTGTCATTTAACGATGTTAGTGCACCATGAAATACCCGCTCTCTGACCCTGGTCTGAGCAGCGATAGCGGACTATATTCCATCAACAGCCAAGCGTGAGATTAGGGATAACTATGAAAAGAAGAAATATGCTGAAAGCAGCTGCTGCCGGTATCGCAGCAGCCCCTCTGGCAATGACGGCAACGACAGCTCAGGCTGCAACTGTACGCCTGCGTATGCAGACATACTGGGGTACTGAGTCTGACGAAATCCATAAAGAATTCATCGACGACATTAAAGTCGCTTCCGACAAGAGTCTGCGGGTAAAGCGTTTCCGTGGTTCTGAACTGGTACCTAACGCAGACATGATGCAGGCAGTGGGCAAGGGCACGATCGATATGTGTCAGGGCTATTCAGGTTACTGGCCTGGCCAGCTGGACATTGCATCCATCGAAGCCGGCCTGCCAGGTGCATGGACTGACTACGACGAAGCGCAGTACATCATGGAATCCAAAGGTCTGATCGACCTGATCCGTGAAGCATACGCTGAAAAAGGCGTTCACTACCTGGGCCCTATCATGGGCGGTCCTTTCGATCTGCTGACCACCAAGCCGGTTAACAGCCTGGAAGATCTGAAGTCTATGAAGATCCGTGCAACACCTTCTGTTGCCAAGGTTCTGGAAAAATTCGACATCCCTACTGTATACCTGCCAGGCGGCGAGCTGTATCTGGGCCTGTCTACCGGTACCATTGACGGTGTTATCTATGCCGGTACCAACGAGTACAAGGCAATGAAACTGTACGAATCTGCCAAGTACTACACCTTCCTGGGTATGGTTAACCCGGGTTACACCGATGACATGCTGATCAACAAGGCGAAGTGGGACTCTTTGTCTGACGAGCACAAGCGCATCATCGAAATGGCTTACGCCAAGCACGCCCGTAAGATGCACACCTGGATGGTCAGCGGTTCTATCGATGCCGGTACCACAGGTCTGTTCGAATTCAGCACCCTGCCAGAAGCTGATCAGGCTAAACTGCGTGACGCTGCCCGGGTTATCTGGGAAGAAGAAGCGGCCAAGTCTGAACGTAATGCCAAAGCGATTGCGATCCTGGAAGAAGCCGCGAAAGCGACCGGGAGAGCATAATGACCGGGATATCTCGCTTACTTGATCTGCAAGACGGGATATCCGAATTCATCGGCAGGGCCATCTCCTGGATGTGCCTTGCCATGATGGGCGTTCTCGTATACGAGATCTCCGCGCGATATCTGTTTAACAGCCCAACCTCATGGGCTCACGAAACCACCACCATGCTGTACGGAACCTTCTGTATTCTGGCTGGTGTCTACACCCACAAACACCATGGCCATGTGCGCAGTGAAGCGATTTATCACCTGTTTTCACCCCGTGGCAGAGCGATACTGGACGTCATTACCGGCGGTATCGGTCTGGTTGTGTTTGCCGTGTTCTTTAATGTGGCGTTCGAATTTGCCGCCGATTCCTGGCGCAGTGGCGAACTGTCCTCCAAAAGTACCTGGGCACCACCGATTTACCCGTTTAAATCTGTATTACCCCTGGCCGTTGGCCTGATGTGGTTACAGAGCCTGGCTCACTTTATCCGTGATCTGCGCGTTGCTCTGAATATGGATAAGCCGTCGCAACCGACCGCTGCTTCCGAATAAATAATTTAATAAAGGAAACTAACGGTGTTAGATCTCGATCCTTTAGTCGTCACGGGCGGTATGTTCGGCTGCATGCTGCTGATGCTGATTCTCGGCGCACCTCTTACCTGGGCACTGCTGACAGTGGGTGTCGGTTCCGCCTACTTCCTGTGGGGCGCTGCCGGCCTTGAACTGCTGGCCATCAGTACATTTGCCTCCATGGATAACTTCCTGCTGGTTGCCCTGCCGATGTTTATCTTCATGGGCCTGATGCTGCAACGTTCCGGCATCACCGACAACCTGTTCGACATGATCAACAAACTGATGGGGGGCACCCCCGGCGGTCTGGGCATGGGGACAATCATTGTCTGCGCCCTTATCGCAGCCATGGCCGGCGTCTCCGGCGCGGCGACCGTCAGTCTGGGCATCATTGCCCTGCCAGCCATGCTGAAACGTGGCTACGACAAAAAACTGGCCACCGGTACAATTATGGCCGGCGGTGCACTGGGCTTCCTGATTCCCCCAAGTGTACTGATGATTATCTACGCCTTTCTGGCACGTGAATCTGTCGGTAAACTCTTTGCAGCCGGCCTGATGCCGGGCCTGATGCTGGCCGGTATCTACATCCTGTATGTTTTTATCCGCGCTAAAATGAACCCGTCACTGGCACCGCCAATCGACGAATCAGAACGGGTGGATCTGAAAGGTAAACTGGTTGCCCTGAAAGCGCTGATTCTGCCAGGCTCACTGATCGCCACGGTCCTGTGCTTCATCATTTTCGGTATTACCTCGCCGTCTGAAGCCTCAGCCGTGGGTGCTGTCGGTTCTATCATCTGTGCCGCGCTGTACCGCAATCTGACCCGCGAAGTCATGAAAGACGTACTGATCAGCACCACCAAGCTGATGGGTATGCTGCTGTGGATCACACTGGCGGCGGTCTTCTTCAGTAAAGTCTATATTGGCCTGGGTGCCGGTATGGTACTGGAAGAATTCATTGAAGATGCTGAACTGTCCGCGTACTGGGTAATCATCGCCATGCTGGCCTGTTACTTCCTGCTGGGCATGTTCCTGGACGACTTCGCCATTGTATTCATTACCGTGCCGCTGTTTGTCCCGATCGTCGATACACTGGGCTTCGATACCGTCTGGTTTGCGGTACTGTTTATCATCAGTATGCAATCCGCTTATCTGACCCCACCCTTTGGCTACAATCTGTTTTATATGCGCTCGGTGGCGCCGCCAAGTGTCACCATCTATGACTTATATAAAGCCGCGATTCCGTTCGTTTTCCTGCAAATAATCGGTCTGGCACTGGTGGTTATGTTCCCGCAAATCGCCCTCTGGCTACCGGAGCAGATTTTCGGCTAACCCCCGAATTCAGCACACACAAAAAAGGCTGCCCGGTTACCCGCGCAGCCTTTTTTTTGCCTGCTATAACTGATCAGTCGAGCAATTCAGACACAATCAGCTTTAATAAAAACGTTTCCCGGTCAATGGACTGTCCCTTCTTATCGCTGCCGGCAATGATTGCCTCATTATGACGAATGGCCTCATGAATATTCATCCATACCGGATGCATCCCGTTCTGCAGCTCATGACTTTCCAGCTGAGGCTCACCCAGCTCCCCCACCAGCTCACAGCGATAACACAGGGAGCGCATCAGCACCCAGTCAAATCCCGGCTTATGCCAGGGACGGTACTCATCATACTGACCATAAGGCTGAATATCCGTCACATCCGCTGCACCGGTTTCCTCCCGGAGTTCACGAATCAGCCCCTGAACAGCGTCTTCACCCTCATCAATACCACCACCGGGCAAAGAGTAATCATCATATCTGGCGGTATACAGCAGCAAGATGTTCTCCCCCTGCAGCACGATCCCGCGGGCGGCATTACGGATAAACAAAGTGCCATCACCGGTCAGCATCTCCGGTTTTACAGCAGGACGAAGTAATCGCATGGTCGTCTCATTCCAACAACAAAAACGCAATTATCCACTGCCCTGCTGCAGACACAACCGGTTGCTTACTTTTTACCGATACCCATCCGGTACAACACATCGTGGCCCACCATGCGGTGTTTAACCGCTGCAGCCACATGCAGGACCACTACCGCCAGAAATGTCCACGCCAGAATTTCATGGTTTTCGGAGGTAAAATCTTCCAGCTTGATGCCCATCCAGGTATCCATGGTCGGAAACAGCTTTGGCATCGGAATCCCAAACAGCGTTACCCCGTGGCCGCCAAAATCCGTTTCTGCCCAGCCCAGCGTCATAATCACCGCCGGCAAAATATACAGCGCCAGATGCCCGGCATGCGCCATCCGCTTATCCAGTGCCGTAAAGCCTGCCGGTAACGCAGGCGGGCGGATCAGGACACGGGCAATAATTCTCGCGATCAGTAACATAACCAGTAAAACACCGGTGGATATGTGCATCGCAAAGATAAACTCTTCACCGGCAGAATCTTCGGCAAAAAAGCCATGCATCAGATAACCGCTGCTCCACATCAGCACAAAGCCAAACGCCATCAGCCAATGAATTACTTTAACCAATAAGCTATATTGATTATTTAAATTTCTGTTTTGATTTATTTCAGACATAACAAAGCCTCTTGTCATCAGGCGACCGAACAGGTTGTCAGTAAATGCCAGGCAGCCTCACCGCTGCCTGAAGGAATATTAAAAAGAGGGGGCCGTAAAACAGATATCCACAACGAAGACCTGCTTACGGTAAGCATGGGTTAACTGCCAGCCGCAACCTTCACAGATACGCCGGGCAACCTCCAGCCCATGACCATCAAGATCCTGCCCGGCCCCGGAACCGCTGACAGGATTCAGCATTTGTAATCCCCGGGCAGATAGCCGGAACTGCACAAACTCCTCAGCAAAGTTCAGACCGTTATCCAGCAGGGCAACCAGTAATGTATCCACCAGTGCCGGCGGCGCAGCAACACGGGCCTCGCCGAACAGTGTAAAAATCACATCGCGGCTTTCAGCCTGCGACTGGTATTCGCTGAACAGCGCTTCTAAACGTAAACGTAAATCCGTGGTGTCACACTCAGACGCCTGACTGTCCGGTAATCTGGCTGGCCGGGCGATTCCCCCGGACGGTTTGCAGACATCTTTGGCACTCTGCACACTGCGCCACTGTGTATTCGCAGCACAGCAAGAAAGTTTCCCAGCCTCAGACGGATAAGATGTTATGCCCTGCGGTGTCAGCCACTCGCGGCCGGTATACCGGGCAAAAACATTGTCTGACACCCCGGTCAGACGTTGTACCAGATCACACAGTACCTGGCGAAACAATGACTTATTCAGAGATAGCATTGTGCCCCCTATCATTTTTAGTCCTGATCAGGTTAAGCACAAACGGGCCATTGTGTGTTAAGTCTGCCCCGAAGCAGACTTTCGACAGACAGCCCGGCAGACAGTCGGTCTGATCCCGGGTATCGCCGGCAACTGGCACACTGATATTTGCCACTGTTTACACCTGAACATTCGATCAGGCTGTAGACTAACAGGGCAATCGTAAAAAGAATGTTAAATAGATTCTCCGACCGCAGTAACTTTTCGCCAGCCCCGGGGGTCAGCTCTTCAGCAACTGAAAATCACCGTTTTTCTCCATGGCAGACTGATACGCCAGACGGGCTTCCATTTGCGTAATCCAGCGCTGACAGGCCGGGTAAGCAGCATCCAGCCCACCCCGGGTCTGGAGTGCACGTACGGTATATCCCATCTGAATATCCGCCGCAGAAAAGTCATCTCCCGCAAACCACGGTTGTTGCTGCAGCGCGGTCTCCATACTCTGTAATAACAAGCGGGTTACCGGCCCGGTGTAGGTCGCTCTGGCTTTAGACGTCATCAGGCGGATAACCGGTTTAAAAAGCCATGGCGCCCGCTCATCAAAACGGTTCAGCAACAGTGCCATGCTATTCACATTCATGATGCTGCCTTCCGCCGCATGCAGCCAGTAGTTATAACGGATTCTGGCATCTGTTCCGGCGGCCGGCCGTAATCCCCTGTCACCGTAGGTATCCAGCAGATACTCAATAATCGCGCCGGACTCAGCAATCATCCGGTCACCATCCGACAGCAGCGGTGCTTTACCCAGGATATGCAGCTGCTTAAAGCGCGCCTCCGCCATACTGTTTTCCTGTTCACGCTGAAAATGCTGCAGTTCATAGTCCAGCCCCATTTCCTCCAGAAGCCAGAGAATCCGTACCGAGCGGGAGTTTTCAAGATGATAGAGAGTAATCATGTGGATAAGCCTGTCAGAGAATAAACACAACAAACTTACCATGGATTTATAATCCATGGAATATAACTAAAAAAGGCTCTTCAAAAAATGATAATGCCCCGGTTAAAGCTTCCTCAACAGATCAAACAATTGCTGCTGTTCGGCATCATCCAGCCCCAACTGCATAGTCATCAGGCTGGCATCAGCATCCTGATGCGTCTGACGGCCAGCATCAGTAATCTTCAGGTACACCACCCGCTGATCGGTATCGCTGCGCTGTTTTACCGCCAGGCCTGCAGCCACCAGTTTGTTCAGCGCCCGGGAAACATTGGGGCTGTCATCAATCATCTGTGCTTTGAGCTGATTAACCGTCAGCCCTTCAGCAGGTGCATAATCCAGCGCATGCAATAAACCTAGCTGTAGCAGTGACACACCGGTGTGCTGAATCAGCCGGGTCATGTGCAAATGCCGCTCATGACCAACACACAACAACAGGCCGGTAAGCTTCTGCTCCAGACTCATATCGGAATCAATAATGGCGGTTTTATTAGCCAAGGCAGCTTTTCCTTAAAGACAACTGATAATCACCGACAATTTTCCGGGATCTCCCGACAAATTACCAGCAACCTCCTACGCCTGCTGTAACTGTATATCCACCGGTGCTGCCCAGACCGGCTCCCGCATCTCAGCCAGACACAGGCTTTGCTCCCACAGACGAGCAAAATCATCCGGTCTGCCGGTCACACTGTGCCGGTACCGGCTTGTTTTAACGCCGTTAAAATACCCCCCGCGTGAAGGCAGATCCGGCGCGGTCAGCACCTGCCGGATTTTCTCCGCAGCATGCTGAGGTGAGATCGCAAACCAGTGGGTCATAAGACGCATCAGATGCCCACCCTGCCGCTGCATACCGGTATTCACATAACCTGGGTTAATGGCATCCACATCAATTCCGTAATCCCCGGTATTCAGCCAGTAAGCCAGCAAAGCATTCGCCCGCAGCGCCTCTGTCATCCCTTTCATGCCCTGATAACGGCGCCCGAAAATGCTGCTGTCCAGCTCAACGCCGCCGAAATTCGCACAGCCGTTAATCAGCACCCGGGGATTCTCTGAACACAGTAATAAAGGCCGCAACAGTAACAACAACATAAAACGGTGCAGGTAATTCACCACAAAGGCTTTATCCACACCTTTTTCATCTAACAGAGACTGCCGCTGATACACCCCGGCATTCAGCACCAGCCGGTCCAGCGAATTACATTCATGGAAATATTCCGCAGCAACCCGTTTAATATCACCGATATTTCCCAGATCAGCCGGGTAATAACGGATCCGGCCACGGCTCAGTGCCACCAGATTCATTCCCCGTACCTGATCCGTTCCGCCAATCACATCAATCTCATGACCATCCGCGGACAGCCGCATAGCCAGTTGCTGCCCCATCCCCGATGTACCGCCGGTAATTAATACTCGCATAGCTCACCCCCATATTCAGGAACAGCAAAGTATCCCGGGGTGGAAGTAAAACAAAGGTTAACAGCAGCACGTTTACCCGGTTAGCCGGATATCCGCCGGTGCTTCACTCCGCTATCAGGCGTAATCACACCAAAAAAGTCCTGCTATCATGCACAGACGCCTGCTAACGTTCAGAAATCCGGCAGAGCAGATTCTGACAATCCGGCCAGCGGCGACAAATAGCTTTCGCAAAAGGCATGTCGAAAGAGTCACCGCCAGCCCCCTTAATCCCAGCGGCACACAGGAGCAGGTATGAAGCAGACCACTTACGATTTCAGCAATAAACGGGTGCTGATTACCGGTGCCAGTCAGGGTATCGGTGCGGCAATCGCCGGGCAGTTTCTCGCCGCCGGTGCACGCTGTATTCTCGCCAGCCGCAGCAAGCCTGATTACCTTCCTCATGAAAATGCCCACTGGATAGCCACCGATCTGGCAGACCCCGCACAGATCAAATCCCTGTTCGATCAGCTGGAAACGGCCTTCGGCGGGCTGGACGTCCTGATCAACAATGCCGGCGTTCAACTGGCAAAAACAATCGACACCACCACAGATGAAGACTGGCAGTGGCTCAGTGACATCAACATGCGAGCCCCTTTCATGTGTTGCCGGCGCGCGGTAAAGATGATGCGACAACAGGGCAGCGGAGCCATTGTGAACATCGGCTCGATTGGCGGTATCACCGCCGACCATGAACTGGCCATTTACAACGCATCCAAGGCCTGGACTCACGGTTTAACCAGGGCCATTGCCACCGACCATGGTAAACACGGCATTCGCTGCAATGCGGTTTGTCCCACCTGGACCCTGACAGAAATGTCGACTGAATTCTTTGATGCCGAGCCCGATCCCGCAGCCGCCCGGCAGGGTGTATCCCGCCGCCACCCCTTACAGCGGCTGGCCCAACCCCGGGAAATCGCACAGGCGTGCCTGTGGCTGGCCAGCGATCAGGCCGGCTTTATCAGCGGACAGCTGCTCAGTGTTGATGGGGGAATGACCGCCAGCTCTGCGGTTGATCCGGCCATCGATATCAGCGGTGTACAGACATAAAAAAAGCCGCCTGTCAGGCGGCTTTGAGAGGGAGAAAATGCTGGCGAACTGACAAGCTCAGTTTCGGTCACCGGAGCACTGCAGATCGGGTTACCGGTCAGTCAGCCAGCCCGCCGGTTTACACCAGCTCACCACGTGCCGGATAATCCTTTTCCACCACGAAGTTAACGGCACCCAGCACCTCACGGAACAAGGGACGGGCAAATGGCATAGTGCTGATCTGCGCCCAGTACAGGGTGTTATCCGGGCGTACCAGGAACAGACCCGGTTCGCTGAATTCAGCCGGCTCTTCAATGCCGATAGAGGTTAAACCACGGCCGGCAGAACGGTGCAGCCCCCAGGCCTGTGCCTGTTCAGCGCTCAGGCCGTAGCCCAGATTAATATTCTTCAGTTCCCAGTCCGCCAGCGCCTGTTCAGTGCGGGCTTTATCATCGCTGCTCAGAGCCAGTACCGACACCCCTGCTGCGGCAAAGTCACCGGCCAGTTTATCCAGTTCTTTCAGATACTTGGCACACAGCGGGCAATGCAGACCACGGTAAAATACCAGCATCGTAAAATTATCCGGCGTCTGATCTGACAAAGACCAGGCACCCTTAAGCGTTTCCACATTCAGCGCCGGCACAGCCTGACGGGTCTTCAGCACAACCATTTTATTTCTCCAAAAAAACTGACATTTTGATATCTGCTACTTTACCTCCGAACAATGTACGATTAGTATGCAATTTGTGCGTATTTACTATCACTTTGTACCGATACCGTATTCACAGATAGTGAACGCTTTGTTTTCATAACCGGATCAAACCCACTATGGACCGTCTTTCATCGCTGCTACAGACTTTCACGCCGACCGCCCGGCAAATCGGTATGCTCGAGTACGGCCCCCACGGTATGCTCTTACCGGAAGGCTCTAATATTCTGTTCCTTAATCAGGGGCAACTGAGCATTGATGAAGCCCCGGAAACAGACATCCGGTGCGGCGACCTGCTGTGGATTACACAGGATGAATACCGGACGCTTTCCAGCCAGAGCGAAGATCTGCAGCTACTGTGCTGTAACATGGACTTTGGCCCCAGCCAGCTGAATCCGGTTTTCGATAAACTGCCCCCTGTAGTACAGATTCACGCGGACGATCAGGCCCGGGAAACCCTCAATCCCACCCTGCAATTACTGTTACTGGAAAGCATGCAGCACCGCTGCGGTCATGAAACGGTCCTTAACCGGCTGGCGGAAGTCCTGCTGGTGCATATGCTGCGTTTTCTGATGAAACATCAGTTGCTGGAATACGGTGTCATTGCCGGGCTGTCGGATATCCGGCTGGCACGGGCAATTACCGCCATGCACAGCCAGCCGGAACAGCGCTGGAGCGTCGAAACCCTGGCCAATGAAGCCGGCATGTCCCGCACTGCCTTTAACCAACACTTCAGAGACACCGTAGGCTGCCCGCCGGGTGAATACCTGACCCGCTGGCGGATGCGGCTGGCCTGCCAGTTGCTGGAAAACAACCATCTGAGCATTGGTCAGATTGTCGATCAGTTAGGTTACCTGAGCGATACAGCATTCTTCCGGGCATTCCGCAAAGCCGTTGGAGTTTCTCCGGGGCAGTATCGCCAGCAGGCACTGATGCAACAGAGCGGATCAGCCTGAAATCGGTGCAGTTTCGGCAGTAATCTGATCTATAGTAAGTATCCGGGCAGACGCCATCATCATAAAAGCAGGTACGCATATGCTGACACTGGCATTCGATGTTTACGGCACACTGATTGATACCAGAGGCGTGGTATCGCAACTACAGACAATGATAGGCCCGCAGGCAGAAGCTTTCTCCCGCTGCTGGCGGGATAAGCAGCTTGAATACAGTTTTCGCCGGGGCCTGATGCAGGACTACCAACCGTTCAGCCACTGCACCCGGGACGCACTGCAATACACCGACAATCTGCTCGGAACCGGCCTCACTCAGGCGCAGCAGGCACAGCTGATGCAGGCCTATACCCGGTTACCGGCCTTCGCAGACGCAGATCCTTCCCTGACTGCCTTACAGACAGCCGGCCATCGCCTCTACGCATTCTCGAACGGCCAGGAAGCAGCGGTCACTGAACTGCTGCAACAGGCCGGCATTCACGGTTACTTTGAAGCGGTTATCAGTGTTGACGCCGTGCGCAGCTTCAAACCTTGTCCCGCTGTGTATCAGCACTTTTTGCACAGCGCCCGCAGCCACCGTCAGCACACCTGGCTGATTTCCGGCAACCCCTTCGACATTACCGGTGCGCGACACGCAGGCTGGCACGCCGCCTGGATTCAGCGCGATCCGGCACAGCCTTTTGACCCCTGGGAGCAGCAACCGGACCTGATCCTGCCCGGGCTTGAAGCCCTGGCCGATAACCTGCCCGCAACCTGACAGCTTACCGGCTACCCACCCCCGGAACAGCCGGCCGGTACAACTTCCGAAGCTTGCTGCTATGGTACGCCAGCAGCCCCAGCAACAATCCCCAGAAGGCACTGCTAACCCCCAGCAAACTCACCCCGGAAGCGGTCATCAGGAAGGTCAGCATCGCGGCTTCCCGCTGGCGGTCATCACTGAACGCTGTATTCAGGCTGTTGGCGATGGTGGATAACAGTGCCAGCCCGGCAATGCTCATAATCAACGCCTGCGGAAATGCCGCAAACAGCGCCGCGACAGTAGCTCCGAGAACACCCGCTACGACATAAAACACACCGGCCCAGACCGAGCTCCGGTAGCGCTGAGCGGCATCCGGGTCCGCCTCCTCACTCATACAGATCGCAGCGGTAATCGCCGCCAGACAATAAGAAAATCCCCCCAGCGGTGCCAGCACAACCCCCGCGAGCCCGGTAGTGGAAATCAGGGGCGAAACCGGCGTATCGTAACCATTGGCACGGATCACCGCGACCCCCGGCACATTCTGCGAGGCCATAGTCACAACGAACAGGGGAATCCCCACGCCGATCAAAGCCGTCAGGTTAAATTCAGGCATGATGAATAACGGCGCTGCCAACTGCAGCGCCACCCCCTGCCAGGCCAGCTCCCCCGCCAGCCAGCAGCTGGCAATGCCGACACATAACACCAGCGGAATGCAGTAACGGGGCAACACCGGTTTTAGCAGCAGATAACTGCCCAGCATTGTTATCACCAGCCAGAAACTGCTCTGCGCCGCCAAAAACAGATCCAGCCCGAAGTTCAGTAACACCCCGCCCAGCATGGCAGCAGCCAGTGACACCGGCACCTGACGCATGATCAGGTTAAACCACCCGGTCAGACCACAGAGCGCGATCAGCCCGGAGCTGAAAATAAACACTCCCACCGCCTGCTGCATATTCAGCCCTTCCAGCGCAGTCACCAGCAACGCCGCCCCCGGTGTGGACCAGGCAGTAACCACCGGTTTTTTGTAATACAGCGACAAACCGATGCTGGTTGCCCCCATACCAATCCCCAGCGCCCATAGCCAGGAACTCAGCTCAGCCGCCGTAGCACCTGCCGCCGCCGCAGCCTGAAACACGATGATTGCCGAACTTGAATAGCCCACCAGCACCACCACAAAGCCTGTGGAAATATGGGAAAGGTTTAACCATTGCCGCATAAGCACCCCGGTATATCTGTTTTAATTACCTGACATTTTCGTGCGTTATAGCGCACAACATAGACAAGCGTAGCAGCTGTGCGCTATAACGTACAAGCCATAATTAAGCAGAATGAATATGCAGGAAGTTAATACCTACCTCTCCGGTGCCCTGAAGAAGGCCCGTAAAGACCGAAACCTCAGCCTGGATAAAGCCGCCAAAGCCACCGGGGTCAGTAAAGCCATGCTGGGGCAGATAGAACGGGGCGAATCCAGCCCGACGCTGGCCACCCTGTGGAAAATAGCCAGTGGCCTGAACCTCTCAATGTCCGGCCTGCTTGGCCCGGCACTCAGTGGCCCGCCTACCGTATTCCGTAATGCTGATGCGCTGCGGGAACAACCTACTCAGGACCGGATGCTGGTCGCCACCCTGTTTCCGTTTAACCCGGCACTGGGTTTTGAAATGTTCGAGCTGACCCTGTTGCCCGGTTATGAACGCTACTCAGAACCTCACGAGCCCGGGGTCACCGAACACGTGGTTGTCATTGAAGGGGAAGTAGAAATATTCGCCGACGACCAGTGGCAGAAACTGGCAAAAGGCGATGCAATCCGGTTTGCCGCCGACCGCCCCCACGGCTACCGGAATCTTAGCAACGCCTCAGGGGTTTTCCACAACCTGATTCACTATCCTCCACGTTAACTGTCCACCGCAGTTACCGCTCTGGCTGTTCCCTGACCAGTCCCCGGAAACACCCGGCCATAAAGGGATACAGCCATTGATACGCAGACTGCAAACAGACTTACCCACAGAATTCGGGGATGACTTTCTGCATCACGGTTTGCAGAAAAATATACTCACCGTGCCTAAGGTCATGCCCCACTTACTGACCCGGGCGCGGTTCACCATTATCTTTTCATCCAGCAGATACATGCGGTCATCAAAATCTACCCGCCAGCGGCGTCCGTGAACCAATAAATCCATACTGTAACGCCAGGAAAGCATATGCTGTTGGCGGACCCCCTCTGCTTGTCCCTGAATATCCGCTGCAGTGCCTGCAAACCGGTTATCACCTTCATCCGTAATCAGCCAGATCCGCTGACTCTCTTCGCCATCAGCGTAATAAAAATCCTCTGTCAGACGTAACCTGTCGTCTTCCGTTTCGCCCTGTATATAGACTCTGAAACTGCGCCGCAGCTTGCCAAAGCGATCTTCAAAAATACCGTACGCCAGTGTTTCGCCCTGAAAAAAGCAGAAAACATCCAATTGAGACGGCAGACTGAATCCCCGTTCACCGACGGCGCTGTATTGTGGGAAAGTATGTGAAAAAGGTGGCTGATCCATAGGAATACCTGCTGACAATCACTGCTCTGTATACGCAACATCCTCTTAAACAGATCATTGCCAACTTATCACTGAACTGTTTCATTCCGGATTGCGTATACTGCAATTAACCGAACTGCCAAGAAGATCTCAGCATGCACAAACCTCAGGTATTTTTTGATGGCAACTGCCCGCTGTGCCGAAAAGAAATCGGTCACTATCAGCGGCAGGATAAAGCCCGGCGGATACACTGGCTGGATTTACATCAGGCTGCACAGGTGCTTGAACAACGCGGCATCAGTAAACGCCAGGCAATGCAGGTATTACATGTGGCTGATCAGCAGGGCACACTGCACCGGGGGGCACCTGCCTTTATGGTTATCTGGGACCATCTGCCGGGTTACCGTCATCTGGCATCGGCAGTGCGGCTGTTGCGGCTGGAATCCGTCATGCAGTCTGTTTATCTGCGTTTCGCCAAGTGGCGCTTTGCCCGTCGCTGCCGGTCCGGCTGCTCTGCAGAGCAATGAAAATCATTTCCAACCCTGCAACCAGACCCCGTTGTTTTTAAGCTCCCGCCAGTCGATGGGATAGTCATTGCCACTGATCACCGCCTGCAGAACACAGCCGGTTATCCGGTCGGCATCATCCCGTAACAAGGTTGTCACCATAAAGTGCCGCTCGCGGTTTTGCGGCTTAACAGCCGTCCACTTACTGAGCAGCAACTTATCGGGGTTCAGCCTGTGCATCTTCAGAAACCGGTCACCGGCTGCACCAGACGGCCCAGTAAGGTGGTAAATTTAAGCGGCGCATCCGTGGCGATCAGGCAGATACAGTCAGTATTACTGTCCACCAGCGGCTGGTGCTCAACCTGTTCATCCAGATCTGCAATGTCCCCCCGGGCAAACCGGCCGATTTCATCACAGAACGAGCCCTCTAAAACCAGTGTCAGCTCATTGCCTTTATGGGTATGCGGCAGGAGGTTCTTGCCGGGCGCAATGCGCATCAGACGGGACACACCGCCTGACTGGCAATCAAGGTCGTAATAACTGATACCGGCCACCAGTTTCTTCCAGGGAACATCTTCCAGCGTATAAGGCAGGTAATCCCCCAGCGGAGCAGGTAAACGGCTGTCGGTTTGCCGGGCTCTTTCTTCCAGGGCAACCTCCTTCTTCACGGCCTCGGCTTCAGCCGGCACATCCAGCATGGCCAAAAGGTTATCCAGCGTCTCTGCAGATACCTGTGCCGGAGCCAAACCTTCCAGCAACGAGCCGCCCACGGCTTCCTGAACTGACGCACGTTCACGGCACTGCGGGCACATTGATAAGTGGCAGGCAACCACCAGCGCCATGCCCTGCGACAGAGAGCCGGCTGCATAACTCAGCAGAGTTGCCTCATCAAGATGGTGACGAATACTCATACGTCCCTCCAGGCGGCTTTAATTTTTTCACAGGCAAGGCGTATTCGGGACTTGACGCTGCCCAGGGGTATCCCCAGCCTTTCCGCAATCTCACCGTGGGCCCTGCCCTCATAAAATGACATATAAATCACCTGCGCCTGATTCTCCGGTAAGGTTTCGATAATGGCACCTAAATGGCCACTCACCACCAGCTGCTCACCGGCATCTTCAGAGGACTCATCAATCTGGTCAAAGGTTTCATCAAACGAATACTCCGGATACTTTTGCTTACGCATCCAGTCGATACTCTGATTCCGCGCCAGGGTAAAAATCCAGGTGCTGGCTGCTGCCCTTTCAGGTTTATACATATGCGCCTTGCGCCACATCAGCAGCATGGTTTCCTGCATCAGCTCTTCGGCCACGCTTTCCACCAGACCAAGACGCAAAATGTAAGCCTTCACCCGGGGCGCAAAATGCCCGAACAGGCTGACAAACAGCTGCTTATCCTGTTTTTCGCCCAATGCTGCCAGCAATGCGCTCCAGTCATTCACTGAAGCGGACTCCGGTGCATCTGCGGGCTTTAATGCAACAACATTATTCACAGTTTTATCCGGTTGCTCGTGATTCATAATCCCTTCTACGCCAATGGCGCTTATTCAGATCAGTTGTCATTAAAATAGCTCAAACTGGCAGATATGATACGGACATCACCTTATTTACAGCTAAAATATTCAAATTAATTAATAACATAGCTTACTTAATCAAACATCACGTGATCTGATTTGTTCATCATGCCGTAGATACAGTCAACACGATGCAAAACGGACCGAGCCATGAATGTATCTGCTATAAAGCCTAAAAAGATCGCTGTGATCGGTTCCGGTATATCCGGGCTGAGCTGCGCATGGTTACTGAACCGGCAGCATCAGGTCACGCTATTCGAGAAAGATGACCGCCCGGGCGGCCACGCCAACACCATCAGTTTTGATCTGGACGGCCAGCCGATCGACGTGGATACCGGTTTTATCGTTTATAACCCGGTGAACTATCCCAACCTGGTTGCACTGTTTGATCATCTGAACGTCCCGAACTGTGAAACTGAAATGTCATTCGCGGTGTCCGTGAATCAGGGGGAACTGGAATACTCCGGCTCCGGACTGGCAGGGCTGTTCGCCCAGAAACGTAATCTGTTCCGGCCATCATTCTGGAACATGCTGAAAGACCTTAATCATTTTTACCGTCACTCCCTGCTGATTCAGCAGGAAGCCCGCATCCGCCAGCTTAGCCTGCGTCAGTTACTTGCTGAACAGGGCTACAGCAGCCGCTTTATTTATCAGCACCTACTGCCTATGGGGGCGGCTATCTGGTCAACGCCGGTAGAACAAATGCTGGATTATCCGGCAGACAGCTTCATGCGCTTCTGTGAAAACCATGGCCTGCTGCAGGTAAAAGACCGCCCCCAGTGGCGAACCGTTGTCGGTGGCAGCCGGACGTATGTCAGCAAAATTACAGCCGAACTGGACGATATCCGGCTAAACAGCCGTATCCACCGTATTATCCGTAAACCGGGCCAGGTAACCATTGAAGACCTGCACGGCGCTCAGGAACACTTCGACGCTGTAGTACTCGCCTGCCACTCGGATCAGGCGCTGGCCATGCTGGACAAACCCAGCCAGACAGAACAGGTATTACTGAGCAAGCTCCCCTATCAGCGCAATCAGGCATTTCTTCATCTGGACACCCGCCTGATGCCCCGCCGCAAAGCTGTCTGGTCAAGTTGGAACTATCTGGCAGAAGGTCAGCAGCAGGAACAGGAAGTTGCCGTCACCTACTGGATGAACCGGCTTCAGCCATTGCCCACCGACACGCCGATACTGGTATCCCTCAACCCGCCCACCGAACCGGCCCGGGATACCATTATCCACAGTCAGTTTTATGACCACCCGGTCTTTAATCAGCAGGCCCTGCAGACCCAGCAACAACTCTGGCAATTACAGGGCCAGCAAAACACCTGGTTCTGCGGCGCATACTTCGGATACGGTTTCCATGAAGATGGCCTGCAGGCAGGCCTGGCAGTTGCCGAACAGCTGGGGGGGATACATCGTCCCTGGATTGTACCCGACGCTAACGGACGAATTTACACCTCATCGACCGGATACACCGCTGCCGGGGTACGCCGGCATGGCTGAAACAAAGCCCCTGCAATCAGGGATCTATACCGGCAAGGTCATGCATCAGCGCGTGCTGCCAAAACAGCACGGTTTCAGCTACCGGACATTTTCCCTGTGTATTGATCTTGATGAGCTGCCCCGTTTACAACAACTCAGGCTATTTTCGGTGAACCGCTTTAACCTGCTGTCATTTTTTGAAAAAGACCATGGCAGCGGCAACGGTGAATTAGCAGCCGGCGTCCGCAAACTGCTCAGCCGGCGCGGCTATGCACATGCCTGTACCCGAATCAGCCTGCTGTGTTATCCACGCATTCTTGGCTATGTATTTAACCCACTGAGTGTCTATTTCTGTTATGACGCCGATAACCGGCTACAGGTTATCCTCTATGAAGTGACCAATACCTTCAGGCAACGTCACACTTACCTGATTCCCGCCGACAGTACTGAAAAATTACAGCACAGCTGCAACAAACAAATGTACGTCAGTCCGTTTATGCCGCTGGATACCCGTTACAGTTTTACCATCCGGCCGCCGGGTAGCGCCGTCAGCGTTGGTATTCGCCAACACGACCTGCAGCAACAGCTGCTCTTCAAAGCGACATTTGCAGGTCAGCAGGAAACCTTCAGCGACGCCGCCCTGTTAAAACGCTTTCTCAGCCACCCACTGATGACCCTTAAAGTCATGGTTGGCATTCACTGGGAAGCACTCCGGCTGTGGCGTAAAAAGCTCAGCCTGCAGCCCAGAGAAAAAGGCCCCCGGAACAGTATCAGCTGGTACGACCAGAACGGAGACTTCCATGATGAAAGCCTGTGAATACAAACACCCGGTGAAAACCCCAGACTGGCAGGAAAAACTCTTCCTGCGCTACCTGCGGGGATTTAAAAACCGCCTGCAGGGCAGGTTGGAACTGCAACTGCCCTCCGGGTTTATATATCAGGCGGGACAGCAGCAAACACCCGCAGCCACACTGCGACTGAACAACTGGTCGGCGCTGAAAAGCCTCTTTTTCGGCAATGTCAGCGGCTGGGCACAGGCGTATGTAAAAGGGCACTGGAACAGCGATGATCTCACCGCCCTGACCCGCTGGGCACTAGCTAATGAAACACTTCTGAGCAGCATGACCCGGGGCAGCCGGATCAGCACCCTGCTGGACAATCTGTATCATCTGCGGCGGGACAACAGCCGCTCCGGCAGCCGGGAAAATATTGCCGCCCACTATGACCTGGGAAACGATTTTTATGCCCCCTGGCTGGACAAAACCATGAGTTACTCAGCGGCAATGTTCCAACATCCTGATGAGGATCTGGAACAGGCACAGCATAATAAATACGGGCGTATTCTGGACTTACTCGATGCCGGCAAGGATCAGCATGTCCTTGAAATCGGCTGCGGCTGGGGCGGTTTTGCCGAACAGGCCAGCTGCGAACATCAGCTCAGAATTCACGGTATTACCCTGTCAAAAGAACAACTAAGCTGGGCCCGAAACCGCATCGCAAACGCCGGCAAACAGGATGATGTACACCTGAGCCTGACCGACTACCGTGACCTCCACGAACAGTACGATGGCATCGTCTCCATTGAGATGTTTGAAGCCGTGGGTGAAAAACACTGGGATGAATATTTCCGGGTATTACGCCGCAGCCTTAAACCAGGCGGCAAGGCGGTTTTACAGGTGATTACCATTGATGATCAGCGCTTTCACAGCTACCGCAAACAGGCAGACTTTATCCAACGCTACATCTTTCCGGGGGGCATGCTGCCCAGCCGGGAAGCACTGCACAGCACCTTTGCCAAACACGGTTTTACCCTGCACCACGAAGAGTTTTTCGGCATGGATTACGCCCGGACACTGAACCTCTGGCGCAACAGTTTCGAACAACAATGGCCAGCCATCATCCGGCACGGTTTTGATGATGAATTCCGCCGCCTGTGGCGTTATTACCTGACTTACTGTGAAGGAGGCTTCCTGTCCCGCAGCATTGATGTAGGCCTGTTTGTTATCACCCCTGAGGATACCGGAACAGCAGCATCACGCTGATACCCTGTCAGCGGTTCCTCTCATCGATTCCTATCAGCCATTCCTGTCAACGCTTAGCTGACTGCTGGCCCTCAGGTTACGGGACATGACCGGGCACACGTTAACGGACATCACCGCCAGAATACTCAGACCAATCGTCAGCACAACCATCCACCTCAGAATCACACTGTCCATTGTCAGAAAAGCAACACTGCCGGCAACCAGCATAGAAGCAGTCGCCACGTATCTCGCCTTCTGCGGGATACAGCGCCGGCTTTCCCATTGCCGGATAATCGCACCGAATACTTTACTGTTAGCCAGTCTGGCGTGTAGCCGGGGCGATGATTTTGCAAAACACCAGGCGGCGATCAGAACAAACACCGTGGTGGGCATCAGCGGCACAAATATCCCCAGAATTCCCAACCCTAACGCCAACAATCCTGCTGCGGTATAAAGCACATTCATAAGATATCTCCCTCGATTTCCGGGCAATGATCCAGAGCATGAATGCCCTGAATCATCACGTTATCTGCCATCATTCAACGCAGACGCACAGACCAAGTGCTTCCGCGACACCCGCCCCATAGGCCGGATCCGCTTTCTGACAATTGGCCACATGACGGCGCTGTACCTCCGGTGAAGTTCCTGCCATCGCCCGGGCGGTATTTTCACACAACACCTGCTGCTGCGCCGGGCTCATCAGCCGGAACAACGCACCGGGCTGAGAGAAATAATCATCATCGGTACGGTGATCCCAGCGAGACGCATCCCCGGTAACCGGCAACGGCGGTTCTGCATACGCAGGCTGTTCCTGCCATTCCTGCAGGCTGTTAGGTTCATAAGCAATGGTACTGCCATAGTTACCGTCCACCCGCATAGCGCCGTCGCGGTGGTAGCTATTGACCGGGCACCGGGGAGCATTCACCGGAATCTGATGATGATTCACTCCCAGCCGGTAACGCTGGGCATCACCGTAGGCAAACAACCGCCCCTGCAACATTTTGTCCGGCGAAAAACCGATACCGGGTACCACGCTGGCAGGATTAAAGGCCGACTGCTCAACCTCAGCAAAAAAGTTTTCCGGATTAGCATTCAGTTCCATCCGGCCCACTTCAATCAGCGGATACTCCCCTTTAGGCCAGATCTTCGTCAGATCGAACGGGTTAAAGGGGCTGCGTTCAGCCTGCGCTTCAGTCATCACCTGGATATACATGATCCAGGCGGGATAATCGCCACTCTCAATGGTTTCATAAAGATCACGCTGATGGCTTTCCCGGTCCTGTCCGATCACCTGAGCGGCTTCTTCATCCGTCAGATTTTTAATCCCCTGACAGGTTTTGAAATGGAATTTTACCCAGTGACGCTGATTGTCGGCGTTCACCATACTGAAAGCATGGCTGCCAAACCCGTGCATATGCCGAAAGGAGGCGGGTATACCACGGTCACTCATTATGATCGTTACCTGATGCAGCGCTTCCGGCAGTAACGTCCAGAAATCCCAGTTACTCTGAGGGCTGCGCATGCCGGTACGCGGATCCCGTTTCACCGCATGGTTCAGATCCGGAAACTTCAGCGGGTCGCGCATAAAGAAGACCGGGGTATTATTCCCCACCAGATCCCAGTTGCCTTCTTCGGTATAAAACTTCAGCGCAAAGCCGCGAATATCCCGTTCTGCATCTGCCGCACCCCGTTCACCGGCGACGGTGGTAAACCGGGCAAACATTTCGGTCTGTTTGCCTACCTCTGAGAACATACTGGCACGGGTATAGCGGCTAATATCATGGGTCACAGTAAAGGTGCCATACGCCCCTGAACCTTTGGCGTGCATGCGGCGTTCCGGTATAACTTCACGGTCGAAATGGGCCATTTTTTCCAGAAACCACACATCCTGCAGTAACTGAGGGCCCCGCGGGCCTGCGGTAATAACATTCTGATTATCGGTGACCGGACATCCGGTGGCAGTGGTCAGCTTTTTAGTCATGATCCTCTCCTTAAAACTATCCCTGTTGGCAGAATCAGCTTAGGAGAACAGCAACCGATATATAAAATTAATTATAGATATTATGTTAATAGCGAAAGAGGCGTGAATCTGTAACTCTCTGACCGGTAGGATATTTTTAGCTCACAGGATATCAACCCTGCCTCTGAGTCAGGATAAGCGAAGCGCATTTAATCTAAAGGCTGTCAGACTCAGGCAGGGCCAGCTTACGGCGAATCCGGCGAATAACACGCCCCAGCAGGGGCAACCGCTCCAGCAGCACACTGGCATCCCAGTAATCCGCATGCAGCGTCACCCGGCCTTCTGAATCCAGAACTACCCGGCTGATGCCCTCAATCCTTAGCAGACCTGTCAGCTTACTGTCACCACGGAATGTCCAGTAGATGAAGCCACCCTGCTCTGTTTCCGCCAACTGATGCACTTCAAAACTGACATCTTCCAACCGGCCGTACATATCCTCGAATATCCGCAGAAAAACAGCCCTGCCGGTAACCCGGTTAAACGGGTCACAGAACACAGCGTTTTCACTGAGCAAACCTGCAAGCGCATTGACGGTATCAGGGGTAAGTTCACTGAGCGCCTTTGCATAACGGGCTAAAGGGGTCATTCAGGGGGGCTCCCGGTTATTTTAGCGATCGCTTTAAAATACCAGCTATAGGGTAATACACGCAGCAATTTCAGCCAGATCACAAACCGGCCGGGGAAACTGATCTCAAAACGGTTGCCCGTCAGCCCTCCGATAATTGCCCGGGCCGCCTCTTCCGGCTCCATCAGTGCCGGCATAGCGAAATCGTTTTTATCGGTCAGCGGGGTCCGGACAAAGCCCGGATTAATCACCTGTATTCTGACCCCGCTGTCCGCCAGATCCAGATACAGAGATTCACAAAGATTAATCAGCGCTGCCTTACCGGCACCATAGGCCGCAGCGGTCGGCAGGCCCCGGTAACCGGCGACCGATGCCATTACGGCAATGTGCCCCCGGTGCCGGGGCAAGTAATGCGCCAGCAGAGGTTCGATACAGTTCAGAGTCCCGTACAGATTCACATTCAACAGCGCCTGGCAGCGCTGAGCTTTAAATGCCTCAACCGGAAACGGATCATGGGTACCGGCATTCAGTACAGCCAAATCGGGTAAAGTACCGGCATACTGCCAGCGCTGGAAACAACTGCGGATCTGATCCGGCTGACAAATATCCAGCGGCTCAATCAATAATTTCCCCGGTGCATCCGCCAGAGACTGTTGCAGGGCTTCCAGTTCAGTTGCCGAACGGGCCGAGGCCAGCACATCCACACCGGCCCGGCACATTTGTATAGCCAGCGCCGCACCAATTCCCCGGCCAGCACCGGTTACCCATACCCGTTCCCAGGGCAGTGTCTGAAAGGTATTCACAGGGCCTCCGCTGTCAGTTGGCAGGATGCATCCGCCGGTTGCTGTGGCTGATCGCTGATCCGGCGGATATGCAGTGTAATTTGCCCAACCCCGAGCCCCAACTTACTCATCCGGGTGCGGTTGATCAGGTTGTTTTCATCCACCAGATACAGCCAGTCATCCAGTGCCAGCTGCCACTCGCTGCCGCCCACCGGCACCCGCAACACGTAACGCCAGTGCAGCGTATTCCCTGCGACCCGACCACGGGCTTCACCGACCACATCGGCAGCCGTGCCGGTAAAGACATCATCTTCTTTTCTCAGCTGCCAGCACCGGTTCTGTACTTCACCGTCGGCAAAATAAAAGCGCTCATCCAGCACCCCCTGATCGCCCTGCCAGTAACCATTAATATCCGCACTGAACCGGCGGATAACTTTGCCACGGTAATCCTCCACCACACCGGTCGCTTTCAGCTGGCCGCTGAAAAACCGGGCCATTTCCAGCCGGGGGGTATTATCTTTATAGCTATCCAGTGACACAGCACAGCCCTGTAACAGCACCACAATCCCCAGTAACACCAGCAGACACAGCGATAAGGTACGGTAACTTCTCATGGCAGTATTCATCACTCAGTCTCCTCAGGGGGCCGGCTCACCCCGTAACTGTTTTGCCATACGCGAATAACGGCCATCATCCGCCAGCCAGATATTGATAAATGCCCGGGCAAACCCCGGATGCTCAACATTCCCCAGCAACCGGCCGTTAAAATAAAAATCGCCACTGTCGAAAGACTTCATATGAAAGGTCAACTGATCATCAGTACGGATATCCGGCCACAGGGATGCCAGCTCCTGCAGCCAGAGCTGGATCTGTTCTTCCGGGACTTTATTTCTCAGCTGATTGGCGGTTTGTTCAATCAGTACCTGTCCGGTGATTTCCCGCCGATAGATAATCTGCAATACCAGCGGCGCTTTCAGACCATCGTACTGCCCCTGCAGATTAAACAGCCGTGCCTGATACACGTCGTACCAGAGGAAGCTCAGGCTGGCTTCCCCCACCGGCCGAAGACCCTTTGGCAGTTCCGCGACTGACGTTAACGGCAGCAGCATGAACACACAGAACAAACAGTAACGCAGGTGTTTAAACATAACGCCGCCCCAGAGAATGGCTGAGCCACAACAGCCCCGGAAACATCAGCGCCCAGATTCCTGCCAGTAACAGCACGCTCTCAACATCGCTCCAGCCCAGGGCTACGGCCCCCAGTTCAGCGGCGGCAAAATACGTCGCAGCCCCGGCAACTGCCCCGGATAACATCGCCAGATACCAGCGGCCGACAAAAAACTTCAGCCCCTGACGCAGGGTCGCGGCAAAGCCAAGCCAGAGCAGAAACAGCCAGAACGGCGGCAGCACAGTGTCGGGATAAAAACGAAAGAACCCCAGCAGGGTGAGCAAGCTGTCAACGATAAAGCCAAGGCAGCCGCAGGCGGTGATTACCAAAGCCTCGGTAAACAGATGACGATGCATGACTAAGTGGGCCACCAGCAACAGCAGAACCGGCCAGCGGGCGCTGTCGGTCTGCAGGATACTCAGCCACCAGAGCAACTGAAACCACAACAGATTTACCCAGATATTTTCGCTCAGACCCTGCCAACTATTGCGGCCCATAATGATCACCTCTGAGCATCTTTACGCAGAGGTGGACTTTACGGATCACTTACCGCTGTCAGACCAGCATTCAGCGATGTTTATCAGCCACACATCTGCCGCTGGCGGAATTCACTGGGCGAACAGCCAAAGCAGCGCTTAAAGCGCCGGCTGAAGTGGCTGGGATTGGTGTAGCCAAGGTCATAACAGATGGTGGTAATGGGCTCGCAGGTCGCCAGTCGGCGGGCAGCTTCCTGCATGCGTAACTGATGCTGCATTTCCCCGGGAGAACAGCCCAACTGCCGGTTAAATTCGCTGTATAGCCGGCTGCGGCTCATACAGCCCAACTGACACAGGCCGTCGATATCCAGCGGTTCATTCAGTTGCTGCTGTATCGCATCAACCACCGCCGTCATCCCGCTATTATCCGGCTGTTCAGTACAGTGCTGAAGAATAAACTCCCGTCCCTGATGACGCAGCATCCGCATCACCAGCTCTGTGACCCCCAGCTCCACCATCATCGTCCGGTCCGGGTGATTTTCCGCATAGACATGCACCAGATGCTCCAGCAGTGACTGAGTCGCCGAAGCATGATGCACATGCAGATATTCCGGCAGATAACGCCATTCACCCAGCCCCTCGGCACGGCCCAGTTGCCGGTTCATCCGGTCGGCAATCTGCTGCACCCGTTCGTTACTGATTTCAACCGTCATACAGGTGGTGGGCGACTGATCACTGGCACCGGGAAAATCAATATTCACCGCTTCCCCGGGCGCAATCACAAACGACTCATGGGGCAGAAAGTGCTCCCCCACTTTGCGCCGGCCACTGTGCATAATTTTACGGCCGCTGATCATGCCGCAATACAGGAGCTGATCGGCTTTCAGACCCACTTGCTCAGCGGGCAGATAGGTATCGTAAATCGACAATTCCGAATCCGCCGCCCCAAAGCTGACCCGGTTTTCTACCAGCACCTGCGGTCGCCGCAGCTGCGCCAGTCGTTGCGAAGAGATCATATGCATATCCTTTGTTGTTATTTTTGTGCAACGCACCAGAACGACAAGCAACAGTTCTGGACTGGTGGGACAGTGCTGCAAACTGCCCCCGCGTATGCTGTTCAACAGCTGATTCCTTATCAGACAAAAGTATGTGCATTACCGGAAAAAAACAATAAGAGGTCGACTAAATGATATATGCAAAACCAGGTTCCGCCGACGCCGTCGTCAGCTTTAAAGCCCGCTATGAAAACTTCATCGGCGGCGAATGGGTCGCCCCGGTTAACGGTCAGTATTTCGATAACCCCACCCCGGTAACCGGCGAAGTCATTTGCCAGATCCCCCGCTCCGGCGCTGAAGATATCGAACTGGCACTGGATGCAGCCCACGCCGCCAAGGCTGGCTGGGCGGCCACATCCGTCACTGAGCGCTCTAACATTCTGTTGAAAATTGCCGATGTGATTGAAACCAACCTTGAGGCCCTTGCAGTGGCTGAGGCCTGGGATAACGGCAAGGCCGTTCGGGAAACCCTGGCGGCTGACGTACCCCTGGCTGCGGACCACTTCCGCTATTACGCCGGCTGTATCCGCGCGCAGGAAGGTGGCATCGGCGAGATCGACGCCAATACCGTAGCCTATCATTTCCATGAACCACTGGGTGTCGTCGGCCAGATTATTCCCTGGAACTTCCCATTACTGATGGCCGCCTGGAAACTGGCACCGGCACTGGTAACCGGTAACTGTGTCGTGCTTAAGCCTGCCGAGCAGACGCCGGCCAGCATCCTGCTGCTTACCGAACTGATCGCCGACCTGCTACCGGCAGGTGTGCTGAACGTGGTCAACGGCTTTGGTCCGGAAGCCGGACAAGCACTGGCAGCCAATACCCGTATCGACAAGATCGCCTTCACCGGTTCAACCCCTACCGGTTCACACATCCTTAAATGTGCGGCAGAAAATATCATTCCTTCTACCGTAGAATTGGGTGGCAAATCGCCGAATATTTACTTCTCCGACGTGCTGGATCAGGAAGATGAATACGTCAGCAAGTGTATTGAAGGGGCCGTTCTGGCGTTCTTCAACCAGGGCGAAGTGTGTACCTGTCCGTCCCGCCTGCTGGTGCAGGAAGATATCTACGATGACTTCATTGCCAAAGTGATCGAACGCATGGCGCAAATCAAACGGGGTAACCCGCTGGACACCGACACCATGGTGGGTGCACAGGCCTCACAGCAGCAGTACGACAAGATTCTCAGCTATTTTGAAATTGCCCGTCAGGAAGGTGCTCAGGTACTGACCGGTGGCAGCGCCGCCGCACTGGAGCAGGGTTTCAATGAAGGTTACTACATTGAACCGACTCTGCTGAAAGGCAACAACAGCATGCGGGTCTTCCAGGAAGAAATTTTTGGCCCGGTAGTATCCGTGACAACCTTTAAAGATGAGGCCGAAGCGCTGGCCATTGCCAACGACACGGAATTTGGTCTGGGTGCCGGCGTCTGGACCCGGGACATGAACAAAGCCTACCGTATGGGCCGGGGCATTCAGGCCGGCCGGGTATGGACCAACTGTTATCACATGTACCCTGCCCATGCAGCATTCGGCGGTTACAAGAAATCCGGGGTAGGCCGGGAAACCCACAAGATGATGCTGGATCACTATCAGCAGACCAAGAATATGCTGGTCAGCTACGACATTAATCCGCTGGGATTCTTCTGATCAGGCCTCACCCTTAACGCTGAACCGGCTCCTCTGAGCCGGTTTTTTTTATGCGCTCTGCTCCTGTCCGGCAGATGCTGTTAGCTGGCTAACAGTTTTCCCGCATATTCCCCGCCATACTGTCAGCAAATTAACCGATGGCCAGACAGCATGTTCGAATTACTCCCGCAAAGTGAAGCCAGTACCTACGGCTTTAAAATCACCGGAAAACTGTCGCTGGACGACGAAAAAACCATGATTCATCTGCTGAATGATGGCATTGCCGCGTACGGTAAGGTCCGGGTACTGGTGGATGTGAATGACTACACCGGCGCATCAGCCGCCGCACTCTGGGAAGATCTGAAGTGGATGTCTGCCCACATCCACGCGGTTGAGCGTCTGGCAATTGTGGTGGATTCAGAGGTACTGGCCTGGCTGATCCGCCAGGACGCCCGCATCGCAAAGTATATTGGCGTGGAAGAAAAACACTTCAACCTGGCTGAGATAAACAGTGCCTGGGACTGGCTCACCGCTGACTGAAGCACGTAAAGGTTCTCTGTTGTAGCATTCTCTGCCACAACACTTGCAGCTGACGGCAACGTCAGCTGCTTTTTTGCGTCTGCGCTTTACAGGGTTACCACTAAGGGCCGATCCTCACGGGGATGGCGCATCACTGTGACTTCAATATCGTAAAGCGCCCGGATCTGCTCCGGCACCAGCACCTTATCCACAGATCCCTCTGCCACCAGCCGGCCGCCACCCAACAGGATTATCCGGTCAGCATACTGGGCCGCCAGATTCAGGTCATGCAGAATGGCCAGTACTCCGGCACCTTCCCGGGATAACTGCCGGGCAGTCTCCAGCGTCTGATGCTGGTGGGACAGGTCCAGTGCGGAGGTGGGTTCATCCAGTAGCAAAAAACGCTCTCCTGCCGGCGATGGCTCCCAGATCTGGGTCAGCACCCGGGCCAGTTGCACCCGCTGCTTTTCACCGCCGGATAACGCCGGATACAGCGCTTCACTGAGATGTGCCACATCCAGCAGCTGCAGTGCCTGAGATACAATTTCCCGGTCACGTATCCGGCCCGTGCTGTGGGGTAACCGCCCCAGCAATACCACTTCTGCCACACTGAAAGGAAACAGCAGTTCAGAAGACTGGGGCAGGACCCCCACCATCCGGGCAACCTCACCGGCAGACCAGTCTCCGTAATGACGGCCGTTCAGGTGTAACTGACCACTGAAAAACCGCTGTTCGCCAGCCATAATCTTCAGCAATGACGATTTTCCCGCACCGTTTGGCCCCAGAACGGCGACCATTTCACCGGGCTGAACCTGAACGGTAACATTATCCAGAATGACTTTGCTGCCCGCCCGAAAACAGATATGACTTGCACTGAAACCCATAGAAACCTCCGCTCAGCCCAGCTTACGGGCACGGTAAATAACCATTCCGATGAAGAACGGCCCGCCGATAATTGTCGTAATCAGCCCGATAGGCAGTTCGGCCGGCGCGATCAGCGTCCGGGCCAGCATATCGGCACAGAGCAGAAACAGCGCCCCCAGTAATGCCGATGCCGGTAACAGATAACGGTGATCCGGCCCCAGCGTCAGGCGCACAATGTGCGGGACGATTAAGCCGACAAAACCAATCATGCCGGAGACCGCTACGCTGGCACCGACCCCCAGCGCCGTCAGTAAAATAATGCGCTTCTTGACCGCTTCAATGCGCACCCCAAGATGCCGGGCTTCCGACTCCCCCAGCAACAGCGCATTGAGATTCTTCGCCTGCAGGGGCAGGCCGACAAGCGTCACGGAGATTAACAGGCCTGCGGCGATGATGATTTCCCAGGTGGCGCCGCCCAGACTGCCCATGCTCCAGAACGTCAGCGTACGCAGCTGCGCATCATCCGCCATGTAGGTCATAATGCCGACACCGGCACCGGTGACAATGCCGATGGCAATGCCCGCCAGTAACATGGTCGTTATCGACGTGCCATACCGGGTGGTGGCAATCCTTGCCACAACCAGGGTGGTCAGAAATGCGCCGGCAAATGCAGCGGCCATCAGCGCGTACGGCCCCAGCCACTGAGTCAGTGCTGAAAAATAACTGCCGCCCAGTACGATCATTGCCACCGCCGCCAGCGATGCCCCGCCGGTCACGCCGATCAGCCCCGGATCCGCCAGTGGGTTGCGGAATAAGCCCTGCATCGCCGCACCGCAAACCGCCAGCGCCGCCCCCACCAGCATCCCGAGAACGGTCCGGGGTAAACGGATCGATTCAATCACCAGCTGGATATGTGCGGGCACATCCGCCACCATCACACCGACACTTGCCAGTACGGCATAGTAGGACTGCGCCATGCTGATCGACATGGGCCCGACGCCCACCGACAGCAACATGCTGAGTGTCAGGGCCGCCACCAGACTCAGCAGCGACCACTTCACCCGCCGCTCCCGGGCGGTTAATACCATGCCCGTCATCACTGTGCCGGCTGCCCTGCAGAGTGTGCAGCCAGCTGACCGGCATCCGGATAAAACGCCCGGATCAGCCCTTCGACCGCTTCACCGATCCGCGGACCAAAGCCCAGCATCAGCATGCCATCCATTTTCACCAGACGTTGTTCAGTGGCTGCCGGGGTCATGGCAAATCCCGGTTTAGAGAGGATTTCACTGTTCACTTCGTGATTCCCTTCCCGGGTCATCATCAGAATGATGTCCGGCATGGCCGCCGCGATCGCCTCATCAGGCATCGGCTTATAGCCTTCAAAACCGGATGCAGCGTTCACCCCGCCGGCGAGCCGGATAATGGTATCTGCATGGGTGTTTTCACCGCCGATAATGGCGCTGCCGTTGGCATTGCTCAGCACAAACATCACCCGCACCGGCTGACTGACGCTTGCTAAACGCTGCTGTGCCTGAGTCACGGAGCCATTGACCGTGGCCCACAGTGCCTGACCTTCTTCAGGTTTATCCACCAGTGTCGCCAGCCCGATAATTTTCTCCCGCACCGTTGCCAGTGTCGGCGCTGCGCTGTACTGATGAATGTCTACCCCCGCGGCAGTAATCTGACGGAGGGTGGTGTCCGGCCCGGAATCTGCCGTGGCTATCATCACCTGCGGGGCCAGTGATAAAGTGCCTTCCGCTGAAATATTGCGCTTATAGCCTATCTGGGGAAGCTCTCTGGCCCGCTGTGGATAACCGGACGTGGTATCAACCCCAACCAGACGGTGCTCTTCGCCCAGCGCATAAATAATTTCGGTCAGGGAGCCGTCGGCAGAGACGATTCTTTCCGGGGCAGCCTGTACCAGTGGCGACAGCATGATCAGCCCGGCCAGCAAAGGCTTCAGCAAAGAACGGCGGATCATGCAACAGCCTCCCGGCCCGGCAGACTTTCCGCCAGCTCACGCCAGACAGCATTTTCCGGATTGCCTTCCTGCCGCTGGCCAAAGAATTGGGCAATGGTTTCGCCGGCATGGTCATACAACTCAACCGACGTCACAATACCATCTTCCGTTGGTTTACGGATCAGCCAGGCACCGGCGACCCCGTTTTCCAACAAATGCAGGTTAAACTCAGGGTCCAGTACATTCAGCCATGGCCCCATCCGCTTAATGGTTTTCACCGGCCCGGTATGAATCTGAATATTGCCCCGGTTACCCACAAAACACATGATGGACAGTGCTTTTGCCGCCGCCTGTTCCAGCAAGGTAACGATGCCCGCCGGATCAATCGCCTCCGCATGCGGTGCGCCGACTAAGCGGAACGCCTGCTCACGGCTGACCTGATGGCGGCGCAACATGCCGAAGAACTGGTGTACATCCGTCATGGCCAGCCACTCTTCAGTCAGTCTGGCCACATCCACCTGCTCATCGGCAGCATATTCCGGCACTTCCACGGTATCGCTGTAAGTTTCTTCGCCGCCCTGCTCAGTGGCACGGAAGGTATTTACCAGCTCAGCGTAGCCCTGTTCATAGCTATCCGGCTGGAGGAATATTTTCTGGATCGCGGTGCCGGTATGATCAAAAAACTGCAGGCTGAAGCGGTCACCCCGGGCGGTTTCTTCCCGCACGGCATAGCCAAACGCCCAGCGGCTAAGCACAATCCGCAAATCAATCTTGCGGTCTTCGGTAATCACCAACCCCATCGGGCCACCGATACGGACATTGTCGTAAATACCTTTGCGTTCATGCACGGCATATTCATTACGGGTCAGGGTCATGATGTAACCCAGATCCGGCATGGCCTGGATCATGTCAGCAAACTGATCATTCAGCCGCACACTCTGTACACCGCACTGCTGATCAATCAGCGCCGCTTCCGACACATCCAGTTTATGGGCAATGTCCCGGCGGCGGATTTCAGGTTCAGCCGCCATCAGCTGGGCAAAGCGCTGCTGCAGTTCGCTGTTGCTCACAGAACGGGTAAATACATCGGTTAATGGCATGTTATGTGCTCCACTGTTGCCTGCTCACCAGGCACATCATCAAAAGTAGGTTGTTAACGCGCGATGCCGTGTTGCTTTAAAGGGGGAAAAACAACACGGCATACTGCTTACGCGGGTGGGCTGAAGCCGGTTACCGGCTCCGGCGCCGGTCCTCAGAAGTTATAAGAAAGTGATAACCGGTATTCACGGCCAACTTCCACCGCTTCGGTGTTATCCATCACCCGTTTATCACCGAGGTTATAAATCGATGCCTGTACATCAACGTTCTCTCCCAGATGTTTGGTGAAGCCGACATTCACCAGGGTATGGCTGTCAATTTCACTGGTGTTGGCAGCATCGTTGTATTGCTTACTGACCGAACGCACCGCCAGATACAGACTGCTGTCGATCGACGGCAGCATCTGGTTCAGTTTCAGGTTAGCGGTATGGCGGGGACGTTTGGTCAGTTCCTTACCTTCGTTGTCACCGCTCTTATTTTCGGTATCGAGGAAGGTGTAGTTAAAGCTCAGCTTGCTGGTGTCCGTCACTTGCCAGCCGGCAGATGCTTCCAGACCGTTGATCTGTGCCTTATCGACGTTGTTGTACTGCGCAATTGTAATCGGACCGCTGACAGTATCTGTGGTGGTGATCAGGTCATCGATATCGGTATTAAAAACCGCGACTGATGCATCAAAGGCATCACCGACATAGGCAAGGCTGACTTCCTTGGTTTCACTGGTTTCCGGCTGCAAATCATCGTTACCTTCATAACGGCGCGGGCCTGCCGGAATGACATACTGGCTGGAACCTTCCCGGATCGAAGGCGCGATATAACCGTGGGAATAACCGGCCTTCATGCTCCAGGCATCATTAATTTGCCAGTTCCAGTAAGCCTTCGGGCTGATCTCGCTGTCATAGCGGTTATGATCATCATATGAAGCTCCCAGCGTCAGGCTGTGGGCATCAGTCAGGTCGATACGGTCCTGCAGGTACAGCGACCAGGAACGGAATTCGTCAGCAAAATCACGGTCGAACCGGTCAGCACCTTCGATTCGCCGTTCAATACCCGCACTCAGATAGTGACTGTCATTCAGCGCACCATCGACATCCACTGAGTAGTTCTCTTCGGTGATCTTCCACTCATTGGTGCCTTCCGTCAGATCAGTCTTGCCTTTAACCGCGCCGGTGCTCAGGTTAAAACCGCTCACCACCGTGCTGTAATCCACACTGAATAAACGGCGCTCCTGATCCAGATCATTCTGCACAACCCTGCCCCGGCTGTTATCAATATCTTCACCGTCTTCGTCACCGGCAATGATGCCGAACTGTAACCGGCTGACTTCATCCAGATTAATGCCCAGATCCGCCTGCAGGTTTCTGACATCACGGGCAGATTTGATCGTCAGGCCGTCATCATCTTCAACCGCATCAGATTGACTCTTTTCCAGCGCGATGCTCAGATCCACGGTTTCACTCAGCGGGCCGGCGGCCGTCACGGTAATGCCTTCACCGTCGCCACCGCCGGAGCCATCAAGACGCTGGGCATCAACGGTCACCGAGCCACTCCATTCATCACCCGCCTGTTTGGTAATGATGTTAATCACACCGGACAGCGCATCTGAACCGTAAATGCTTGAGGCGGCACCGCGGATAATCTCGATCCGTTCAATGTTTTCCACCGGCACCCAGCTATAACGGTAACCCGGACCAAACGGCAGGTTACGGTCGCTGTTCGGGATACGCTTGCCATTCACCAGAATCAGGCTGTATTCCGCTTCCATGCCGCGGATTTTGATCACTTTTGAAGAATTGTTACCGGAAATGCCGGTGGTAATACCCGGGGCGGTTTCCAGTGCTTCTACCAGATTGGTTGCACCGCTGGCTTTGATCTCAGCGGCCGTCACCACACTGACCGATCCCGAATATTCTTCAGCGGTTACCGGTGCCTTAGCGGAGACTAAAATGGTGTTATCGTCTTCAGCCAGCAAATTTTGGGCGTGCGAAAGCAGCACAGCTGTTGCCAGCAATGAGGGAATGGTTTTCATAGTTAAATTGTCAGTTAGTTGTGTACGTAAACGTGCATCAGCATTCACTGATGCACCCTGATCATTCCTTTGAACGATCCACTAACTGGCTGCCGGTATGGTGGCTGGCTTAGCGGGGATATGTATTGCAGAAACTGCAGCGGATAACCTTGCCGGCTATCCGGTAAAATTACTTCGTCAGTATCAGCTTGCCGTTACGGGTAATGCGCAAGCGGTAATCTTCACCGTTGTGTACGATGATTACCTGATTGCTTTGCGACATCAGCTCCTGAAGCTGAATCCGTCTTTCTTCCTGCGAAGCAACTACAACGGGTTTATCGGTCACTTTTTGATTCTCTTACTGAACAGATTTAGCGTGGAGACAAATTCAACAAACGCTATTCTTAATGATAAGTATTATCATTTAATCATTTCATAACAATATTAGCAACCGCTTTACGGGGATCCGCTAATAACAAAAACGTTTAAATACAGAACTAAAATATTGCAGGCAGTTACTCTGCAATACAGGGAACAGCGTGTTAAGCCGGATTATCAGTGTCTTTCTGCAGCGTCTCAATATAGCTCAGCCAGTTATTCGCACTGTCCTGAGCTGACGGATATTCGCTGGCGCGCTGGAAACTCTGCCGGGCTTTGTCCAGCTGAGCATCATTCAGGCTGGCCATGCCCTGCATAATGTACAGCTGGCCGGTGTTATCCGGTGCCGCCGCAATGGCCTTACCCAGTGCCTGATAGGCAGCCCGCCAACGCCGCAACTGCATATTCACCTGTGCCAGCTGCTGATACATAAGGGTACTGTCCGTCCGCTCTGCCAGCATTTCCAGCAATGGCCGCGCGGCCTGATAATCTTTGGCTAAAAGATACGCCTGCACCAGCATCTTCTGTGTCTGGCGATTGTTTTTCAGCCGCGTTGCGGTCAGTGATTCACGGATGATCTCCACAGCCCGCTGCGGCGATCCTTCCTGAATCAGTAATTGCGCCAGCCAGCGCACGTACTTATCGCTCTGCAACACCCCTTTAACATAAGCCCCACGCAGGGTTACCAGTACCGATTTGTCATCGTTCTGTTGCTGATATCCGTAAGCCAGTTGCTGCCAGAAAAACGCATTTTCCGGCTGACGGGTCACCAGCACTTTGAGTAAATCCGTCGCCTGCTTAAACTGTTTCAGACGCCAGTGCGCCACCAGCTGTACCTGATACCAGGCATCCGGTGGTGAGGCATGCAGGGCAATGGCCTGCCGGGCAGCGGGAATCACCTTCTGCCAGTCTTTCAGTGCACTGTAAGCCTGTGCCTGCATCAGGTAATCATTAGCCCCGGGCTTCCCCCCCGCCTGTTGCCAGGCTGAGAAATTTTTCAGGCTGCGCTGCCACTGCTCAGTCTGATAACTCAGCTGAGCAATGTTGTGCAACAGCTGCAGCTGCCTGGGTTTTTCCAGCTGTTTGAGCTGATACGCCTGGCTGAATGCCTGCAGCGCCCCGGCATAGTTCTCTTGGGCAAGACGTACCGCGCCGGACATATGTAATGCCTGCGCCCGGGCATAATCTGACAGTTTTCCCGCTAACAGACTGTCCACCTGCTTCAGCGCCTGACCGTATGCCCCGTCATTGTAAGATTCGTGAACCGCCAGCAGCTTTTTATACACACCCGGCGACAGCGCCTTCGCCATGACCGGCGAGATCATTGCCATTGAAAAACTGGCCAGCAAAGCCAGTAGCAGTATGCGCACTTTCATAACTTAAACCTGTTTTCTATCGCTGCCGGACTGACGCCCGCGCAGCACTCAGATTATTTTTCAATCTTAAACTCCAGCCGCTGCCGGGTACGGTAAGGGCTTCCGGTAGCCGCATACCGCCAACCGAGAATGGCGCGCCGCACTACCTTGTCGAAGACTTTTTTAGGCTGAGACTCAACAATTCTGAAGCTGTCCGGTAACACATTCCCACCGGCATCCACCTCATATTCCGCCACCACATAACCCTGTACCTTGCGCCGCAACGCACGGCGGGGGTACTGAGGATTCACCCGCACCTGGGGTGCCGCAGAGACATTCATCGGCAACTCGGCTGACATAGCAGAAGGCGCCAGTACTGGTGTCGGTTGGGCGTCGGTGGGCGGCGCAGGGGCCGCTACTGTTTCCACAGGTTCCGCGACAGGCTCCGGCTTCGCCGGTTTTGGCGGTGTCGGTTTAGCCACCTCCAGCTGATCCGTATGGGGCGATACTTTAAGTGCCATATCCAGATCAATATCCGGTAAATCCAGCTTCACGGCCACCGGCTGGATATCCAGCTGGGGCTTAAGATCCACCTCCGGCTGATCGGGCCTTGGCTGAGGCTGTGACAACTGCGGCGGTGTCAGGGCTTCCCGCTGGCGTACCTGCAACTCATCATCGAAGCGCAACTGCTGCATATTCAGCGTCAGGGTTTCCTGAAGCACCTGTTCAACCGGCACGCCAATGCCGGCCAGCCGGGCCATGACCAGAAACAGCATCAGCGTGACCAGCAGCGCCAATGGCACAAACGCAATTTGCCGGACCATTAACCGTCTTCCCGGGTAGCCACCGCCACCTGCTCAATGCCCATCAGATTAATCACATCCAGCACTTCAATTAACAACCCGGTACCGGCGTCTTTATCTGCCTGAATCAGCACACCAAGATTCGGCTCATCGGCCCGTAACCGTTCCAGTGCAGGACGTACCATACGGATATCCAGTTGCTGCTTGTCCAGCCAGATCTCACCGTCTGCGGTAATTGCGATACGCGCGCCCTGCGCTTTCACCGGCTCAGCACTCTGCGCCTGCGGCCGGTTAATTTCGACGCCGGCATCACGGACAAAGGTGGTGGTCACAATGAAAAAAATCAGCATGATAAAAACGATGTCGAGCATCGGGGTCATATCAATGCCGGATTCGTCTTCCTGCATTTCAAAATTCGGTCGAACGGCCATCAGCAGCGGCTCCGCCAGTTATTACTTAAGATATTCAAACGTTGCCACTGTTGCTGGCTGTAACGCTTTAAACGGCCATAAAACAACAGTCCGCTGACCGCCAGCACCATGCCGGCCATCGTCGGCAGCGTTGCCTGAGCAACCCCGGCAGCCATCAGACGGGGATTAGCCGCCCCCCGCAATGCCAGCACATCAAACAGCTGAATCATGCCCACCACCGTGCCCAGCAACCCCAGCAAAGGGCACAGGGCAATCAGGGTTTTGATCATTGCCAGTGATGTCTGCAGAGCAACATTCGCCGCGCATTTTTGCTGCAAAAAGCTGCCATAGCTAGTTGCGGTCTGACAGTCCCGCAGCATCTGCGGGAAGCTGCGCACCAGAAACCAACAACGTTCCAGTAACAACGTCCACAACAACAGCGCCAGCCCGGCCAGCACCAGCAATACCGGGCCGCCCGCCTGGAAAAACTCTTCCAGTATCAGTTGCATAAACTGTGTATCAGGCAGCATTGGCCGCCTCCGGATACTCCTCCGCTAACACTTCCGGCTGCTGCGCTTCTTCACGTTCCACCAGAATCGCCAGACTCTTCTGCTGCAGGAACTGCAGGGTACGGCGGGTCCGGGAAAACAGATGGCTGTGGCAGAACAGTAGAGGAATGGCGACACACAGCCCCAGCACCGTGGTGATCAGCGCCTGAGAAATACCGCCGGCCATCATCTTCGGATCACCGGTACCGAACAGGGTGATACTCTGGAAAGTACCGATCATACCGGTTACTGTGCCCAGCAGACCCAGCAGCGGCGCAACCGCAGCGATCAGTTTCAGTATCGCCAGCCCCTGTTCAAGCTTCGGGGTTTCTGCCAGCAGGGCCGAATCCAGACGCACTTCCATATCTTCGCGGCTACCGCCGGCCTGTGCCGCCAGTAACAGACGTCCTAACGGGTTGTCTTTACGCGGATTCTGTACCGCCGCCAGCTGACGGCGAATCCGCAAGCCGGTGTAAGTACTGACCAGCAAGCGCCAGAGCGCCACCAGTAAACCGACAATCCCCAGCCCGATAATCAGATAACCGACACCGCCGCCCTGTTCAATACGCGCCTGCAGCGTCGGTTTGAGTGACAACAACTGCAGCAACCCGCCCCGGTTAGGATCAACCAGTAAGGTATCGCCTTCTCCGCGGACAAACTCAGCAGCCTGTGCACGGACCGAACTGTCCGGCTGGCGGGCCAGCTGTTTCAGCCGGTCATCGGCATACACCAGAAACTCACCGTCAGCGCTAACCGCATTGAACGCCCCCACCCTGACCACTTCGGTGTTATGGGTTTCGCCACTGGTCATCACCACAGGGGCCTCAAACGCTTTAACCTGTCCGCTGTAAATCAGCTCCTGCTGAAACGTTTGCCAGAGCGCTTCCAGCTCATGACGGGTCAGCACTTCCTGCTGGCCGCTGAATTCCAGCCGCTCTGCCCGGCCGGGCAGCTCTGCGCTGATCAGCGAGTCCATCAGGACGCCCTGCAGGTCTTTGGCCTGCTGCTTAACCACACCAAAAATTTCACCCAGTTGACCGGTGCGGTTTTTCAGCAGGTTCTGCTGTTCTGCCAGCAAGGACTCCTGCTCATCGAACAGGGTTTTCAGGTCTGTCTGTCGCTGCTGGCTGGCGGCCAGCCGTGCCTCCGCCTGCTGCAGCAATTTAACCTGCTCCCGGCTGGATTGCCGGAACGTGGCCAGCCGCTGCTGATCGGTAGCCTGCTCCCGGGCAACCCTGTCCTGAACCGTATTTAACAGCGCCTGCATGTCAGCTTCTGCCGCGGAGGCATTTACCGCACTGCCCAGCAGTAAAACGGTTGCCAGTACACAACTCAGTTTCATGGCTGTACCTCCTGAGTAATCGCCGGTAAAGGCAACGTCAGCAGATCAGGGACCACCTGCTGCCGCGCCAGTTGTATCGCTTTGTGAACCGCAACATTCTGGCTGTCCGGCAGGTTATCCCACTGGCCTGAGCCGGCATTCCAGATACCGCTTTCCTGACCATCCCGGGTCTGGTAATACAGTGCCGTGCGCCCCAGGCGGATAAAGTTCACTTCCCGGCTGCCAGCGGCGTTTATCAGCTCGCCGCTGTAAGCTTCCAGCGTGCGGCCATACTCCACCTCGGTCTGATAGGCATTGAGTAACTGGCGGTATTTTTCCGCCAGGCTGACATCGGCCCGGTTCAGCAAGTTATCTAACCTTTGCAGACGCTCTTCACGCTCGCTCTGCAGGAAAGGTAAGTCGGCCTCAACAAAACGTCGCAGCCCTGCCTGCATCTGCTCCAGCAGTGGCAGGACAGTCAGCTCGGTCTGTTCCAGTGAAGCCAGCTGCTGTTCAGTGCTGTTCAGCTCTTCTTGCTGGGCACTGATCAGTTTTGCCAGCTGACGGTTATAAGCATCCAGCAGATCCGCCTGACGCAGGGTATCCAGATACTGCTGATGATCAGCAACCGTTTTGCTGTCCAGCGCATCAATTTGTTGTTGTTTGGTGACCGCCTGCTGTTGAGCGTCAGCAAGGGTTTTCTGGGTTTTTTCCAGTGCAGCGGCGCCGGAAACAGCAGACCAGAAGCAAGCAATGCCCGCTGAGAAAGCGAGCAGATAATGACGGGAATTCATGGCTGATTAATCTAAATGAGAATGATTGATCTTTAATTTAGCATACCAATAATACTAAATACCAGTACAAAACAATCACTGCCCGGCATTTAACCAGTCATAACAAAGATAAGGGGATTGGTGGGCTGCAGTAGAACTGCTCAGCTTACAAACATGTTTATCCACAGATTTTGTGCATAAACTTTTCAGCTGCGATTGTCTGTTCAGCGCGTCTCAACCGTTTCAATGTCCGCGAACGCGGCAGCCAGCCTGTGTGCCTGTATCCGCAACTGCTCAATAAACGCCTCTCTGGCCGGGGTTGCCACACTGGCTTTAGGATAGAGTAAACCGAAGGCCATCCAGCGCTTGGGGATAATGGGCACGGTGACAATTTTATCCGTACCGATATTCGCAGCCACCACCTGATCCGCAATGGTGATACCGGCTCCCTCTGCCACCAGTTGGCAAGCCACCTGAGAAGAAGACACATCACAAAGATGCCGGGGCACAATGCCCACGGCACTGAAAATGTCATCCAACTGATCGCGCAACAGCAAGCCCCGCATCAGCCGGATGACCGGATATTCCGCCAGATCTTCCGCCCGCAGTGCCGAATGCTGCGCCAGCGGATGCCCGGCAGGCAGAATCGCCACCGGCCGGGCTCTGAGTAACACTTCGGTGTGAATGTCCGGATGATCCACCGGTAACGCCCCAACGCCGATGTCATATTCCCGGCCCACCAGCCACTCCCCGGCTTCCCGGCGGGCCCGCACATCCAGGCTGACATTTATATCCGGATGTTGCTGTAACAGCGCCGCCACCGCCGGCGATGCCAGTGCCTGCGACACCCGGGGCATGGCAATTACCCGCAGGATCTGCGTCCGGCCGGCGCGGATTTCTGCCACGATTCTGGGAACTTCATCAAGATTATCGAGAATCCGCCCGGCTTCCCGGTAAAACGCCATGCCTTCTTCAGTGGGGGTCAGGTTACGGCCGGAACGGTCGAACAGATCCAGTTTCAGCTCACCTTCCAGTGAGGTGATCAGGCGGCTCACCGCCGGCTGGCTGAGGTGCAGTTTTTCCGCGGCAACGGCCAGCGAGCCACCGCTCAGGGTTGCCCTGAATGCGCGTAACGCTTTGATATTCATATCTCACACCCCAACACTTTACGTATACGCAAACAAATTAAACATTTTTGCATTTTTAGTAAATGAATATTGCTGCTAATTTGATCAGTATAAGAAAAATAAGGAGACTCATTATGCAACGCCGTTCCTTCTTCAAAAAGCTGGCCACCGGGCTGGCCCTCACACTCGCTGCCGGTACGTTTGCCACGGCCACTCAGGCCGCCGACTGGCCAAAGCGGCCGATTAACATCATCGTGCCTTATAAAGCCGGCGGCGGTACCGATGCCTATGCCCGGGCACTTGCAGCGGCTGCCAAAGACGTTTTCAAAGTCCCGGTTGTAGTAGTTAACAAGCCCGGCTCCGGCGGCCTGAACGGTGCCAACTCCGCCGTCAATGCCAAACCGGACGGCTACACCTTTATGATGACCTCCGGTGGGTCTTTCCTGCTCTCAACCCTGACCCGCAAGACCCGGCTGGACGCACTGGAATCATTCCAGTTCGTGGCCCAGATCGGTCTGCTGCAAACCTCTCTGATGGTGCCGGTGAACAGCCCGTTCAAGAACGTTGCTGACGTCATTTCCGCCGCCAAAGCTAACCCGGAAGATCTGCGCTGGGCCCACTCCGGCCGGGGCGGATTCCACTTTGTCGGCGGGCTGGGCTTTATGCAGAAAAACGGCATTCAGGTGCAGGACGTACCCTACAAAGGCGGCGGTCCGACCCGTGCAGCTCTGATCGGCGAACAGGCAGATTTCGGCTTCCTGGGGGTGCAGCAACTGGCAGGCTTTGAAGGCCAGCTCCGTGCGCTGGCCGTCAACAGCGATGCCCGGGACGCGATCATGAAAGATGTGCCATCCTTTGGTGAACTGGGCATCCCGTTTGCTGCAGTATCCTCACCGGTGATTGTATTCGCCCCACAGGGAACCCCCGCTGACATCATCAGCCGGATGGAAACCGCACTGGAAAAAATTGCCGCCAAACCGGAATTTGCAGAGCTGCTGATCAAACGGGGCACAGGCCCGGTCTACCAGCCCGGCAGCCATGCAAAAACCACGCTGACGGCCATGAAAGCAGACGCCGCCCCGCTGGTCGAAGGCTTAGCCAAAAAGTAACGCCTGCTTCTGAAACCGGGGCCTGAGCGGCTCCGGCATAATGCTTTTTTACACTGACTTTCCGGGAAAGGTTATGGCTATTCGAAACATCTGTGAAGCACTGGTGCTGGCATTGCTCAGTGCAGTCGCTGTCTGGGGTGCCCTGCGGGTACCCGACGCTTCCCCGGGAGAAACCTGGGCAGGCATTGTGCCTTTCGGTGCCGCGGTCGCACTTGGGATTATTGCCGCCATCAGCCTGCTGGACGCGCTGCGTAATACCCACACCGAAACAACCGGGCAAAGCAATCAGGGTGCCCGGGATGTAATCATCCTGTTTATCATTGCGGTGCTGTATCAACAGTCGTTCAGCTGGTTTGGCTATCTGTTACCCACAGCCATTGTGGCACCGCTGGCCCTTTATCTGTTTGGCGTACGCAGCCCGGCAGGGCTGGCGCTGTCAGTGGTGCTTTGCCCACTGGCCTTCCACGTTATTTTCTTTATGTTGCTGGGCGTTTACCCACCGTACGGT